>NZ_JBYSZW010000036.1:0-82069 GCF_058787575.1 Cupriavidus sp. FW305-3-2-15-C-LB2
GCGGGTGGCGCGGGCGCGGCTAGCGCGCGCCGGCGAGGGGGAAGTTGGCGACGGCCACGCGCCGCCAGTCGCGCGCGACGACATGCATCGGCACGCGCGCGCTCAGTTCAGAGAATGCCTGCGGCGAGAGCAGCGCGATGGCACGCGGGCCATGCTGCCAGGCATCGACGAAGTCATCGAGGGTCGGCAGCCACTTCTGCGGCTCCTGTCCGGCGCCGAACGCGAGCTCGTCGGCCTGCGCCACCATGGTGAGCGGATGGCGCAGGTAGAAGGGCAGGGTATGGTCGAGCATGCCGACGCCGTAGAGCGGCATGCCGGGGCGCAGCACGCGTTCGATCGGCGCCACCATGTCGATGCCCGAGGCGGAGCGGCCGATCGCTTCATGGCCCAGCAATGCCGTGGAGAACGCCAGCAGCATGCCGAATGCATAGGCCGTGATGCTGGCCAGGCGGCCATGCCGCCGCAGCAGCCACAGCCCGATGGCGGCGCTGATAATCACCAGCGCGAATGCCAGCGCCACCCATGCGGCATACGCGCGGTACAGCGCGTTGGGGGTGTTGTTGGAATCCAGCGTGGCCACGACCGGGCTTGCCAGCAGGCCGATCGCGCCCACCGCCAGCATGGCGCACAGCTGCCTGCGCCACGGTTGGTCACCGGTCCGCGCCAGCGCTGCGCCCGCCAGGATCGCCAGTGCGGGAAACAGCGGCAGGATGTAGCCGGGCAGCTTCGAGCCCGACAGGCTGAAGAACACGAAGATCGACACCGCCCACAGCCCTGCCATCAGCGCAGGCTGGAACGGCCTGGACCCACCCGCGGCAACCACGCCGGTACGCTGCCCGACCGCGCGGACCATGCCGGGAACCAGCCCGAGCCACGGCAGGAAGCCGCCCACCAGCAGCGGCACGAAGTACCACAGCCCGCCCTTGCGCGCATGCACGGTCGAGGTGTATCGCTGCCAGTGCTCGTGGATAAAGAAAAAGCGCAGGAATTCCGGATTGCGCCGCGCCACCAGCCAGTACCAAGGCATCGCCACCAGCAGCATCAGGGCGATGCCGGCCGGCGCATGCAGGCGGCGCCACCGTGCGAGGTCGCGCGTCACGCAGGTGTACACCACCAGCACCAGTCCCGGCAGCGCCAGCCCGACCAGCCCCTTGGTCAGCACCGCCACGCCCATGGCCGCCCAGCACGCCAGCATCCAGCGGCGGCGTGCCGGCGCCGTGGCGTGCGGATGCTGGGCCAGCAGCATGCACGCGAGCACGCAGGCCATGCTGCCGGACAGCGTCATGTCCAGCGTATTGAAGTGCGCGGCGAGGTTCCACATGGGCGCGCTTGCCAGCACCAGTCCGGCCAGCAAGCCCGCACGCGCGCCGAACCAGCGCGCGGCGGCCAGCATCGATATTCCCAGCCCGGCGATGCCGGCCAGCGCCACGCACAGCCGCGCCTGCCAGTCGCCGATGCCGAACAGCGCGTACGACACCGCCGTGGCCCACATATGGAACGGCGGCTTCTCGAAGTACTTCAGCCCGTTGTAGCGGATCGTGACCCAGTCGCCCGTGCTCAGCATCTCGCGGGCGATCTCGGCATAGCGGCCCTCGTCGGGCCCGAGCAGGTGGCGCACGCCCAGCGTGCCGAACCAAAGCAGCGCGAACGCCAGCACCACCAGCCCGAGCGTCACCGCGGGCACGCCCGCCAGCCGCGTGGCATGCCACGGCGCGGCGGGCCGGGCGCTGATGAGCCCAGGCTCGGCGGCGAGGCGGTCGGAACGGTGCATGATGCGCAAACGGCTCGGCGTGAAAGGGAAGGGTGGGTGGTGGCGCGCGTGGCGGCGTGCAGGCGCTCGGCGGCAAGGCCATGTCCACGCTGACGGCCCGCGCCGCGTTGAACAGCGGGGCGCCTGCAAAGTGAGCGCAGGATAGTTCGCGAACCTTAATGGCACATTAAGGCGGGGCGCACACAATACCGTGATACGTCCGGGTCACCCGAGAAAATGAGAATCCTTATTGTTGAAGACGACCCGATGCTGGGTGACGGGCTGCGGCGCGGCCTGCAGCTGCTCGACTATGCGGTCGACTGGTTCAGCACCGGCACCGAAGCCGACCATGCGCTCGGCGTGGTCCACTACGATGCCGTGGTGCTGGACCTGGGCCTGCCAGGGGAAGACGGCATGTCGCTGCTCGCGCGCTGGCGTGCGCGCGGCAGCCGCATCCCGGTGATCGTGCTGACCGCGCGCGATGCGATCGACAGCCGCATCGGCGGCCTTGACGCCGGTGCCGACGACTACCTGGTCAAGCCGATCGCGCTCGATGAGCTGGCGGCCCGGCTGCGTGCCGTGACCCGCCGCGCCGCGGGCCTGTCGTCTCCAGTGTGGAAGCACGGCGCGCTGGAATTCCATCCGGCCGCGCGCCAGGCGTACTGGCAGGGCAAGCCCCTGGAGCTGACCAGCCGCGAAGCCATGCTGCTGGAGCTGCTGCTGGCGCACCCCAACCGGCTGCTGACGCGCGACTTCCTGCGCGACAAGCTCTATGACTGGCAGGGCGGCGTTGAAAGCAACGCGCTGGAAGTCCATATCCACCACCTGCGCCGCAAGATCCATCCGAAGATCGTGCGCACCTTCCGCGGCGCCGGCTACACGCTGGGCGCGGCCGAGGATTGCACATGACGTTGCAGCGCCGGCTCATCCTTGCGGTGCTGATCGCCGCGCCGGTGGTGTGGCTGCTGACCATCGGCATGACCTACGTGCGCGCCCGGCACGAGATCAATGAACTCTATGACACCGACATGGTGCGCATGGCGCTGCAGATGCATTCGGTGGTGCCGCTGGTGGATGTCGCCGCGGCGCCGTCGCGCACCCGGCTGCCAGAGCTGGTCGAGGGCGACCAGGGCGATGCGGGCCTGGGCGATCTCGCCATCGCCGCCTGGCTGCCGGACGGCAAGCCCTTGCATATCGATCCCGAGGGCGACCTGCTGCCGCGTGCGCCAGGAGTGAAGGGCTTTACCGACGTCACCATCGACAAGCAGTCCTGGCGGCTTTACTACCTCGATGATCCCGACACGGGCTGGCGCGTCTGCGTGGGCCAGCAACTGGCCGAGCGCAATGAGCTGATCCTGTCCTATATCGCCGCGCAGGTGCTGCCGTGGGCCGCAGGCCTGCCGGTGCTGATCGGCCTGTTGATCTGGTTCATGCGGCGCGCGATGGCGCCGGTGCGCGCGTTGTCGACCGATATTGAAGGCCGCGCCCCCCAAGACCGCCGGCCGCTCAGCCTGCAGGCAGTGCCGGGCGAACTGGTGCCGCTGGTGCACGCCATGAACCGCCTGCTGGCGCGCGTGTCGGATTCGATCGAGCATGAACGGCGCCTCACCGCCGATGCTGCCCATGAGATGCGCACGCCGTTGGCCGCGCTGAAGGCGCAGTGGGAAATCGCCGAGCGTTCGGCCGATGACGCCGAGCGCGCGCAGGCACGCGCCAACGTGGCCACCGGCATCGACCGCATCAGCCGGCTGGTGTCGCAGCTGCTGACGCTGAGCCGGCTGGAAGATGCTGCCGGCCTGCCGTCACGCCAGCCGGTCAACTGGATCCCGGTGGCGCAGCAGGCGCTGTCGGACTGCCTGGCTCTGGCGCAGCGGAAGCAGGTCGACGTCGAGCTGGAGTGGCCCCCGGAAGGGCAGGCGCCATTGCCGGTGGCGGGTGACGCCAACCTGCTGTCGCTGCTGCTGCGCAACCTGCTCGACAACGCCATCCGCTACAGCCCGCCGGGCGCGCTGGTGACCATCGATTTCCGGCCCGACAGCGTCACGGTGCTCGACCAGGGCCCGGGCGTCGCGCCTGACGTGCTGGCGCGGCTGGGCGATCGCTTCTTCCGTGGCGGATCGGGGCAGCGCGAGCAGGGCCACGGCCTCGGCATTTCGATCGCGCAGCGCGTGGCGCGGCTGCATGGGCTGGAGATTGCGTTCGCCAACCGCACCGATGGCGCCGGCAAGGGCCTGGCCGTTCGGATCGCGCACGGCGGCTGAAAACGACGACGCCCCGCACGGTCGCCCGTGCGGGGCGTCATGCCATCGGCTTGCGGGCTAGCGCTTGAGCTTGGCGAAGGCCGCGGCCATGGCGCTGGCCGGTTCCGCCTCGCGGCGGCCGCCGTTGAAGCCCTTGCCGCCGCCGTTGCGTTGGCCGCCGCGGTCACCACGGTCGCCGCCGGCACGCGCCGCGGCCTGGCCTGGCTCGTCGTCCAGGCGCATCGACAGGCCGATGCGGTTGCGCTTGACGTCGACCTCCATCACCTTGACCTTGACGATCTGGCCGGCCTTGACCACCTCATGCGCGTCCTTGACGAACTTGCTGGACAGTGCCGAGATGTGGACCAGGCCGTCCTGGTGCACGCCGATATCGACAAACGCACCGAAGGCTGCCACGTTGGTGACCACGCCTTCCAGCACCATGCCGGGCTGCAGGTCCTTCACGTCTTCCACGCCTTCCTGGAAGGTTGCGGTCTTGAACTCGGGGCGCGGGTCACGGCCCGGCTTTTCCAGCTCGGACAGGATGTCGCGCACGGTCGGCAGGCCGAAGGAGTCGTCGGTGAACTGCGTCGGCGACAGCCCGCGCAGCGCGTCGCGGTTGCCCATCACGTCGCGCAGGCCCTTCTTGACGTGTTCCAGGATGCGCTGCACCACCGGATACGCTTCCGGGTGCACCGAGGAGCGGTCCAGCGGATTGTCGCCGTCGTTGATGCGCAGGAAGCCGGCGGCCTGCTCGAAGGTCTTGTCGCCCAGGCGCGGCACCTGCTTCAGCGCGTTACGGTTGGGGAAGGCGCCATTGGCGTCGCGGAACTCGACGATATTGCGCGCCAGCACCGTGTTCAGGCCCGACACGCGCGCCAGCAGCGGCGCCGAGGCGGTATTGACGTCCACGCCCACGGCGTTGACGCAGTCTTCGACCACGGCGTCCAGCGCCCGCGCCAGCTCGCGCTGGTTGACGTCATGCTGGTACTGGCCCACGCCGATCGACTTGGGATCGATCTTGACCAGTTCGGCCAGCGGATCCTGCAGCCGGCGGGCAATCGACACCGCGCCGCGCAACGACACGTCCAGGTCCGGGAATTCCTTGGCGGCCAGTTCCGACGCCGAATACACCGAAGCGCCGGCCTCGCTGACCACGATCTTGGTCAGCTTCAGCTCGGGCATCTGCTTCATCAGGTCCTGCACCAGCTTGTCGGTTTCGCGGCTGGCGGTGCCGTTGCCGATCGACACCAGCGCCACATTGTGCTGCCTTGCCAGGCGCGCCAGCGTGGCGAGCGAGCCGTTCCAGTCGCGGCGCGGCTCGTGCGGGTAGATGGTGGCGGTGTCCAGCAGCTTGCCGGTGCTGTCCACCACGGCGATCTTGCAGCCGGTGCGGATGCCCGGGTCGACGCCCATCACCGACTTGGGCCCGGCCGGCGCGGCCAGCAGCAGCTCATGCAGGTTGCGGCCGAACACCTTGATGGCTTCGTTCTCCGCAGTTTCGCGCAGCTGTGTCAGCAGTTCGGTTTCCAGGTGGGGCTGCACCTTGACGCGCCAGCACCAGCGGCATACGTCGCCCAGCCACTTGTCGGCCGGGCGGCCCAACTGCTGGATGCCGACATGGCGCGCGATCATGCCTTCGCACGGGTGCGGCACCATCGCGTCCTGTTCCTCGCCCAGGCCCAGCTTGACCATCAGCACGCCCGCGTTGCGGCCGCGGAACAGCGCCAGCGCGCGGTGCGACGGCACCGTGCGGATGGTCTCGCTGTAGGCGTAGTAGTCGCGGAACTTCTCTTCCTCGGCGGTTTCCTTGCCTTCCATCACGGTGGAGGACACCACGCCGTTGGTCCACAGGTGCTCGCGCAGCTTGCCCAGCAGTTCCGCAGTCTCGCCGAACTGCTCGGACAGGATGTCGCGCGCGCCGTCCAGCGCGGCCTTGACGTCAGGCACGCCGCCGTCGGCGGTCGGGTTGCCGTTGACGTACCTGGCGGCCTCGGCCTGCGGATCCAGCGTGGGATCGGCCAGCAGTGCCAGCGCCAGCGGCTCCAGCCCGCATTCGCGCGCGATCTGGGCGCGGGTGCGGCGCTTGGGCTTGTAGGGAAGGTAGAGGTCTTCGAGCGCCTGCTTGGTTTCGGCGGCCTCGATGGCGGCCTGCAGCTCGGGCGTCAGCTTGCCTTGCTCCTGGATCGACGCGAGGATGGCAGCGCGGCGGTCTTCCATGTCGCGCAGGTACAGCAGGCGCTCTTCCAGGTTGCGCAGCTGCGTGTCATCGAGGTTGCCGGTCACTTCCTTGCGGTAGCGGGCGATGAAGGGCACGGTGGCGCCTTCGTCGAGCAGCGCCACGGCCGCGGCCACCTGGCGGGGCTGCACGGACAGTTCAGCCGCGATGAGCGAGACGATCTTTTGCGAGACGGATGCGGGCAGGTTGGACATCGGAGAGCGCGGCGAGAAACGCAGTCAGTCGAAAGCGGGGCATTTTGCCACAAGCGCGCAAGGGATTCGCCAGGGCGCGCAGCGGGTGCGGGGCGGGCGGCGTCCCGCGCACGTCCGCAACGGCCCGGCAGGGCAGGCCGGTGCCCGGCCCGGATGCTAGAATCCGGTCATGACCGTCAAGTCCCGCCCGGCCGCCGCCAAGGCCACCATCCTGGCCATGCCAACCTTCGCCAACGTGCCTGAAACTTCCCTGTTCCGCTTCGGCCGCCTGGCTGCACTGGCCGTGGCTGCATGCGCCGTGCTGATGCCGCTGCGCGAGGCGCGCGCCCAGACTTCCGCGCCCGCGGCGCCACCCGCCGCCAACGGCCAGCGCGACTTTGCCGCCGAACGCAAGGCCGTCGAGGATTCGCGCGCCTGGACCAACTACCGCTTTGCGGCCGCCGAGCGCGAGTGCTACGGCAAGTTCTTTGTCAACCACTGCATCAACAGCGCCAAGGAAGTCCAGCGCGAGGAGCTGCAGGTGCTGCGCAAGCGCGAACTGGAGGTAGGCGAGGCCGAACGCGCCTACCGCGCCGCCGAGCGCGACCGCGAACAGGCGCTGCGCCGCGCCGAGTTCGAGGCCAGCCAGCCGAAGCGCTCGGCCAGCGAGCAGTCCAGCCGCGAGGCCTTCCAGAAGAAGCAGCAGGAACAGCAGCTGCGCGAGGCGCAGCGCCAGGGCGAGGCGCCGCAGCGTGCCGCCAATGCGCAGGCGTACGAAAAGAAGCAGTCTGACTTCGATGCCCGCATGCAGGAGGCCCAGCAGAAGGGCGCCGAGCAGGCCCGCCAGCGGCAGGAGAATGTCAAGGCATACGAGGCCAAGCAGCGCGACCTCGAACGGCGCCAGAAGGAGCTGGAAGAGCGCCGCGCCAAGGCGAAGGAGCAACAGGGGCAGGCATCGGCGCCGCGCCCGTTCGGCTTTTGAGGTCCGGCACCGTGACTGCGCAGCGGAGGCATAGATGGACAGCAACCTGAATACCCTGGAGCGGCGCATCATGGAGTTGCAGATCGAGCACCGCGACCTGGATTTCCTGATCGACCGCCTTGCCAACGATGCCGTCCATGACGAACTGCAGCTGCGCCGGCTGAAGAAGCGCCGCCTCAAGCTGAAGGACGCCATCACGCTGCTGCAGCTGCAGCTCGAACCCGACGTGCCGGCCTGAGCGCATTCGCGCCAGGCTTGCCGATCGCCGCCGGCGCTGTCCGGCGGCCCATACAACATCTCCCCCTGCCTTGTCCGATCTTCCAGATTCTCCTGAGCCGTCCGAAGCCGTCAGCCTGACCGACGCCGGGTCGCCCGCGCCTGCCGCGCCCGCCGACGACGACGCCAGCCGCGGCGCGGAACTGGCCACCATCTTTGCCGATACCGGCACGCTGGCCCAGGCGATTCCCGGCTACCGGCCGCGCGCCTCGCAGCACAAGATGGCCGAGGCCGTCGCCGACGCGATCGTGCAGAACGATTCCGTCATCGTCGAAGCGGGCACCGGCACCGGCAAGACCTACGCCTACCTGGTGCCGGCGATGCTGTGGGGCGGCAAGGTGATCCTGTCGACCGGCACCAAGAACCTGCAGGACCAGCTCTTCCTGCGCGACATCCCCACGGTGCGCCATGCGCTGAACGTGCCGGTCTCGGTGGCGCTGCTCAAGGGCCGCGCCAACTACGTCTGCCACTACCACCTGGAACGCGCTCAGGCCAACGGCCGCCTGGCGTCGCGCCAGGATGCGGCGTGGCTGCGCGACATCGGCCGCTTCATCAAGGAAACCTCCACCGGCGACAAGGCCGAGCTGGCGTCCGTTCCCGAGAACGCGCCGGTATGGCAGATGGTGACCTCCACGCGCGACAACTGCCTGGGATCGGAATGCCCGCATTACAAGGAATGCTTTGTGATGCGCGCGCGCAAGGAAGCGCAGCAGGCCGACGTGGTGGTGGTCAACCATCACCTGTTCTTTGCCGACGTGGTGCTGCGCGACACCGGCATGGCGGAACTGCTGCCGGCCGCCAACACCGTGATCTTCGACGAAGCCCACCAGCTGCCCGAGACCGCCACGCTGTTCTTCGGCGAGACGCTGTCCACCAGCCAGCTGCTGGAAATCGCCCGCGATACCGTGGCCGAAGGCCTGTCGCACGCGCGCGATGCGGTGGACTGGGTTGCGCTGGCCGCGCCGCTGGAGCGCGCCGCGCGCGACCTGCGCCTGGCCTTCAGCAAGGACAATGCGCGGCTGGCGCTGGGCCAGATCGAGGCCGACCGCCGTATCGCCGAGCCTTTCAACGAAACGCTCGATGCGCTGGACGAAGCCCTGTCAGACTTCGTCGAGATGCTCGAAAGCCAGGCCGAGCGTGCCGAATCGCTGCAGCAATGCCACCGCCGCGCGCTGGAGCTGGCCAACAAGCTGGCCGCGTGGCGCGCCGATGCCGCGCCCGCGCCGGCACCGCAGCCGACCGAGGGCGACGGCGAAGCCGCGCCGGCGCTGCCTGCCGGCCCTGAAACCGTGCGCTGGGTCGAGGTGTTCTCGCATACTGTGCAGTTGCACCGCACGCCGCTGTCGATCGCGCCGATCTTCACGCGCCAGCGCGACGGCCAGCCGCGCGCCTGGGTTTTCACCTCGGCGACGCTGTCGGTGAAGGGGAATTTCACCCACTACGCGGCGCAGCTGGGGCTCGACAAGGACCGCTCGCTGACGCTGCCCAGCCCGTTCGATTACGCGAAGCAGGGGCTGCTCTACGTGCCGCGCGATATGCCGCAGCCGCAGTCGCCGCAGTTCACCGACGCGGTGGTGCAGGCGGCATTGCCGCTGATCGAGGCCGCCGGCGGACGCACCTTCCTGCTGTGCACCACGCTGCGCGCCGTGCAGCGTGCCTCGGACCTGCTTTATGACGCGTTTGCCGAGCGCGGCCTGAACCTGCCGCTGCTGGTGCAGGGCCAGGTCAGCCGCACCGAATTGCTGGACCGCTTCCGCGAGCTGGGCAACGCGGTGCTGGTCGGAAGCCAGAGCTTCTGGGAGGGCGTGGATGTGCGCGGCGAGGCGCTGTCGCTGGTGATCATCGACAAGCTGCCGTTCGCGCCGCCCGACGACCCGGTGCTGGCCGCGCGCATGGAAGTGCTGCAGAAGAAGGGCCTGAGCCCGTTTGCCGTGCACCAGCTGCCGCATGCGGTGATCACGCTCAAGCAGGGGGCAGGGCGGCTGATCCGCTCGGAATCGGACCGCGGCGTGCTGGCGATCTTCGATACGCGGCTGGTCGAGAAGCCCTATGGCCGTCAGATCTGGCAAAGCCTGCCGCCGTTCACGCGCACGCGTGAGGCGGCGACGGTGGTGCGGTTCCTGGAGTCGCTGCGCGGTCCTGGCAAGGAGGCCGCGGCAGCGGACTGATCGCACAGGTGCCGGAAAAAGAAAAACGGGACGTATCGGAGGATACGTCCCGTTTTTTTATGGCCTCTGGCCAGCCGGCGTCAGAACACTTCCCACCAGGACTTGTCCTTGCGGCGCGCGCCGTACTTGATGAAATCGCTGTCCGGGAAATTGCGCTCCATCACGCGTGCGGTGTCGTCGCGCAGGTCCTTCATTCCCATCGCGTCATATGAACGGACCATGATGTACAGCGCTTCTTCGTTGGCCGGAGCGCCGTCATAGTCCTTCAGCGCCTGCTGGGCGCGGTTGACGGCGGCGAGGTATGCGCCGCGCCGGTAGTAGTAGCGCGCGGCGTGCACTTCGTGCTGGGCCAGCGAGTTGACGATGTACTGCATGCGCAGCGTGGCGTCGGGGGTGTACTTGCTTTCCGGGTAGCGCGTGATCAGCGTATTGAACGCGTCATAGGCGGCGCGCGCGGCCTTGGGGTCGCGCTCGCTCAGGTCCTGGCCCGAGAAGCGGCCCAGCCAGCCCAGGTTGTCGTTGAAGTTGATCAGGCCCTTGAGGTAGTAGGCGTAATCGATATTGGGATGGTTCGGGTGCAGCTGGATGAAGCGGTCCACCGCGGCCAGGGCTGCTGCCGTTTCACCATCCTTGTAGTTTGCGTAGGCGGTATCGATCTGGGCCTGCTGTGCATAGCGCCCAAACGGATAGCGGCCTTCGAGCTTTTCATACAGCTTGACGGCACGCGTGTAGTCGCCGCCATCCAGCGCATCCTTGGCTTCCGAATATAATTTGTTGGCCGACCAGCCTGCGGTCTCGTCGGGTTGGTCCGCCAGCAGGCCGCATGCAGACAGCATGACGCAGCCGCCTGCGAGCAGAACCGCTCCAATTGTCGTGCGCCAGCGCGCGCGTTTCATGCTCTGCAATTGCATGGGCAATCGTATCCCGGATGAAGAAAAATAGCGTCAAGCATTATAGCCCAAGCCCCCAGCCCAACCCCGAAGCAGGAGCTGGCGTGGGAGGACTTCCACCAGAACGGGTGCGCGCAGCCGCGTCCGTGGCCGATTTCGAGGCCCATCCAGAGGAATTTGAAGACCTTGCCGAGGTGCCGCCCGGCGGCGCGGCGGCTGCCGAGCCGGCCGTGACCCTGTCGCTGGAGGTGGACAGCGCCTCGCATGGCGAGCGGCTCGATAAATTGCTCGCGCGTCACTTCAGCGAGTTTTCACGCAGCCGCCTGCAGCAGTGGATCGAAAGCGGCGCGGTGCGTGTCGACGGCCACGTGCGCCGTCCGCGCGACGCCGTGCAGATGGGCAACCGCATCGAAATCCAGCCGCAGGCCGCACCGGAATCGTCCGCTTTCTCGCCCGAGGACGTGCCGCTGGACGTGGTCTATGAAGACGACACCCTGCTGGTGATCAACAAGCCCGCCGGGCTGGTGGTGCATCCGGCTGCCGGTAACTGGAGCGGCACCGTGCTCAACGGGTTGCTGCACCGCGACCCCGGCGCAGCGTTGCTGCCGCGCGCGGGCATCGTGCACCGGCTCGACAAGGAAACCTCCGGCCTGATGGTGGTGGCGCGCTCGCTGACCGCGCAGACCGACCTGGTGCGCCAGCTGCAGGCGCGCACGGTCAAGCGCACCTATATCGCGCTGGTGTGGGGCCGCACCTATGACGAGGGCACCATCGACGCGCCCATCGGCCGCGACCCGCGCGAGCGCACGCGCATGGCGGTCGTGCATACCGCCAGCGGCAAGCCGTCGCGCACGCATTTCCGCACGCTGGCCACGGTGCCGCTGGGGCGGGGCTTCGTGTCGATGGTGATGTGCAAGCTGGAGACCGGCCGCACGCACCAGATCCGCGTGCATTTCGAGTCGATCGGCCACCCGCTGGTGGGCGACCCGGCCTACTTCCGCGCCACGCAGCGCGGGCAGCGCCCGGCGGTCCGCGCACCGCTGCCGGTGCCGTATGAGCGCCAGGCGCTGCATGCGTACCAGCTCGGCCTGGTGCATCCGGCCACCGGCAAGCGCATGTCGTGGACCGCGCAGCCGCCGCAAGACCTGCAGGCGCTGATCGATGCGCTGGATTTTGAAAGCGCGCAGGCCGACGAGGATGAAGAAGGCTGGGACGAAGTCTGGGAAGGCGGCGAGGCCCACTGGGAATACGCTGGTGATGACGAGGACGACGATGACGATGAGCGCAGCGCCTGATCGCGCCTGGCTGGTCCCTGACTGGCCCGCGCCGGCGCGTGTGCGCGCGTTGTCAACCACGCGCCAGGGCGGTGTCAGCAAGGGCCCGTACGGGCTTGCCGGCGGCGCCCCCGGCGGCCTGAACCTGGGCACCCACGTTGGCGACGACGCCGCCGACGTGGCGCGCAACCGCGCGCGGCTGGCCGCCTGCCTGCCGTCGATGCCGCAATGGCTGGAGCAGGTGCATGGCTGCGCGGTCGCCACGGTCGACCATGTGGCGGCCCCGGGCGCGCCCGTGCCCCAGGCCGACGCGAGCCTGGCGGTGGTACCCGGCCACGTCTGCGCCGTGATGACGGCGGATTGCCTGCCGGTGCTGCTATGCGATGCGCAGGGGACGGTGGTGGGCGCCGCGCATGCGGGCTGGCGCGGCCTGTGCAGCGGCGTGATCGAAGCCACGCTGTCACGGATGCAGGCCGCTGCCGGTGCCGCGCGCTGGCTGGCATGGCTGGGCCCGGCCATCGGCCCCGATGCGTTCGAGGTGGGTGCCGAAGTGCGCGATGCCTTCCTGGCCCAGGCACGCGCCGATGAACAGGTCGCGGTTGCCGCAGCCTTCCGCCCTGGTGCCCCGGGCAAGTACCTTGCCGACATCTATGCGCTGGCGCGCACGCGCCTGGCGCGCGCCGGCTGTACCGAGGTCTACGGCGGCGACGCCTGCACCGTGGCCGACGCCGGTCGCTTCTACTCCTATCGGCGCGATGGCGTGACCGGCCGCATGGCCAGCCTGGTCTGGCTGGCGGACTGAGCCCGCCGCTGCCTCACTCGTCCTTGCCCCTGGCCGCCTGTGCGCGCTCGGCTTCAGCCTTGCGTCGGCGGCGGCCGGGCGTGCCCATGATGTAGAGCACCAGCGCCACCGGCGCCATGCCATACATCAGGAAGGTGGCAACGCCTGCCACCACGTTGTGCTCGGTGATCGCCATCATCAGCGCCACGTAGAGCCAGCCAATGGCCACGATGTACATCAAAAATTCATCCTTCTCGCCTATGCTCTGGGGCCTCGGCAGATGCGAGCGCTGCATACCGTCCGGTAGGTCGGGAAGCGTGCAGTGCCGAGGCGGATTCCCGCATTGACAGCGCGTGCGTTGCAAGGCAACAATGGACTCAAATGTCTCGGAATCGCTGACGATTCCCAGGTTTCTCCGGCAAGCATAGCGCATGGCGTCTCCATGCGAGGATGTCGCGCTTGCCGGATAAAAGGGGAGCCGCTATCGGAATGGACGCAAGCCACGGCCGCAGCAGGTGCGGTCGAGGGCTTCCAGCCAGTTCCAGGGCAGATGTGCCGGCAGACCCTCCCGCTTTGGGGGAGGCGCAAGCCGGGTCCATTCGGATAGCATCTCCCCATGCAAAGTGCCGGCCAGGGCAATGCCCGGAGCCGGTTCGAATAGTGACGGCAGAGAGACAATCAAATCATGGCGACCGGCAAAGGCGCGGCAGCTTCCACGCAGGAAGGCAAGTCCCAACCATTCAAGTTCACGCCGGGGCCATTCGATCCAGCCACATGGCTGGAATGGTCCCGCCAGTGGCAGGGCACTGAAGGCAACGGCCACGCGGCCGCGTCCGGCATTCCGGGCCTGGATGCGCTGGCAGGCGTCAAGATCGCGCCGGCGCAGCTGGGTGATATCCAGCAGCGCTACATGAAGGACTTCTCAGCGCTGTGGCAGGCCATGGCCGAGGGCAAGGCCGAGGCCACCGGTCCGCTGCACGACCGGCGCTTCGCCGGCGACGCATGGCGCACCAACCTCCCATATCGCTTCGCTGCCGCGTTCTACCTGCTCAATGCGCGCGCCTTGACCGAGCTGGCCGATGCCGTCGAGGCCGATGCCAAGACCCGCCAGCGCATCCGCTTCGCGATCTCGCAATGGGTCGATGCGATGTCGCCCGCCAACTTCCTTGCCACCAATCCCGAGGCGCAGCGCCTGCTGATCGAGTCGGGCGGCGAATCGCTGCGTGCCGGCGTGCGCAACATGATGGAAGACCTGACACGCGGCAAGATCTCGCAGACCGACGAGAGCGCGTTTGAGGTCGGCCGCAATGTCGCGGTGACCGAAGGCGCCGTGGTCTTCGAGAACGAGTACTTCCAGCTGTTGCAGTACAAGCCGCTGACCGACAAGGTGCACGCGCGCCCGCTGCTGATGGTGCCGCCGTGCATCAACAAGTACTACATCCTGGACCTGCAGCCGGAGAGCTCGCTGGTGCGCCATGTGGTGGAGCAGGGACATACGGTGTTTCTGGTGTCGTGGCGCAATCCGGACGCCAGCATGGCCGGCAGCACCTGGGACGACTACATCGAGCACGCGGCCATCCGCGCCATCGAAGTCGCGCGCGACATCAGCGGCCAGGACAAGATCAACGTGCTCGGCTTCTGCGTGGGCGGCACCATTGTCTCGACCGCGCTGGCGGTGCTGGCCGCGCGCGGCGAGCACCCGGCCGCCAGCGTCACGCTGCTGACCACGCTGCTGGACTTTGCCGACACCGGCATCCTCGACGTCTTTGTCGACGAGGGCCATGTGCAGTTGCGCGAGGCCACGCTGGGCGGCGCCGCCGGCGCGCCGTGCGCGCTGCTGCGCGGCCTTGAGCTGGCCAATACCTTCTCGTTCCTGCGCCCGAACGACCTGGTGTGGAACTACGTGGTCGACAACTACCTGAAGGGCAACACGCCGGTGCCGTTCGACCTGCTGTTCTGGAACGGCGACGCCACCAACCTGCCGGGGCCGTGGTACTGCTGGTACCTGCGCCACACCTACCTGCAGAACGAGCTCAAGGTACCGGGCAAGCTGACCGTGTGCGGCGTGCCGGTGGACCTGGCCAGCATCGACGTGCCGACCTATATCTACGGCTCGCGCGAAGACCATATCGTGCCGTGGACCGCGGCCTATGCCTCGACCGCGCTGCTGGCGAACAAGCTGCGCTTCGTGCTGGGTGCGTCGGGCCATATCGCCGGTGTGATCAACCCGCCGGCCAAGAACAAGCGCAGCCACTGGACTAACGATGCGCTGCCGGAGTCGCCGCAGCAATGGCTGGCCGGCGCCATCGAGCATCACGGCAGCTGGTGGCCGGACTGGACCGCATGGCTGGCCGGGCAGGCCGGCGCGAAACGCGCCGCGCCCGCCAACTATGGCAATGCGCGCTATCGCGCAATCGAACCCGCGCCTGGGCGATACGTCAAAGCCAAGGCATGACGCTTGCATGAGTGCCGGCGTGCGTCATGCACGGCGCCGGCAGGCCTGCAGGTTCCCTCCCGTTTCCATTGAAAGGACTACACAATGACTGACGTTGTCATCGTATCCGCCGCCCGCACCGCGGTCGGCAAGTTTGGCGGCTCGCTGGCCAAGATCCCGGCACCGGAACTGGGTGCCGTGGTCATCAAGGCCGCGCTGGAGCGCGCCGGCGTCAAGCCGGAGCAGGTGAGCGAAGTCATCATGGGCCAGGTGCTGACCGCCGGTTCGGGCCAGAACCCCGCACGCCAGGCCGCGATCAAGGCCGGCCTGCCGGCGATGGTGCCGGCCATGACCATCAACAAGGTGTGCGGCTCGGGCCTGAAGGCCGTGATGCTGGCCGCCAACGCGATCATGGCGGGCGACGCCGAGATCGTGGTGGCCGGCGGCCAGGAAAACATGAGCGCCGCCCCGCACGTGCTGCCGGGCTCGCGCGATGGTTTCCGCATGGGCGATGCCAAGCTGGTCGACACCATGATCGTCGACGGCCTGTGGGACGTGTACAACCAGTACCACATGGGCATCACCGCCGAGAACGTGGCCAAGGAATACGGCATCACACGCGAGGCGCAGGATGAGTTCGCCGTCGGCTCGCAGAACAAGGCCGAAGCCGCGCAGAAGGCCGGCAAGTTTGACGAAGAGATCGTCCCGGTGCTGATCCCGCAGCGCAAGGGCGACCCGGTGGCCTTCAAGACCGACGAGTTCGTGCGCCAGGGCGCCACGCTGGACAGCATGTCCGGCCTCAAGCCCGCCTTCGACAAGGCCGGCACGGTGACCGCGGCCAACGCCTCGGGCCTGAACGACGGCGCCGCCGCGGTGGTGGTGATGTCGGCGGCCAAGGCCAAGGAACTGGGCCTGACCCCGCTGGCCACGATCAAGAGCTATGCCAACGCCGGTGTCGATCCCAAGGTGATGGGCATGGGCCCGGTGCCGGCCTCCAAGCGCGCCCTGTCGCGCGCCGAGTGGACCCCGCAAGACCTGGACCTGATGGAGATCAACGAGGCCTTTGCCGCGCAGGCGCTGGCGGTGCACCAGCAGATGGGCTGGGACACCTCCAAGGTCAATGTGAACGGCGGCGCCATCGCCATCGGCCACCCGATCGGCGCGTCGGGCTGCCGTATCCTGGTGACGCTGCTGCACGAGATGAAGCGCCGTGACGCGAAGAAGGGCCTGGCCTCGCTGTGCATCGGCGGCGGCATGGGCGTGGCGCTGGCAGTCGAGCGCAAATAAGGAAGGGGTTTTCCGGGGCCGCGCGCGGTTGGCGCGGACCCGGCGACGATAACGAAGCCAATCAAGGAGTGGACATGACTCAGCGCATTGCGTATGTGACCGGCGGCATGGGTGGTATCGGAACCGCCATTTGCCAGCGGCTGGCCAAGGATGGCTTTCGTGTGGTGGCCGGTTGCGGCCCCAACTCGCCGCGCCGCGAAAAGTGGCTGGAGCAGCAGAAGGCCCTGGGCTTCGATTTCATTGCCTCGGAAGGCAATGTGGCTGACTGGGACTCGACCAAGACCGCATTCGACAAGGTCAAGTCCGAGGTCGGCGAGGTTGATGTGCTGATCAACAACGCCGGTATCACCCGCGACGTGGTGTTCCGCAAGATGACCCGCGCCGACTGGGATGCGGTGATCGACACCAACCTGACCTCGCTGTTCAACGTCACCAAGCAGGTGATCGACGGCATGGCCGACCGTGGCTGGGGCCGCATCGTCAACATCTCGTCGGTGAACGGGCAGAAGGGCCAGTTCGGCCAGACCAACTACTCCACCGCCAAGGCCGGCCTGCATGGCTTCACCATGGCGCTGGCGCAGGAAGTGGCGACCAAGGGCGTGACCGTCAACACGGTTTCTCCGGGCTATATCGCCACCGACATGGTCAAGGCGATCCGCCAGGACGTGCTCGACAAGATCGTCGCGACGATCCCGGTCAAGCGCCTGGGCCTGCCGGAAGAGATCGCCTCGATCTGCGCCTGGTTGTCGTCGGAGGAGTCCGGTTTCTCGACCGGCGCCGACTTCTCGCTCAACGGCGGCCTGCATATGGGCTGACCTGCCGGCCTGGTTCAACCAGTCGGCAGCCGGCGCTGGCGCCCGCGTATTGCGGTGCAGCCAGCGCGGCGCACAAGGCGGCGGGCGTTTCGTTTCGCCGCCCGTTTCGCGGGCCGTCAAGGCCCGCGAATCGTTTCTGCCCGCGCGGCATTCCTCGCTTTTTGCGCCAATTCACCGGGTTTTCCTTAAGCCCCGTCGCTTTTCTTAGTGCCTTGTTGGGCATAGAATCAGGGCAGCGGCGCAGCCAGCACCATGTTCGTGCAGCGCGGCCCTCGCGGGGGCGAGGCTGCAGGCCGCCACGCGCAGCCATGCGCGAACGGGCCACCAGATGGCCGGCACGACAACAAGCAGATGGCGCGGGCGATACCGATTTGCGCACTGCACCCCATGCGGTGCAGCAGCGCGCAAACAGCGATGACACAAGGACAGAGCACCGATGGCCACGACCAAAAAAGGCGCAGAGCGACTGATCAAAAAGTATCCGAACCGCAGGCTCTACGACACCCAGACCAGCACCTACATCACCCTGGCCGACGTCAAGCAGCTGGTCATGGATTCAGAAGAATTCAAGGTCGTCGACGCCAAGTCTGGTGACGAACTGACCCGCAGCATCTTGCTGCAGATCATCCTGGAAGAAGAAACGGGCGGCGTGCCGATGTTCTCCAGCGCGATGCTGTCGCAGATCATCCGCTTCTACGGCCATGCCATGCAGGGCATGATGGGCACCTACCTGGAAAAGAACATCCAGGCCTTCATCGACATCCAGAACAAGCTGGCCGAGAACTCCAAGGGCCTGTATTCCGGCGAAACCTTCAGCCCCGACATGTGGTCGCAGTTCATGAACATGCAGGGCCCGATGATGCAGGGCATGATGAGCAACTACATCGAGCAGAGCAAGAACCTGTTCGTGCAGATGCAGGAGCAGATGCAAAGCCAGGCCAAAAATATGTTCGGGACGTTCCCGTTCAACCAGCCGGACAAGAAGTAAGACACTGGCAGCGGCGGGCGCTACACCCGCCGCATATCCCGCACGCTGGCTGGCACTCAGCCAGCGCTCGCATGCAGGCGGATGCCCAGCGCCCGCATCACCTTCCAGATCGTCCCGAACTCCGGATTGCCTTCGCCTGACAGCGAGCGGTAGAGGCTTTCGCGCGAAAGGCCCGTTTCGCGCGCCAGTCGCGTCATGCCGCGCGCACGCGCCACCACCCCGAGTGCGTAGGCAATGAATCGATCGTCGTCGCCGGCCTCGGCCAGGCAGGCATCCAGGTAGGCGGCGATCTCCTGATCGTTCTTCAGATGCTCGGCGGAGTCCCAGGGGCGGGTTGGTTCCTTCATGGCTCACTCCAGATCAAGATTGGCCGCCAGACTGCGTGCTCTTTTGATATCAGCGTGCTGGGTCGACTTGTTGCCTCCGCAGAGCAGGATCACAATTACCTGGCCGCGTTGCTGAAAGTAGATGCGGTAGCCCGGGCCCTGGTCCACGCGCATTTCGCTGACTCCACCGCCAAGGGCTTTAACGTTCCCCGGAATTCCTCGTTGAACCCGGAAATTTGGGTTGTCCGGATGCTGAGCATACCTTACCGTAGCCTGTGGGCTACGGTATGAGAATCGCCGATCCCTGAAAACCGTGCTGATGCAAAGCAGGTAGAATGCGCGGTCTGCGTCCCCGGGCGCACGCAATCACGCAACTCTCTCCAGCGGCGGCTCAGTGTGGACTCGCCTTTTGTGCGCGAAAACCCATGCCCTCCGTTATCCAATATGCTCGTCCGCCCCTTAAGGCCCGGCTCTCTGCTTCGATGAAGGCTTCGCCATGAGCCGGCTGTTCCTGGCCCCCATGGAAGGGCTTGCCGACTACGTCTTGCGCGACGTGCTGACCGACACTGGCGGCTACGACGGCTGTGTGTCCGAGTTCGTCCGGGTGACCGGTTCGTTGCTTCCCGCCCGCGTCTACGAGCGCGATACGCCCGAAATCCTCGCCGGCGGCTATACCCGCAGCGGCACGCCGATGGTGATCCAGTTGCTCGGCAGCGATCCGGAATGGCTGGCGCGCAATGCGGCCTATGCCGCGACCTTGTCGCCGCATGGCATCGACCTGAACTTCGGCTGCCCCGCCAAGGTCGTCAACCGGCATGGCGGCGGTGCCATGCTGCTGACGAATCCTGAGTTGTTGAACCGGATCGTCGCGTCCGTGCGCGCGGCGGTGCCGGCCCATATCGCCGTGACGGCAAAAATGCGGCTGGGCGTTTCCGATGCCTCGCTGGCCATTGATTGCGCCACGGCGCTGGCCGAAGGCGGCGCGGCTTCGCTCGTCGTGCATGCCCGGACGCGGGACCATGGCTACCGGCCGCCGGCCCACTGGGACTGGATCGCGCGCATTGCGGCGGCGGTGGACGTGCCGGTGATTGCCAACGGAGATGTCTGGACCGTCGCCGACTGGGAGCGTTGCCGGGCCGTCAGCGGTTGCGCCGACGTGATGATCGGGCGCGGCGCCGTGTCCGATCCTTTCCTGGCCTTGCGCATTCGCGGGCTGATGGACGGTTCGCCGTCGGCCCAGGAGTGGCCGCTGGTGCTGCGCCAGATCGCCACCTACCTGAAAAAGCTGCATGCCCGTATCGCGTCGTGCCATGAGCATGGGCGCGTGAAACTGTGGCTCAGCTATCTCAAGCGGACCTGGCCACAGGCCGCCGAACTGCATGCGGCCATCCGGCGCATGCAGGACTCGCTGGAGATAGAGCGGGTCCTGGAAGGCCTGCCGGGAGCCGCGACCGCGCCGGAATGACGCAGCCTGGGCCACATGTATGGTGTCAGGCGCCGAGAAATCATGGCAAACGGTTAAAATGCGCGATTGGCTCACCGGCTGCCGGCCTTGTCCCCGCATATTCGCCGCGCCCGCCCCCACATTCGGATTGCACTGTGAAAAACCCTTCAGAATCAACGACCCAGAAAGACCATAGTCCGCGTGTGGGATTCGTTTCCCTTGGCTGCCCCAAGGCCCTGGTCGACTCCGAGCAGATCATCACCCAGCTGCGCGCCGAGGGCTATGCCATCAGCGGCACCTATGACGGCGCTGACCTGGTCGTGGTCAATACCTGCGGCTTTATCGACGAGGCCGTGCAGGAGAGCCTGGACGCCATCGGCGAGGCCCTGACCGAGAACGGCAAGGTCATCGTTACCGGCTGCCTGGGTGCGAAGAAGGATGCGGCGGGCCACGACATCGTGTCGTCGGTGCACCCCAAGGTGCTGGCCGTGACCGGCCCGCATGCGCTGGGCGAGGTGATGCAGGCGGTGCACACGCACCTGCCCAAGCCGCATGACCCGTTCACCGACCTGGTGCCGGCCGCCGGCATCAAGCTGACGCCCAAGCATTACGCCTACCTGAAGATCTCCGAGGGCTGCAACCACCGTTGCTCGTTCTGCATCATCCCGTCGATGCGCGGCGACCTGGTGTCGCGCCCGGTGGCCGAGGTCATGCTGGAGGCCGAGAACCTGTTCAAGGCCGGCGTCAAGGAGCTGCTGGTGATCTCGCAGGACACCAGTGCCTATGGCGTCGACGTCAAGTACCGCACCGGCTTCTGGAACGGCCGTCCGCTCAGGACCCGCATGACCGAACTGGTGGGGGCGCTGGGCGAGCTGGCCGCGCAGTACGGTGCCTGGGTGCGCCTGCATTATGTCTACCCGTACCCGCACGTCGACGAGATCATCCCGCTGATGTCGCAGGGCCATGTGCTGCCGTACCTCGATGTGCCGCTGCAGCACGCGCACCCGGACGTGCTCAAGCGCATGAAGCGCCCGGCCAATGCCGAGAAGACCATGGACCGCATCCGCGCCTGGCGCGAGATCTGCCCTGAGCTGACCATCCGCAGCACCTTTATCGCCGGCTTCCCGGGCGAGACCGAGGCGGAGTTCCAGACCCTGCTCGACTTTATCGCCGAAGCCGAACTGGACCGCGTCGGCTGCTTCGCCTACTCGCCGGTGGAGGGCGCCACCGCCAATGACCTGCCGGGCGCGCTGCCCGACGAGGTGCGCGAGGAACGCCGCGCCCGCTTCATGGAAGTGGCCGAAGAGGTCTCGGCGCGCCGCCTGCAGCGCAAGGTCGGCCAGACCCTGCGCGTGCTGGTGGACGAGGTCAACCAGGATGGCGGCATCGGCCGTTCGTCCGCGGATGCGCCGGAAATCGACGGCCTCGTCTACATCGCGCCGCCGGAACGCCACGCCCAGCGCTATCGCGCCGGCGAGTTCGTCGACGTGAAGATCACCGGCGCCGATGGCCACGACCTGTGGGGCGAGGTCTGAAACGGGTTGATTAGGTAAAAGTACGCTCGTTCGATTTCGTCCGCGTCCCGCTATACTGTGCGGTGCAACATAACCTCATGGAGACAAAGTCATGACGCGTGAAGTGGTAGTGGTAAGCGGTGTCCGTACCGCGATCGGGACCTTTGGCGGCAGCCTGAAGGATGTGGCACCGGCGGAGCTGGGCGCACTGGTGGTGCGCGAGGCGCTGGCGCGCGCGCAGGTGTCGGGCGACGATGTCGGCCACGTGGTATTCGGCAACGTGATCCAGACCGAGCCGCGCGACATGTATCTGGGCCGCGTCGCGGCCGTCAACGGCGGGGTGACGATCAACGCCCCCGCGCTGACCGTGAACCGCCTGTGCGGCTCGGGCCTGCAGGCCATTGTGAGCGCCGCGCAGACCATCCTGCTGGGCGATACCGACGTCGCCATCGGCGGCGGCGCGGAAAGCATGAGCCGCGCACCGTACCTGGCGCCGGCAGCGCGCTGGGGCGCACGCATGGGCGACGCCGGCCTGGTCGACATGATGCTGGGTGCGCTGCACGATCCCTTCCATCGCATCCACATGGGCGTGACCGCCGAGAATGTCGCCAAGGAATACGACATCTCGCGCGCGCAGCAGGACGAGGCCGCGCTGGAATCGCACCGCCGCGCTTCGGCAGCGATCAAGGCCGGCTACTTCAAGGACCAGATCGTCCCGGTGGTGAGCAAGGGCCGCAAGGGCGACGTGACCTTCGACACCGACGAGCACGTGCGCCATGACGCCACCATCGACGACATGACCAAGCTCAGGCCGGTCTTCGTCAAGGAAAACGGCACGGTCACGGCCGGCAATGCCTCGGGCCTGAACGACGCCGCCGCCGCGGTGGTGATGATGGAGCGCGCCGAAGCCGAGCGCCGCGGCCTGAAGCCGCTGGCCCGCCTGGTGTCGTACGGCCATGCCGGCGTGGACCCGAAGGCCATGGGCATCGGCCCGGTGCCGGCGACGAAGATCGCGCTGGAGCGCGCCGGCCTGCAGGTGTCGGACCTGGACGTGATCGAAGCCAACGAAGCTTTTGCCGCACAGGCGTGCGCCGTGACCAAGGCGCTCGGTCTGGACCCGGCCAAGGTTAACCCGAACGGCTCGGGCATCTCGCTGGGCCACCCGATCGGCGCCACCGGTGCCCTGATCACGGTGAAGGCGCTGCATGAGCTGAACCGCGTGCAGGGCCGCTACGCGCTGGTGACGATGTGCATCGGCGGCGGGCAGGGCATTGCCGCCATCTTCGAGCGTATCTGAGGTTAGCCTTGCGCCTGGCTTCGCTGACGATGAACCTCTGCGCGCTCGGCCTGGCCGCCGTGCTCACGCTGGCGGGCACGGCGCAGGCAGCGCCGGCGACCGAGCTGTCGACCGGCCCGGTTAACACCGGGCCAGCCGGCGGCGAAGGCCTGGGCATCAACCAGGCCATTCGCGACGGCGAATCCCGGCGCGGCGGCACCTCGCTTTCCACTGGCGCGCCAAAGCCCCTGGCGCCGCGGCCGGAATATGCGTCGCTGCCGGTCTACGTCGGCAAGGTCGGCGACCAGCCGGTGCGGCTGCGCCTGGGCCCCAAGCCTGACGAGCGCGACAGCGTGCGTGGCGAATACGCCGGCCGTGGCGCCGGTGTGCGCCTGCTGGCAGGCGAGTGGGAGGACGGCGCCTTCCTGATGGAGGAGTCCGACGACGGCACCCGCGTATCGGGCAACTGGGAAGGCAGCATCGACGCCAGCGGCGCCGTGCGCGGCACCTGGACCGACGCGTTCAACCCGGCCATCGTGCTGCCGTTCTTTATCCGCCCTCTGGGCGTGCTGGTGATCCCCCCGTTCGACATGAGGCCCAACAGCGGCGTCACTTACGCGCCGCCGCCGCCGAAGTCCTCGATTTCCGGCTGGTAAGCCGCTTGCTGGTGTCCGCCGTTGCCAACGCCGGTGGCGCGGCCGGCATTTGCTGGTAAGCTCGGAGGCTCATCGAGTCTCATTCCTGACCGTGCCACGCTTCTGCCCGGGCGATACCGCCGGGGCAGCGCGCCGTGTCCGGCCAGCAGCCAGCAAGGAAACCGCCGTGTCCGATTCGCCATCCGACAAGCCCGCGTCGCCCGCCCATTACCTGCAAACCGTTGCGGTCCAGCCCGAGCTGGAGATCGCGCCCGGCTTTGCCTCGTTCTCTCCCGCCACGCACCGCGGCTCCACCGTGGTGTTCCGCAACCTCGCCGAACTGCGCGCCCATGGCGACGGTGCCACCACATACTGGCGCTATGGCCTGCACGCCACGCCCACCAGCGAGGCGCTGTGCCAGCACCTGGCGCTGCTGGAGGGCGCGCGCCACACGCTGCTGCAGCCGTCGGGGCTGGCGGCGATCTCGCTGGTCTACTTCGCGCTGCTCAAGAGCGGCGACGACGTGCTGGTGCCGCACAACGTCTACGGCCCCAACCGCGATCACGGCGAGTGGCTGGCACGCGAATTCGGCGTGACCGTGCGCTACTACGACCCGATGGACGCTGCTGCGATGGCGGCGATGATCCGGCCGAATACGCGCCTGATCTGGATGGAGTCGCCCGGTTCGGTGACCATGGAAGTGCCCGACAGCGACGCCATCGTCGCCGCGGCCAGGGCGCACGGCGTGCTGACCGCGATCGACAATACCTGGTCTGCCGGCATCTACTTCCGCCCGTTCGACAAGGGCATCGACATCTCGGTGCAGGCGCTGACCAAGTACCAGTCCGGCGGCAGCGACGTGCTGATGGGCGCGGTGCTGACCTGCGACGATGCGCTGCATGACCGCCTCAAGCGCACCCGCATGCTGATGGGCTGGGGGGTTTCCGCCGATGACTGCCACCTGGTGCTGCGCGGGCTGCCGAGCCTGCCGGTGCGCCTGGCCGCGCATGACCGTGCGGCCCGCGAAGTGGCGGAGTGGCTGCGCCAGCGGCCCGAGGTTGCGCGCGTGCTGCATCCGGCGCTGCCGGACTGCCCCGGCCACGCCAGCTGGCGGCGCGATTTCACCGGTGCCAGCGGGCTCTTTGCCATCATCCTGCGGGCACGCTATACACGCCAGCAGGTGGATGCCTTGGTCGAGGCGCTGCAGCTGTTTGCGATCGGCTGGTCCTGGGGCGGTGCCCACAGCCTGGCCGTGCCGTACCACGTGCAGGGCATGCGCCCGGCGGGCACCTGGCCGCCGGCCGGCTGGCAGGATACCGGCGAACTGGTGCGGCTTTATATCGGCCTGGAAGACACGCGCGACCTGATCGCCGACCTGCGTCAGGCGCTGGAGGCTACGCTGGCCGCGTAAGCGGCCTCAGGCCGGCTGTCTCAGGGCGAGATTGAGCTGGTCGACGACCTCGGCCCAATCGGCGTCGTCCAGCAGCTCGTCGCGCAGCAGCGTGGCCTGGGCGGGGGTCCAGAACGGTGCCTCGGCCAGCTCGACATCGTCGGGCAGCGGGGCGTGCGTGCCGATAAAGCTGCGGATGCTGGCTTCGTCGGAGGCCAGGCCGAGTTGGGCGAACAGTTCGGAAAACTGGTGGAAGGTCGATTCCATGGCGGCAGGCTCGATGTTGTTGGCCTGAGATAGTGTAGGGCAGGGGCCGGGCTGGTGCTGCCCAGGAAACAAAAACGGACGCTGCTGCGTCCGTTCTTGCGTGCGGGCGCCATGCGCTCAGGGCGTATCCGTGCTGGGCATCGCCTTGGCGCCCGCGGTGGGCCTGGCGGTCTGGGCGGTCTGGGCGGCTTGGGCTGCCCGCGGCATCGCCCAGACCGACTCCGCCGGCCCACTGCGCGCGCGGCGCTGCGTGGCGCGGGCCAGGGCGACAAAGCCCGTGGCCAGCGCGATCGCGCCGATATCGAAGCCGGCGATGATCCAGTGCCCGCTGGGGATGCTGTGCAGCAGGTGGTCGCCGGTCAGGATCGCGTTCGCCAGCGGCACCGTCAGCCACGCCAGCGCGGCGGCGTAGAGCAGTTCCACCGCGGCGCGCACCGGCGGGCGCAGCAGCGCCCAGGCACAGGCCAGGACAAACACCGTGAAATACGTGTAGCTCACCGCGCGCTCCGGCCACAGCAGCGCCGCCGGGAAGCACAGCGCCACGCCGATGCAGCAGCCGATGCACACGCCGACCGTGCCCTGCGCCAGCAGCCGGTGCACGCGCGGCTGCTCGGCCTGGCGCAGCTTGCGCCGTGACTCGATCCACAGCAGGTTGCCTGAATAGAACAGGAAGGCGCCGGCGAGCCCGGCCAGCAGGTAGACCAGCCGCACCGGCAGCTCGCCGAAAGTGCCGAAATGCAGTGCGTACAGCGCGCTGTAGAGCCCGTGGTTGCTGTCGCGCGTGCCGGCGGTCTGGTTGGCGGTCAGCTGGCCCGCGTTGGGCTCGCCGCTGGCGGCATGGATGCCGACCGAGCCCAGGTTGCCGAGTGCCTGCGTGCTGGTGCCGCGCACCTCCACCACGGCGTTGGCGTCGCCATAGCGCTGGAAGCGGAACGACTCGGGCGTGAATCGCTCGCCGCCGTGCTCGCGCGCGATCTGCATCAGCGTTGCCGTGGGCATGGTCGGCACCGCGCGGTTGGCCGCGGCCACTTCCGGCACGGCGGTGGTGGCGCGGGGCACCGCCTCGAACAGGCGGCCATCGAAGGTCAGTGTGTTGAACGCCATCATCAGCACCAGCGACAGGCAGAACAGCGCGCCGGTGATGGCAAAGACCAGGTGGAAGGGCAGGCTGAACAGGCCCAGCACATTGTGGGTGTCCATCCAGAATCGCTTCAGGTTGCGCCCGGGGCGCACTGCAAACAGGTCCTTCTTCAGCCGTGGCAGGTGCAGCAGCACGCCCGATACCAGTGCCAGCCCGTACAGCACCGAGATCGCGCCCATGAAATAGATGCCGCCGACCGGGATCCCCAGCGAGTAGTGCAGGCTGTTCAGGAATGCCGACAGTTCGCCGATCACCTGGTCGCGCGAGGTGTCGCGCTGCATCGCGGCGCCGCCGGCCAGGCGGGCGTCGGTGGTCATCTGCCACTCGCCGGCCTGGTCCTGCCAGTAGGCCGCGATATTGGGCTCTCCCTCCGACGGCATGATCACGTATGAGCTGGCCGCGGCCTCGGGGTGGATCGCGACCAGCTTCTGCATGAAGCGGTCGACCGCGGCCGGGTCGGTACTGGCCTCGAACTGCGCATTGCCTTTCAGCCGCGACGGCGACTGCCAAACGTGCAGCTCATGGTGGAACACGGTGACCGCCCCGGCAAAGAAGGCGATAAACAGGGCCCAGCCGGCCATCAGGCCGACCCAGGTATGCAGCGTCTGGTACAGGCGCAGGGTTGCGGTTTTCATGATGGCGTTCTCAGGAGGCGGCCAGTGCCGTCGGCGCCAGCCCGGCCAGGCGCAGCAGCCAGAGCGCGCCGAAGCAGAGCAGGTTGGCGCCGCCCAGCCAGACCCAGGCAGTGCGGCTGGAACGGAACAGCAGGCTGGCGCTGATGATGGCCACCCACACCGGCAGGCAGGCCACCACGGCCGCGACGATGCCGGTTTCCCAGCCGCCCGGCAGCCACAGGATCAACAGCGTGCACAGCGCCACCGCCAGCGGCAGCCCGAGCAGCGCACCGGCAAGCCATTTGGTGCCCATTGCGGAGCGGTCTGCGCTCATGCCCGTTGCTCCCGTGCTGCCCGGCGCCTGCGCGCGGCATAGGTGGCGATAAAGGGCCATACCGACAGCGCGCAGGGCACGGTCACCAGGCTGGCGGCAATGGCTGCGGGCCAGCCATCGGTGATGCTCCACAGCCAGGCGCTGACGACGACCAGGATCAGGCCCAGCCAGCCCAGCATACGCGGTTGCGTGACCCTGCCGGGCGGCAGCAGGACCTGGTTGGGCGCGGCCAGGTACAGGCACGCAGCCGCAGCCAGGCCAAGAAGGACGGCCAGAACTTGCATGAGGAAATGTCAGATAAACGAAACATTAATGGTAATGATTCGCATTTGAAGAGGCAAGCGCTAAGTAGACGTTGCGTCTCAGTGGGGATTCATCTGCACTTGGGGGAGGGACTTGCGCTGGCTGTGGCGACGAGTCGCAGGCGGCCCGCGCGGGTGGGGCCGGCCGGGCGCTTGCCGCCCGGCGCGCATTGCCGCGTTGTCCGCGGCCCGGGATCAGTGCGGGAACAGCGCCAGCAGGCCGTCCAGGCCGACGTGGTTGAACGCGACGCTGGCTTGCGTGCGCACCACCGGCTTGGCCCGGAATGCCACCGACAGGCCGGCCACGGCCATCATCTTCAGATCGTTGGAGCCATCGCCCATGACGATGGCCTGGTCCGGCGTGGCTCCGATCCGGGCGCAGACTTCCTGCACGGTGCGGGCCTTGACGTCGGCGTTGACGATCTCGCCGACGACATTGCCGGTCAGCTTGCCGTCGACGATCTCCAGCGTATTGGCGCGGGTCACGTCGAGCTGGAGCCGTGCCTTGAGCTTCTCGGTGAAATGCACGAAGCCGCCCGACACCAGCAGCGTGCGCAGGCCCAGCGCCTGCACGGTCTGCAGCATGCGCTCGGCGCCCGGCGACAGCCGCAGGCGCTCTTCATAGACGCGGTCCAGCACGCTGGCGTCCAGGCCCTTGAGCAGGGCCACGCGGCGGCGCAGGCTTTCGTTGAAATCGGTGATCTCGCCGCGCATGGCGGCTTCGGTGATGGCCGAGACCTCGGCCTTGAGGCCGCAGAAATCTGCGATCTCGTCGATGCACTCGATCGTGATCAGGGTCGAGTCCATGTCCATCGCCACCAGGCGGAAGTCGGACAGCTTGCGCCCAGCGGGCACCACTGCCCAGTCGATCGCGCGCGGGCCGCAGAAATCGTCCAGCGCATCGCGCAGCGCCGGCGTCAGCGGCGCGCATTCCTCGGCGGCGGCGACGGTCTCGCTGCGCAGCACCAGTTCAGAGGCGCGGGCCAGGGTGCGGGCGGTGTCGAGGTCGGCTGGGGAAAGCGGGGCGGTGCTCTGGAGGATCAGGGGCATGGCGGATGAAGGTCGGGCGCTTGCCGCGCGGGGCTGCAACGCGGCAAAAGGGCTATTGTAGCCCCGCCGCAGCGCCCCGGGCGAGCCGCTCAGCGCTGCGCCATCACCATGTAGTCCACGGTCAGGCTGGACAGGGCGCGCACGCCGTTGATCAGCGCCGGCTCGTCCACATAGAACTCAGGCGAGTGGTTGGAAGGCGCCTTGGTCACATCCTGGCCCTTGGGCGTCACCCCGAGGTTGAAGAACAGGCCCGGGACCTTCTCCTGGTAGAACGAGAAGTCCTCCGACGCGGTCGCCTTGGGCGTGATCATCCAGTTGCCTTCGCCGGCCACGCGCTGCAGCGTGGGCGCCATCTTCTCGGTCAGGGCCGGCTGGTTGATGGTGGCGTTGTACAACTCCACCACGCGGAAGCTGGCCTCGGCGCCGGCGCTGGTGGCGATGGCCTCGGTGGTGCGCTTCATGCGGGCATGGATGTCCTTCTTCATGCCTTCGTCATAGGTGCGCACGGTGCCCATCATCTCGACCTTCTCCGGCACGATGTTCATGCGGTTGCCGCCGTGGATGGTGCCCACGGTAATCACCGACGGCTCCAGCATGGCGTTGACCTGGCGGCTCTGGATGGTCTGCAGGCCCATCACGATCTGCGACGCCACCACGATCGGGTCGATCCCGCCCCACGGCCGCGCGCCGTGGGTCTGGCGGCCCTTGACGTCGATCCAGAACTGGTCGGCCGCCGCCATCGAGGGGCCGCTGCGCCAGCCCAGCTTGCCCGATTCGATGCCGCTGCTCACGTGCAGGCCGAAGATCGCATCGACCTTGGGATTGTCCAGCACGCCCTCGGACACCATCTGCTTGGCGCCCCAGGTGTTGGAGCCATTCGGTTCGAAGTCGGCCGGGCTTTCCTCGGCCGGCTGGAAAATGAACTTGACCGTGCCGGGCAGCTGGTCCTTCATGCCGGCCAGCACCTCGGCGGTGGCCATCAAAATCGCCACGTGCGTGTCATGGCCGCAGGCGTGCATCACGTCCACTTCCTTGCCCAGGTACTGGCCCTTGGCCTTCGACGCGAACGGCACGTCCACGCGTTCCTTGACCGGCAGCGCATCCATGTCGGCGCGCAGCGCCACTACCGGGCCGGGCTTGCCGCCCTTGAGCACGCCGACCACGCCGGTCTTGGCCACGCCTGTCTTCACTTCCATGCCGAGCTTGCGCAGGTGGTCGGCCACGAGCTTGGCGGTGCGCGTCTCGTAGTTGCCCAGTTCCGGATGCTGGTGGATATCGCGGCGCCACGCGATGAGTTGTTTCTCGACGGCCTTGGCGCGGGTTTCGATCTGGGCGTGCAGGGTTTCGGCGCCTTGCGTCTGGGCCTGCGCGGTGTTGCAGAGCAGGCCGGTGGCGAGCGCCACGGTGGCGAGCGCCACGGTGGCGAGCGCGAAGCGGGTGGTGGGACGGGATGCGGAATCACGGACAGCCATGCAAGGTCTCCTTCGTTGTTGTTGGTGTGATGCAGGCGGTGTGGCGGCGCGCGGCAAGTGCAAAGCGCCGGGAAAAGCGGATTGGTTGCTCCCCTCTCCCGCAAGCGGGAGAGGGGAGCAAAGCTCTGGCATGCCCGGCAGTCAGCTCACGCGCAAGCTGTCGACCACCTTGTGCAGGAACGCCTCGCAAGCAGCCAACTGCTCCAGCGCAACAAACTCATCCGGCTTGTGCGCCTGCTGGATATCGCCAGGCCCGCACACCACGGCCGGAATGCCGGCGCGCTGGAACAGGCCGGCCTCGGTGCCGTAGGCCACCTTGTTGGTGTCGCGGTCGGCGGTCAGCGCGCGCACCAGCTGCGTGATGGCTTCCTGTTCGGCCACGTCCAGCGACGGCGCGGCGGCGATCTTGCTCAGCGTCAGGCCGGCGTCGGCATGCTCGGCGCGCATCTTCGGCAGCAGCACGTCGTTGGCGTAGGCCTGGATGCGGGCGTAGATGGCTTCGGGATCCACGCCGGGCAGGTTGCGGAACTCGAACACGAACTCGCACAGTGCCGGGATGGTGTTCAGCGCGATGCCGCCCTGGATGGTGCCGGTCTGCGCGGTGGTGTAGGGCACGTCGAAGGCCTGGTCGTAGGGGCCGTTGGCCTTGAACTCATCGGCGATGTCGCGGATGAAGCAGATCAGGCGCGCGGCGTATTCGATCGCATTGACGCCGCGCGGCGTCAGCGACGAGTGCGCGGCCTGGCCCCTGACGCAGCAACGGTAGGCGTTGATGCCCTTGTGCGCCACGATCACGCGCATGCTGGTGGGTTCGCCGACGATGCAGCCGCCGGGCGTCACGCCGCGGTCGCGCAGTTCGGCCAGCAGGTAGGGCGCGCCCATGCAGCCGATCTCTTCGTCGAAGGACAGCGCGTAGTGGACCGGCTCGCGCAGCCTGGCCTGCAGGATGGCCGGCAGCAGCGACAGGCTGGTGCCGATAAAGCCTTTCATGTCGCAGGTGCCGCGGCCGTAGAGCTTGCCGTCGCGCACCACCGGCTTGAACGGGTCGGTGGTCCAGTCCTGGCCGTCCACCGGCACCACGTCGGTATGGCCGGAGAGCACGATGCCGCCGTTGGTATTGCCGTCGGCGGCGGGCACGGTGACGAACAGGTTGGCCTTGTCCTGCTGCGGGTTGTAGCTCAGATGCGGCTTCAGCCCCTTGGCCAGGAAATGGTCGCGCACCGACTCGATCAGGCCCAGGTTGGAGTTGCGGCTGGTGGTGTCGTACGCGACCAGCCGCTGGGTCCATTCAAGCGCGCTGCCGCGCGCGGCGGTTTCGGTGACGGGCTGACGGGAAGAAGCGGCTTGGGCGGGCATGGGGGCGTTATCGCTAACTTGTTAAGGAATCGATGCTACACCCGGCCGCGCGCCGCGTCCATGCAGGATACGCATGACCCCTACGCCAGTTGCCGCAACGTATGCTTGATGGTCTGCGCGCGGATCGCCACGTCCGGCATCTTGGCCTCGATGCGCAGCTTGTCCTGCCCGGCCAGCTTGATATGGCGGTTCTTCTGCACCAGGTCGATGATGCGCATCGCGTCGATCGGCGGGTTGGGCACGAACTGCACGCTGATGGTGGCCTCGCCCGCGTCGATCTTGCGCACGCCCAGCGGTGCCGCGGCGATGCGCAGCCGGTGGGTCTCGACCAGCGCCTGCGCCTGCGCCGGCAGTCGGCCGAAGCGGTCGATCAGCTCTTCCTGGATATCGTCCACGCGCTCGGCGGTCTCGCAGTTGGCCAGCCGCTTGTACAGCGACAGCCGCTCGTGCACGTCGGCGCAGTAGTCGTTGGGCAGCAGCGCCGGCGTGCCCAGGTTGATCTCGGTGGTCGCGGCCAGCGGCGCCATCAGGTCGGGTTCCTTGCCGGCCTTGAGCGCCTTGACCGCGGCGTTGAGCATGTCAGTGTAGAGCTGGAAGCCGATCTCGTGGATCTCGCCCGACTGCTTGTCGCCCAGCACCTCGCCCGCGCCGCGGATTTCCAGGTCATGCATGGCCAGGTAGAAGCCCGAGCCCAGTTCCTCCATCTGCTGGATCGCTTCGAGCCGGCGCTGCGCCTGCTTGGTCAGGCCCTCGACATCATGCACCAGCAGGTAGGCATAGGCCTGGTGGTGCGAGCGCCCGACCCGGCCGCGCAGCTGGTGCAGCTGCGCCAGGCCGAACTTGTCCGAGCGGTGGATCAGGATGGTGTTGGCGGTCGGCACGTCGATGCCGGTCTCGATGATGGTGGTGCACAGCAGGATGTTGTCGCGGCGCGCGACGAAGTCGCGCATCACGCGCTCCAGCTCGCGCTCATGCATCTGGCCGTGCGCGACGGCAATGCGCGCTTCGGGCACCAGCTCGGCCAGCCGCGCGCGCTTGTTCTCGATGGTCTCGACCTCGTTGTGCAGGAAGTAGACCTGGCCGCCGCGCTTGAGCTCGCGCAGGATGGCCTCGCGGATCACGCCGTCTTCCTCGCGCCGCACGAAGGTCTTGATCGCCAGCCGCTTCTGCGGCGCGGTCGCGATCACCGAGAAGTCGCGCAGGCCTTCCAGCGCCATGCCCAGCGTGCGCGGGATCGGCGTGGCGGTCAGGGTCAGCACGTCGACCTCGGCGCGCAGGGTCTTCAGCGCCTCCTTCTGGCGCACGCCGAAGCGGTGTTCCTCGTCGATGATGACCAGCCCCAGGCGCTCGAACCTGACCTGGTCGGACAGGATCTTGTGGGTGCCGATGACGATGTCGACGGTGCCTTCGTTGATCTGCCTGATGGCCGCGTCGATTTCCTTCTTGGTCTTGAAGCGCGACAGCTCGACGATGCGCACCGGCCATTCGGCGAAGCGGTCGGACAGCGTCTGGAAGTGCTGCTCGGCCAGCAGCGTGGTCGGCGCCAGCATCGCCACCTGCTTGCCGCCCAGCACCGCGACAAAGGCCGCGCGCAGCGCCACCTCGGTCTTGCCGAAGCCCACGTCGCCGCACACCAGCCGGTCCATCGGCTTGCCCGAGGTCATGTCGGCGATCACCGCGGCAATCGCGGCGGCCTGGTCCGGCGTTTCCTCGAAGCCGAAGCTTTCGGCGAAGGTCTCGTAGTCCTTGGGCGAGAGCGGGAAGGCAAAGCCCTCGCGCGCGGCGCGGCGCGCGTACAGGTTGAGCAGCTCGGCGGCGGTGTCGCGGATCTGCTGGGCTGCCTTGCGCTTGGCCTTGTCCCACTGGCCCGAGCCCAGGTGGTGCAGCGGCGCGGTATCGGGATCGGCGCCGGAATAGCGCGAGATTACATGCAACTGGTGCACCGGCACATACAGCTTGCTGCCCTTGTCGTAGTCCAGGTGCAGGAATTCCTCGTCGCCCTGGCCCATGTCGAGCGTGACCAGGCCCTGATAGCGGCCGATGCCGTGCTCGCTGTGCACCACCGGGTCGCCGATCTTCAACTCGGCCAGGTCGCGCACCATCGAGTCGACGGCGGAGGCCTGCTCCTGCTTGCGGCGGCCGGTGCGGCGCGCGGTGCCGGCGTACAGCTCGGCCTCGGTGACAAAGGCGATCTGCCCCTGCGGCAGCGCAAAGCCGCTCTGCAGCGGCGCCACCGCGATCGAGAAATGCGCTTCGCCGGCCAGGAACGCGGCAAAGTCGTCCACCGGCTGCGGGCGCAGGCCGCTTTCGGCAAAGAGCTGCAGCAGGGTCTCGCGCCGCCCGGCCGAGTCGGCGCACATCAGCACGCGGGTCTGCTGGTCGAGCAGCAGCGCTTCCAGGTTGACCAGCGGATCATCGGCGCGGCGGTTCACCGCGACGTCGGGCAGGATGGCCGAGAACGCGGCCTGGTCCGCGTTCGCTTCGGCCTGCAGCACCAGGCGCGCCATCGGCTTGGCGGCGACGAAGAACTGCTCCTCGGACAGGAACAGGTCCGCTGGCGGCAGCAGCGGGCGCTCGCGGTCGTGCCGCATGAAGTTGTAGCGCTGCGTGGTGTCGGCCCAGAAGCGGCGGATGGCCTCGTCGACATTGCCGGCGAACGCGAGCTGCGTATCGGCGGGCAGGTAGTCGAACACAGTCGCGCTCTGCTCGAAGAACAGCGGCAGGTAGTACTCGATGCCGGCCGACGGCACGCCGTTGCCGATGTCCTTGTAGATCGGCGACTTGGTTGGGTCGCCTTCGAACAGCTCGCGCCAGCGGCCGCGGAAGGCGGTGCGCGCGGCTTCGTCGAGCGGGAACTCGCGCCCGGGCAGCAGCCGCACCTCCTTGACCGGGTACAGGCTGCGCTGGGTGTCGGGGTCGAAGGCGCGGATGGTCTCGATCTCGTCGCCGAACAGGTCGATCCGGTACGGCAGCGCCGAGCCCATCGGGTACAGGTCGATCAGGCCGCCGCGCACGCTGTATTCGCCGGGGCGCATCACCGCGCTGACGTGCTCGTAGCCGGCCAGCGTGAACTGGGCCTTGAGCGCCGCTTCATCCAGCCGCTCGCCCTGCTTGAAGAAGAAGGTGTAGGCGGCCAGGAACGCGGGCGGCGCCAGCCGGTACAGCGCGGTGGTGGCCGGCACCAGCATCACGTCGCATTGCCCGGTCTGGATGTCGTGCAGCGTGGCCAGGCGCTCTGATACCAGGTCCTGGTGCGGCGAGAAGCTGTCGTAGGGCAGGGTTTCCCAGTCGGGCAGCAGGCGCACGCGCAGTTCGGGCGCGAACCAGGGGATTTCCTCGGCCAGGCGCTGGGCATCGACCGCGTGGGAGCAGACTACGGCCAGCATCGGCGCGCGCTCGCGGTGCTGCCGAGCGTACGCGGCCACAGCCAGCGCATCGGCCGAGCCGCGCAGGCCCGCCACGCTGTGGCGCAGCCCCGGCTTGACCAGCGGCAGGTTGACAAAGGGGAAGGCGGGCTTGGCGTCAGGCATGTCGGCAGCGGGGCGTTCAAAACGACGACACCCCGCCGGCATTGCGGGCGGGGGTCGGGGCAGGGGACCTCAACGGCCCGTGGCGCCTGCCGGGCACGCGTCAATGCGGAATGGCGCGGCATGGCGACGGGCAAGGGCCGTATTATAGAATGCGCACCGGTTGTCCCGCTGGCCATGCCGGCCAGCAGGCGCCCGCGCCTCTTTCACTCAACGCCGATCCTGTGCCCGCTCGCCGCTTTGCCCTGATTCCCTGTGCCGGTACCGGCAGCCGCGCCGGCGGCGCCGTTCCCAAGCAATACCAGACCGTGGCCGGCCGGCCGATGATCTGGTACGCGCTGGCGGCGTTCTCGGCGTGCGACGCCATCAACGCCACCGCGCTGGTGCTGGCGCCCGACGACATGCCGCTGGAATCGCGCTTCGGCGCGGCCGCCTTTGCCGGGCTGCGCTTCGATACCGCCTTTGTCGGCGGCGAGACCCGCCATGCCTCGGTGCTGGCCGGGCTGCACCACCTGGCGCAGCTGGGCGCGACCGACAGCGACTGGGTGCTGGTGCACGATGCCGCGCGCCCGGGCCTGACCCCGGCAATGATCCATGCGCTGGTGCGCGCGGTGGAAAGCGACGGCGACGACGGCCCGGACGCCGCCATCGGCGGCATCCTGGCGGTGCCGGTGCCCGACACGCTCAAGCGCGCCCAGGACGACGCCCGTATCGGCGCCACGGTGCCGCGCGAGGGCCTGTGGCAGGCGCAGACGCCGCAGATGTTCCGCCTGGGCGTGCTGCGCCAGGCGCTGCAGGACGCCATGGCGGCCGGCGCGGTGGTGACCGACGAGGCCAGCGCGATCGAGCGTCTGGGGCTGCATCCGCGGCTGGTCAACGGCTCGCTGCGCAATTTCAAGGTGACCTACCCGGAGGACTTCGCACTGGCCGAAGTGCTGCTGGGCAACGATGGCAAAGGAGCCTGACCGCATGATGCCTTTCGATATCCGGGTGGGACAGGGCTATGACGTCCACGCGCTGGTGCCCGGCCGCAAGCTGATCCTGGGCGGGGTCGAGATTCCGCACGACCGCGGCCTGCTGGGCCATTCCGATGCGGATGCGCTGCTGCACGCAGTCACCGACGCGCTCTTCGGCGCGGCCGCGCTGGGCGATATCGGCCGCCATTTCCCCGACACCGACGCGCAGTTCGCCGGCGCCGACAGCCGCGTGCTGCTGCGCGAGGCCGCGCGCCGCGTGCGCGAGGCGGGCTATGAAATCGGCAATGTCGATGCCACCGTGATCGCGCAGGCGCCCAAGCTGGCGCCGCATATCGGGGCGATGGTGGCGAACCTGGCGGAGGACCTGGGGATTGCGCGCGGGCGTTGCAACGTCAAGGCCAAGACCAACGAGAAGCTGGGCTTCGAAGGGCGCCAGGAGGGCATCGTGGCGCAGGCCGCGGTGCTGCTCTGGCGCGCCTCGGTGGGCGACGCGCAGGACTGATCAGGGGCGCGCCGCGTCTGGCGCCGTGGCGTTTTCCGGCGGGATGGCGTAGGTATAGTCGATCAGGCGGGCCATTGCGCCGGTGCGCGCACCGGCTTCGGTGCGCTTGGTGAATCCCATCTGCTGGCACAGCCGGATGGCCGATGCCATTTCCGGCATGGTGCGCACCACCAGCGTTGACGCGCCGATATCGCGCGCGCGCTGGATGCAGATCTGCATCAGCGTGCGGCCCAGGCCCAGGCCGCGCGCCTGCGGGCTGACCGACAGCAGCCGGGCTTCCGGCTGGGTCAGGGTGATGGTGCTGCCGTCCAGTGCCGGCAGCGTGGCGCCCGGATGGCAGAACAGCACGGCGCCCATGATGCCGTGATCGGTCTCCGCCACCCACCATTCCATATCCGGATGGCTGGTCGCCAGCACTGCCTGCATGCCGCGCTGGAACGACGCGCGGCAGTCTTCCATGATGGCCAGCTCATATTGCCCGTAGGCTTGTTGCGTGACGGCGGCGATGTCGCCCCAGTCATGCACCGCCGCGAGGCGGTAGTGGAAACGGGGAGAAGTCGGCGAAGGCAGGGTCATGGCAGCCTGAAAGTGCGTGTCCTGCCTGGATTGTAGGCCGATCGCCGCACCTGTGCAGCCCTGGCGCGGGGCGGTTGCAGGATGGGAACAGCCGGCAACTCCTGATGGGAAGCTGCCGGCTGCTGTGCTACGGCGCCCGTGGCAGGGCGCCGCGGAGGGCGCGGGGGCGCGCTGTGGCGGGGCTTATTGCGCGGCGATCACGTTGGCGGCGGCCACGATCACGGCGGCAATGCGGCCGACATCGCGCAGTTGCTGCGCGGTCATGCCCTGTTCATTCTTCAGCAGCTGGTAGTGCGACTTCACGCAGAAGTGGCACTTGCCCACGATCGAGGCGGCCAGTGCGTACATCTCGAAACGGCGCTTGTCCACGCCGCCATGGGTGGCATAGGCGTTCATGCGCAGGCCGGCCGGCTGGCTGGCCAGGTCGGGATCGTCGGCCATTTCGACGTACGGGTACCAGGTGTTGTTCATGCCCATCAGCGCGGCCGCGGTCAGCGCGCCGTTGGTTTCCTCGGGCGACAGCACGCCGGCGTTGCGGATGGCATCCACCAGCACCTTGCTCTGCGCCGCAAATGCCGCCGCCAGTGCCACGCCGACCGCATCGTTGCCTTCCAGCGAAGAGCGCGCGATGGTGCCGTCCACGTTCAGGCGGATGTCCTTGGCGTAATCGGGGATGAGATTCTTAATCGTGCTGATGAATTCCATTTATTTCTCCTATCGATACGGGCCCAAAAAACCCGCGCAAGCGGGTTTTGATGCGGAGGGCAGCGCCCTCCGCGAATCGCCAAGGTGTGTCTGGCGACTGATAGCAAATTACAGCGTGGCGCCACCAACGGCACGGTTGCACGGGCACAGCTCGTCCGTTTGCAGACCGTCCAGGATACGCAGGACTTCTTCCGGGTTGCGGCCCACGTTCAGGTTGTTCACCGACACATGCTGGATCACGTTGTCCGGGTCGACGATGAAGGTCGCGCGCAGGGCAACGCCGGCAGCGTGGTCACGCACGCCCAGCTGGTCGATCAGCGAACCGGTCACGTCGGCGAACTGCCACTGGTTCAGCTTGTTCAGGTCCTTGTGTTCGCGGCGCCATGCCAGCTTGACGAATTCGTTGTCGGTCGAGCCGCCCAGCACGATCGCGTCGCGGTCGGCGAAGTCGCCGTTCAGCTTGGCGAAGGCAACGATTTCGGTCGGGCAGACGAAGGTGAAGTCCTTCGGGTAGAAGTAGATGATCTTCCACTTGCCTTCGAACGACTTTTCGGTGATGTCTTCGAAAGCCGACTGGCCGTTCTCTTCGTGATTGTTGAAACCCGGCTTGACACCGACGACGTGGAAGGCTTCGAGCTTGTCACCAACGGTCTTCATAGACTATCTCCTGATACGGTTGCAATGAGAGCGGTGCTGCTGCCGCGCGGCTGGCGTGGGCCGGCTACGCGGCTTACCGCGACAAAACGTGATTATGCGTCATCACCAGGTGCCGGGCTAATTGATATTCTCAAAGAGCCCGATAGGCAAGCCATGTGACGCCTGGAGCGAATCCCGGCATGGGAAGCCGCGGCATCAGCCAGGCGGCTTCGATGCGGAAGGGCAAGTATGCCATGCGCGCTGGGCCCGCTTATGGCAAGTTGGTGACGATTGCGGCGAATTCAACCAGCCGTGTTCAGGCCGGATGCATGACGGGCTCCACTCGTTGCGCCCGGAAGATCACCAGCGTGGCAACCAGTCCGCACAGCGCGGCGAACATCAGCCACAGCCCCGGCGCCGCCTTGTTGCCGGTGGCGTGGATCAGCCAGGTCGAGATTGCCGGGGTGAAGCCGCCGAACAGCGCCGTGGCCAGGCTGTAGGCCAGCGAGAAGCCGGTGGTGCGCACCGCGGGCGGCATGATCTCGGTCAGCGCCACCACCATGGCGCCGTTATAACTGCCGTACAGGAACGACAGCCACAGCTCCACCATCAGCAGCCGCGAGAACGACGGCTCGGCCACCAGCCATGACACGGCGGGGTACGCGGTCAGCAGCGTTGCCACGGTGAAGAACACCAGCAGTGGCTTGCGTCCGATGCGGTCCGACAGCGCGCCCATCAGCGGCAGCCAGATGAAGTTGGACAGGCCCACGCACATGGTGACGATCAGGTTGTCGGTGTCGTCCAGCTTCAGCACGGTCTTGCCGAAGGTCGGCGTGTATGCGGTGATCATGTAGAACGACACCGTGGTCATCACCACCATCATGCAGCCGGCCAGGATGATGCGCCAGTTGTCCAGCATCGAGCGGTAGATCTCGTCAATGGCGGGGCGGTGCTTGCGCGCCTTGAAGGCCTCGGTCTCTTCCAGCGAACGGCGGATCAGGAACAGGAACGGCACGATCAGGCAGCCCACCAGGAAGGGAATGCGCCAGCCCCATTCATCCATTTGCGCCGGAGCCAGCGTGGCGTGCAGGATCACGCCCAGCAGGCCGGCGAAGATCACCGCCACCTGCTGGCTGCCCGATTGCCACGCGACATAGAAGCCCTTGCGGCCAGGCCTGGCGATTTCCGACAGGTAGACCGAGACGCCGCCCAGCTCAACACCCGCGGAGAAGCCCTGCAGCAGGCGCCCGGCCAATACCAGCAGCGGCGCGGCCACGCCAATGGTGGCGTAGCCCGGCACGCAGGCAATCAGCAACGTGCCCATGGCCATCAGCGCCAGCGTCATGATCAGGCCCTTGCGGCGGCCATGGCGGTCGATGTAGGCGCCCAGCACGATCGCACCCAGCGGCCGCATCAGGAAGCCCGCGCCAAAGGTGGCGAGCGAAAGCATCAGCGAGGCGAACTCGTTGCCGCTGGGAAAGAAGGTCCTGGCGATGGCGGACGCGTAGAAGCCGTACACCATGAAGTCATACATTTCCAGGAAGTTGCCGCTGACGACGCGGAACACGGTGCGGAACCCGTGCTGCCCGGCGGGGGTAGCTGCGGAGGTATCTGACATGGCTGTCTCTCAGGCACCGCCGGCGGTCCCGGCGGCATGATGGTTCGGAGAAGTCAGCCAGGCGTGCGCGGGTCACGCCGTGTGGGAAGGATTTCGCCGCGCGCCTGATGACGGGCGCCAGTGTGCGCCGCGACCCTGTCATTGCCCTGACGAATGCCTTTCAGAAGGCTATCAAATGCTGTCGAAAACCTGTCAATGCGCCGCGGATGGCGCTCAGGCCGCGCTCAGCTGACGCTCAGGCGCGCCGGAAGCAGGCGCTGACCACCAGCCCCGTGGCCGGGGCGGGGCGGTTGGCCAGCAGCAGCCGGCCGCCGTTGCGCTGCATGATGCGGTTGACGATGGACATGCCCAGCCCGGCGCCCTTGGCCTCGCTGCGCGCGGCGTCGAGCCGGTAGAAGGGCCGCGTCAGCAGCGACAGCTGGCCGTCGGGCACGCCGTTGCCGTGGTCGGCCACGGTCAGCACGGCTTCCTTGTCGTCCACGCGCGTCGAGATCTCGACCACGGCCATGCCGCTTTGCTCGTCCTTGGCATAGCGGCGCGCGTTCTCGACCAGGTTGTCCAGGATGCGCTGCACTTCCATGCGGTTTGCCACGGCCATCACCGGCTCATTGGCGCGCACGTGCACGCGCACGTCGTCGTGCGCGGCGTAGACGCCCACGGCATCGTGCACCAGCGCCGACAGGTCAACCGGTTCCACGGTTTCCAGCGGCGGGCGCGCGTAGTTGAGGAACTGTCCGATGATAGCGTCCATCTGCTCGATGTCGGCGATCATGGCGTCGCGCGTGGGGGTGTCCATCGGCGACATCTCGGTTTCCAGGCGCAGGCGCGTCAGCGGCGTGCGCAGGTCGTGCGAGATGCCGGCCAGCATCACCACGCGGTCGTCGTCGAGCTGGCGCAGGTCGCGCACCATCTGGTTGAAGCTGTGGTTGGCCAGCGCCACCTCACTGGCGCCGTGCTCGGGCAGCGGCGGCGGGTCGCCGCCGGCGCCGATCGCGCGGGCGGCGTTGGCCAGCCGCTTGAGCGGGTAGTTGACGCGCGCGGTGATAAAGGCCGCGCCGATGATCGACAGCAGCAGCGCGGCAATACTCCACCACAGCCACTGGATGCCGGGCACGCGCTCGAAGCGCTCGGGGCTGATCGCCACCCAGTAGTCGTCGCCCTCGATCTCGAAGCTGACCCACACGCCGGGAATGTCGTTGACGGTGGTGGCCAGCACCGTGTCCTCGCCCAGGCGGCTGCGGATCTCCTGCTGCACCAGGGTGGTCAGGAACGGGTTGGCGGTGGGCGCGGCGAAGTCGTCGTCCTTCTCGCGCGGATAGACCTTGATGCCTTCGTTCTGCACCAGGTCGAGCAGCAGGAAGCGCCGCCGCGCGGGGTCGGAATAGAGCAGCGCGGCGCGCGTGAGCTTGACCACGCTGACCACCTGCATGGCGATCTGCTGCGCGCGCGGGGCGCGTTCGAACAGCCGGTAGCTCTGGAACCAGATGCCCAGCGAAATCGCCAGCAGCAGGGCGATAAGCATGAAGGTTCGCCAGAACAGCGAACCAAAGAACCGCGTTGCGGTTCTGCCGATAACGGTCGCCACGATGGGAACAGCGGCCGTAATCGGTTACTTCACGCCATCGGGGATGAAGACGTAGCCCAGGCCCCACACCGTCTGGATAAAACGGGGGTTGCTCGGGTCCGGCTCGATCAGCTTGCGCAGGCGCGAGATCTGCACGTCCAGGCTGCGGTCGAAGACTTCATATTCACGGCCGCGCGCCATTTCCATCAGCTTCTCGCGCGACAGCGGCTGGCGCGGATGGCGGGCGAACACCTTGAGGACCGAGAACTCGCCGGTGGTCAGCGTGATTTCCTCGTCGTTCTTGGTCAGCGTGCGCGTGGCCAGGTTCAGCACGAAGTCGCCGAAGGCGAAGGTCTCGGGCGTTTCCGACGGGGCGCCGGGAACTTCGGCCGGGCCCTTGCGGCGCAGCACCGCGTGGATGCGCGCAATCAGTTCGCGCGGGTTGAAGGGTTTGGGCAGGTAGTCGTCGGCGCCCATCTCCAGGCCGACGATGCGGTCCACGTCCTCGCCCTTGGCGGTGAGCATGATGATCGGGGTCTGGTCATTGGCCCCGCGCAGCCGGCGGCAGATCGACAGGCCGTCTTCACCCGGCATCATCAGGTCCAGCACCAGCAGGTCGAAACGCTCGCGCAGCCAGAGCTTGTTCATCGCGGTGGCGTTTTCCGCCACCAGCACGGTGAAACCCTGTTCGCCCAGATAGCGGCGCAGCAAATCGCGCAGACGCGGGTCATCGTCGACGACAAGAATCTTGTGGCTGGTATTTTCCATGGCGGTATCTTAGCGACTATCGCTTTCGCTCAAAATGGCTTAACAAAACGTTACATACTTTACCCCGTGGTATGGCAGTGTGCACCAATCGTGCGATTACACTGCGCAATCCGTCTTTTTGGGCGCCATGCGCGGCAGATTTCCACGCATTTGCACCAGACGAGCCACTGCCTCGCCCAGCCTGCCTCGCCCGCGCTGGCGCGATGCTTGCAGAGGGTGCGGCGCCGGACGGGGTACCGGAATTCCCGGCTTCAGGGCAGTCCGTCCAGTCTGTCCAAAGACTGCTTTTTCCCGAAGCCAAAGATCGCCATTATCAATGAAAGTGAACCGAACCCGGCACGGGCATCCGCAGCATGGTATCGCCGGCGCCTGCCTTGCGCTGGCGCTGGCCGTGCTGGCGCTGTGCATTCCGGCCGGGACGGTGCAGGCGCAATCGGCCGGCATGGCCAACCTGCTCAAGCGCCACCCGTCGACCCAGGCCAGCGATCCCGGCAACAGCCAGCGCGAGGCGCGGGCCCGTGCCGAGCGCCATCGCGCCGAGCAGCGCGACGCCGAGCGCCGGCGCGGTGACGAACGCGGCGGCTCGCGCCTGTCGCCGGACGAGCGCCGCAAGCTGCGCAAGAACCTTTACGACTTCGGGCGCGATATCTACCAGGGCGGCTGATCCGTTCTTATCGTGCCGCGCCCTCCATGGTACGCCACTGTGGCGCTTAGCCGCGCGGCTGGAAGTGCCGCAGGAAATCCACGAAGACCTCCGCCGCCAGCTGGGCATCCTCCGCCGTGATGGTTTCCAGCGGGTTGTGGCTGATGCCGCCGTTGCCGCAACGCACGAACAGCATGGCCACGTCGGTGATGCGCTGCATCATCATGGCGTCGTGGCCGGCGCCGGAGGGCAGCTCGAAGGCCTGCAGCCCGCGCTTCTTCAGCACCGCCCCGAACTGGTCCATCAGCCAGCGCGCGCACGGCGCGTTGTTGACCGGCGGCACGCGCTCCACCTGGGCGGCCAGCCCGCGCCGTTCCGCGATCTGGCCGATGCCGGCCACGATGTCGGCGATGGCGGCCTCGCGGATGCCATCCTCGCCGGCGCGAATATCCATCGAGAAGGTGCAGGCCGCCGGGATGACATTGCTCGACCCGTTGGGCACCTGCAGCTGACCCACCGTGCCGACCAGCGTCGGCGCCGCCGTGCAGCGCTGCTCCACCAGCAGGATCATCTCCGCCGCGCCCGCGGCGGCGTCGCGGCGCATGCCCATCGGCGTGGTGCCGGCGTGGCTGGCCAGGCCTTCGACCCGCACCGCAAAGCGGCTGCTGCCCGCGATCTGGGTGACCACGCCCAGCGGCAGGCCGTGGTGCAGCAGCACCGGGCCCTGCTCGATATGCACTTCGACAAAGCCCAGCAGCGACGCCGGATCGACCGCGGCGGCGCGCAGGGCCTGCAGATCGCCCGCGCCGGGCAGGTCCGATGCCGCCAGCGCCTCGCGCAGCGTGATGCCGTCCGCGTCCTGGCGCTCCAGCAGGGTGGGATCGAAGCGGCCCGCCAACACGCTGCTGGCCAGGAAGCTGGTCTTGAAGCGCAGGCCTTCCTCTTCGGCGAACCCCACCACTTCAAAGTGATAGGGCAGGCGGATGCCGGCCTGGTTGAGCGCGCCGACCACGGCGATCGGCAGCACGATGCCAAGCCGTCCGTCATAGCGCCCGCCATTGCGCACGGTGTCGAAGTGCGAGCCGGTCATCAGCACGCGCGCGTCGGGCACGGCCGGGTCGGCCGCATAGCGGCCGATGACGTTGCCGATGGCGTCGATCCGCACCTGCATGCCGGCCGCCTCCATCCACTGCGCAAGCCGGGCCTGCGCGGCGCGGTGGGCCGGGGTCAGGTAGGCGCAGGTGAGGCCGCCTTCCATGTCGGAGAAACTGGCGAGCTGGTCGGCGTGGGCAAGGATGGTGTCGCCGAGGGAGGCGGATGTCTGCGTCATGGCGGTACGGCTTGGCGGGTCGGACAGAAAAGAGAGCAGGACGCTAGCTGTTGCGCACCCAGGTCTTCCAGGCAATCCACAGCTTGCGCAGCGGGGTCAGCGCGATGCGCTGGTTCAGCACCTGGAACTGGCTGGCTTCCAGTTCGTCGAGCAGCGCGTGGTAGATCGCGCCCATCAGCAGGCCGGCACGCTGGGCGCGGCGGTCCTGCTTCGGCAGCAGCGCCAGTGCCTCATGGTACAGCGCGCGGGCACGGCCGGCGTGGTACTGCATCAGCGCGACAAAGCGCTCGGAATGCTGACCCTTCAGGATCTCGGATGCAGGCACCTGGAACTGCTGCAGGGTATTGACCGGCAGGTAGATGCGCCCGCGCCGCGCGTCCTCGCCGACGTCGCGCAGGATATTGACCAGTTGCAGCGACTGGCCAAGCTTCTCGGCAAACACCAGCGTCCGCGGGTCGGTATAGCCGAACAGCCGCGCGCTGAGCGTGCCGACCACGCCGGCCACGCAATGGCAGTAGCGGGCCAGCCCGGGCTCGTCCAGGTAGCGGGTCTGGGTCAGGTCCATTTCCATGCCTTCCAGCACTTCGGACATCTCGCCCTGGGGCAGGCCGGCGCTGCGCACATGCGGCTGCAGGGCCTTGGTGGTCGGGTGGGTCGGCTCGCCCTCGAACAGGCGGCGCAGTTCGGCGCGCCACCAGTCCAGCTGCTGGTGGGCCAGGCCTGCGTCATGGCTGTCGTCGACCACGTCGTCGACTTCGCGGCACCAGGCGTACAGCGCGGTGATGGCGCGGCGGCGCTCGGCCGGCAGGAACAGGAAGCTGTAATAGAAGCTCGAGCCGCTCTGGGCGACTTTCTCTTGGCAATACTGATCGGGCGTCACGCCGGTCTCGGGTCGAAGATGTGGGGGGAAGCGCCAGCGGCGCGGCGGATTGTAGCATCGCGCCGGGCAGGGTATGGTCGCGCATGCCGAAGCCTGTCGGCGCAGTTCACCAGCCCGGAACGGCAACTGAGTCTTCATTCCAGCGGTTTCGTCGCCTGCCGTTTGACGCACCCGGGGGTCGTCGTTATATTACTGACCGGCAAGTTATTTATTGCCGATGCCGGCTGCGCGCGGCCATTCCGCGCGCCCCGACGACTTCCCGGGCGCAGGGGATTTGCGGTCACCGGCCAGTCTTGTCAGTTGTTCCATCCGACTCGTTGCCTACCGATGCCAGTGCTTTGCCAAGTGCCGGAAGTTGCGGCTGCAGATTCTCCTGTTGTTACGATGCCGCCGCGCCACCTCGGTCGAGGCGTGACCGTAGCCGCACTTTTGATGGCCAGCCTGCTGGCCCTGACCGGCTGCGGCAAGAAGGCCGAGCCGGCGCCGGAGGTGCGCCCGGTGCGCCTGATGCAGCTGAGCCCGCACAACGGCAAGACCGCCTTCGAGTTCTCCGGCGACGTGCGCCCGCGCGTGGAGTCGCGGCTGGGCTTCCGCGTCGGGGGCAAGATCGCCGCCAGGCTGGTGGATGTGGGCGCGGTGGTCAGCAAGGGCCAGCCGCTGGCGCGCCTGGATCCCACCGACCTGTCGCTGGCCGAGGCCGGCTCGCGCGCCCAGTTCGAGGCCGCGAAGACTGACCGCGACCTGGCCGCCGCCGACCTGAAGCGCTACAACGACCTGTTCGCCAAGGGCTTCATCAGCGCTGCCGAGCAGCACCGGCGCCAGGCCAACTATGACGCCGCCGAATCGCGGCTGCGCCAGGCCCAGGCCGGGCTGCGCAGCCAGTCCAACCAGACCGGCTACTCGGTCCTGCATGCCGATGCCGACGGCGTGGTCACGGCGGTCGATGCCGAGGTGGGCCAGGTGGTGACGCCCGGCCAGCCGGTGGTGCGCGTGGCGCAGACGGCAGAGAAGGAAGTCGCGATCGGCCTGCCCGAAGACCAGGTCGACCTGCTGCGCGGCATTACCGACGTGACCATCCATACCTGGGCCGAGCCGCAGCGCACGCTGCCTGGCCGCGTGCGCGAGATTGCCGCGGCGGCCGACCCGGTCACCCGCACCTATGCCACCCGCGTGACGGTGCCGAACCCGCCCGCCGACCTCAAGCTCGGCATGACCGCGGTGGTGACCTTCATGCGCAGCGGCGCCACCGCGGCCATCCGGGTGCCGCTGACCGCGCTGCTGCAGGAGCAGGGCCGCAACCAGGTCTGGATCTATGACGCCGCCGCCGGCACGGTCAAGCCGGTGCCGGTGACGCTGGGCGAGGCCATCGGCAACGAGGTGGAGGTGCGCCAGGGCCTGGCCCCGGGCCAGACCATCGTCACCGCCGGGGTTCACCTGTTGCGCGCGGGCCAGAAGGTGCGCCCGCTGCAGACGGTTGCGCCTGCGGGAGGGCCTGCATCGGCCCCGGCATCGGCACCGGCCGCCACCCCGAAGCAGGGGTGAGCGGATGGATCATTCCCGCTTCAACCTGTCGCGCTGGGCACTCGAGCACCAGCCGCTGACCCGCTACCTGCTGGTGGTGCTGCTGCTTGGCGGCATGCTGGCATTCTTCCAGCTGGGCCAGGACGAGGATCCGCCCTTTACCTTCCGCGTGATGGTGGTGCAGGCCTTCTGGCCCGGCGCCACCGCCGAGCAGATCGCCGTCCAGGTGACGGACAAGATCGAGCGCCAGCTGCAGGAAGTGCCCTATGCGGACAAGATCCGCAGCTTCTCCAAGCCGGGCGAGACCACAGTGATCTTCCAGCTCAAGGACACCTCGCCGGCAAAGGAGACCGCGCAGGTCTGGTACACCGCGCGCAAGAAGATCGGCGATATCCAGCAGACGCTGCCCGCGGGCGTGCGCGGGCCGTTCTTCAATGATGAGTTTGGCGACGTGTACGGCACCATCTACGCGCTCTCGGCCGACGGCTTCAACTACAAGGAGCTGCGCGAGTACGCCGACCTGGTGCGCCAGGAACTGCTGCGCGTGCCGTCGGTGGCCAAGGTGTCGCTGATCGGCCTGCAGGACGAGAAGGTCTTCATCGAGTTCAACCAGGCGCGCTTCGCCCAGCTTGGGCTGGATATCAACGCCATCGCCGACCAGATCTCGCAGCAGAACAACCTGACCGGCAGCGGCGTGCTGGTCACCCCGACCGACAACCTGCAGGTGCGCCTGTCCGGCCAGTTCGCCAGCGTGGAGGACCTGGAGAACCTGGTGCTGCGCGGGCCCAACGGCATCGCCAATATCCGCCTGGGCGACATCGCGCACGTCTACCGCGGCTATGTCGACCCGACCCAGACGCGCATGCGCTTCAACGGCAAGGACGTGATCGGGCTGGGCATTTCGATGCAGAAGGGCGGCGACATCATCGAACTGGGCAAGAACCTGCGCGCCGCGTTCGACCGGCTGCGCACGCAGTTGCCGGTGGGAATCGAGATGGACCAGGTGCAGGACCAGCCGAAGGCGGTCCAGCGTTCGGTGGGCGAGTTCGTGCACGTGCTGATCGAGGCGGTGGTGATCGTGCTGGCGGTCAGTTTCGTCTCGCTGGGGCTGCACACCAAACCGCTGCGGCTGGACGCGCGCCCGGGCCTGGTGGTGGCGCTGACGATCCCGCTGGTGCTGGCGGTGACCTTCCTGTTCATGAATATCTTCGGCATCGGGCTGCACAAGATATCGCTCGGCGCGCTGATCGTGGCGCTTGGGCTGCTGGTGGACGACGCCATCATTGCGGTCGAGATGATGGTGCGCAAGCTGGAAGAGGGCTTTTCCAAGATGGAGGCGGCCACCTTCGCCTATACCTCCACCGCGATGCCGATGCTGACCGGCACGCTGATCACCGCGGCCGGCTTCCTGCCGGTGGGCCTGGCGCGCTCGACGGTGGGCGAATACACTTTCGCGATCTTTGCGGTGACGGCGCTGGCGCTGGTGCTGTCGTGGCTGGCCGCGGTCTATTTCACGCCCTACCTGGGCTACCTGCTGCTCAAGACCCGCGGCCCCGGCGCGGGCGAGGCCCACGAGGTCTTCGACACGCCGTTCTATGCGCGCTTCCGCCGGCTGGTGGACTGGTGCGTGAGCTGGCGCAAGGTGGTGATCGCGATCACGCTGGTGGCCTTCGGGCTGGGCATCTACGCCTTCAAGTTTGTCGAGAAGCAGTTCTTCCCGGATTCCAGCCGCCCCGAGCTGATGGTGGAGCTGTGGATGCCCGAGGGCACCAGCTTTGCCCAGATGGAAACCGAGGCCAAGCGCTTCGAGCAGCTGGTCGGCAAGGACAAGGAAGTCGAGAGCCTGACCACCTTCGTCGGCACCGGCGCGCCGCGCTTCTACCTGCCGCTGGACCAGATCTTCCCGCAGACCAATGTGGCGCAGGTGATCGTGATGCCGGTCAGCACCGAGGTGCGCGATGCGCTGCGCCGCCGCATCATCAAGCTGATGGATGCCGAATTCCCGTACCTGCGAGGCCGCGTCAAGCTGTTGCCCAACGGGCCTCCGGTGGCCTATCCTGTGCAGTTCCGCGTGATCGGGCCGGACGCAGCCGGGGTACGCCAGCTGGCCGACCAGGTCAAGGCCGAGATGCGCGCCAACCCCAACACCGTCGGGGTCAACGACAACTGGAATGAGAACGTCAAGATGCTGCGCCTGGAGATCGACCAGGACAAGGCGCGCGCACTGGGCGTGACCACCAATGCCATCGCCCGCGTCACGCAGACCGTGCTCAGCGGCGTGCCGGTGGGCCAGTACCGCGACGGCGACAAGCTGATCGACATCCTGATGCGCACCCCGCGCAATGAGCGCGATGCGATCTCGGACCTGAACAACATGCTGGTGCCGACCAACACCGGGCGCATGGTGCCGCTGACGCAGGTGGCGCGCGTGACGCTGCGCTCGGAGCCGGGCGTGGTGTGGCGCGAGAACCGCGACTTCGGCGTGACCGTGCAGGCCGATGTGGTCGACGGCATCCAGGGCCCGACGGTGACCGCGCAGATCAACCCGAAGCTGGACCAGCTGCGCGCGCAGCTGCCGCCGGGCTACCGCATCACCGTGGCCGGCGCGGAGGAAGAGAGCGGCAAGGCGGGCGCCTCCATCGCGGCGCAGTTGCCGCTGTGCATCTTCATCATCTTCACGCTGCTGATGCTGCAGCTGCACAGCTTCTCGCGCGCGACCATGGTGTTCCTGACCGGCCCGCTGGGCCTGATCGGCGCCGCCGCCACGCTGTTGCTGCTGCGCGCGCCGATGGGGTTTGTGGCGCAGCTGGGCATCACCGCGCTGCTGGGCATGATCATCCGCAACTCGGTGATCCTGGTCGACCAGATCGAGCAGGACATCAGCGCCGGCGTGCCGCAGTGGACCGCCATCGTCGAGGCCGCGGTGCGCCGCTTCCGCCCGATCATCCTGACCGCCGCCGCGGCGGTGCTGGCGATGATCCCGCTGTCGCGCTCGATGTTCTGGGGGCCGATGGCGGTGGCGATCATGGGCGGGCTGATCATTGCCACGGTGCTGACGCTGCTGTTCCTGCCGGCGCTGTATGCGGCGTGGTTCCGCGTCAAGCGGCCGGAGAACGGGGTGTCGGCGCTGGCGAGTTGAGGCGCGGCGCGGTTCAGGCTGTGGCTTCGCGGAAGCCGCGGGCCGGTCCTGGCGAAACGATGCCGGCATCGACCTCGCCGTCGGCATGCCGCGTGCCCCTTGCCTTACTGGTTCACGCCTTGTGCGCCATGATCCGCTCCGCCAGTGCCACCAGGCTGCGGTCACTGCCCGCCGGCCCCAGCAGCGAGATGCCGAGCGGTGCGCCGTCGCGGCCGGCCAGCGGCAGGTTCAGCTGCGGGAAGCCGCTCAGCGGCGTCAGGCACAACGTCTGGGCGGCGAGGTTGCGGTAGGTCTCCAGGGACTCGATCGGTTCGGCGCGCAGCGGCGCGATATCGGGCATGGTCGGCAGCACCAGCACGCCGTCCGGCCCCAGCAGGCGGCCCAGGTGCGCGGTGAAGTCGCGGCGTACGGCACTGGCTTCGTCGAACTGGCTGCGGGTGACGGCCTTCGAGAAGGCGAAGCGTGCCGCGACATCGGCACCCAGCTCCAGCCCGTGTTGCTCGATCAGTTCGCCGTCGCTGCGCCATGCCTCCCAGCCCTGCACGTAGCGGAACGCCCACCACAGGTCGGACAGCGGCCGGTCGGCCACGGTGGCAGGCGCGGCCCGGCCCAGCGCGGTTTCGATCCGGGCGACAGCCGGCGCCAGCGCGTCGCGGGCCTCCGGGGTCGGCTGGGCGAACAGGTCGGTGGCAAACAGCAGCCGCGGCGCGGCCGGCAGCGGCGCCGGGTCCGCGCCGAACAGCACCTCGGCCACGCGCGCGAAGGTGCCGATGTCGCGCGCAAAGAAGCCGCAGGTGTCCAGGCTTTCGGACAGCGGCAGGCAGCGTTCCAGCGAAATGCGCCCATGCGTGGGCCGGATGCCGAACAGGCCGCAATGGCTGGCCGGCGCGCGCACCGAGCCGCCGGTGTCGGAGCCCAGCGCAAAGTCGCACAAGCCGTTCGATACCGCCGAGGCCGAGCCCGACGACGAGCCGCCGGTGATGCGCTCCGGTGCCGCGCCGTTGACCGGGCGCCCGTAGTGGGCGTTCTGGCCGTTCATGGAGAAGGCCAGCTCGTCAGTGTGGGTCTTGCCGACGAAGGCGGCGCCGGCGTCCAGCAGCCGCTGCACCGCCGGTGCGGTCGCGGCCTTGATGCCCGAGCGCGCCAGCACGTGCGGATTGCCGCCGCCGGTCGGATAGCCAGCTACGTCGAACAGGTCCTTCACGGCAAAGCTCAGGCCCCGCAGCGGGCCGCCGGCGGCGTGCGGGACGGCGATCTGTGGGTACGGCATGAAGGCACGGGCAGGATGGGTGGCAAGCGTCATGGGTGGCCTGGAATACGTTGGGGTTCTGGGATGGGGGTCATGCCGCGGTGGCGACCGCGGGCTCGGCGGCCAGCACGCAGCTGACGCGGTGCCCGGTGCCGACGGTGACCGCCTGCGGCACCTCGGCCAGGCATTGCGGGCGCGCATGCGGGCAGCGCGGTGCAAAGGTGCAGCCTGGCGGCAGCGCGGCCAGGTCGGGCGGGGCGCCGCCGATGGCCTGCAGCCGCTGGCCGCGGTCCATGCCATGCTGGCGGCTCTGCAGCAGGGCGATGGTGTAGGGGTGGCGCGCCGCGCGCAGCAGGGTGCGGATCGGGCCTTCTTCGACAATGCGCCCGCCGTACATCACCGCGACGCGGTCGGCGATCTCCACCGCGGCGCCGATATCGTGGGTGACGAAGACGATGGACAGCCCCAGTTCGCGCTGCAGCTCGCGCAGCAGGATCAGCACCTGGATCTGCACGGTGGCGTCCAGCGCGGTGGTAGGCTCGTCGGCCAGCAGGATCCTGGGCCGCGCCGACAGTGCCAGCGCGATCATCGCGCGCTGGCGCATGCCGCCCGACAACTCGTGCGGATACGCTGCCATCCGCCGCTCCGGGCTGGGAATGCGCACGGACTCGAGCGCCTGCAGCGCGCGCGAGCGCGCCTCGGCGGCCGAGACCTTGTCGTGGGTGCGGATGCATTCGACGATCTGCTGGCCCACGGTGTAGACCGGGTCCAGCGCCAGCAGCGGCTCCTGGAACACCATCGCCATGGTGCCGCCGCGCAGCCGGGCCAGCGCGCGCTGGTCGAGCGCCATCACCTCGGCGCCGTCGACGCGGATCTGGCCTGCCATGCGGGTGCGGCGCGGCGGGTGCAGGCGCATCAGCGCGCGCAGCGTGACGCTCTTGCCGGAGCCGGATTCGCCGATCAGGGCCACGGCCTCGCCGGCGCCCACGTCGAGCGAAACGCCGTTGACGGCGCGGATGGTCTTGCCGCCGCCGGAGAAGGTGACGTGCAGGTCCCGCACCGAGATCATCGGCGCGCCGGGTGTGCCTTGCGGGTTGGTGGACATGGTGAGCTCCTCAGGGTGCGGCGGCCAGCAGGCAGGCGACCGGATGCCCGGCCACCAGGTCGGTCAGCTGCGGCTCGCGCCGCGCGCACACGTCCTGCGCCATGGCGCAGCGCGGATGGAAGCTGCAGCCGGACGGCGGGTTGATCGGGTTGGGCGGGTCGCCCGCCAGCGGCGCGACCGCGGTGCGGCGGTCGGGGTCCATCGACGGCATCGACGCCAGCAGCGCGCGCGTGTACGGGTGCGCCGGGTGCCGATAAAGGGTCTCGGTATCCGCGATCTCCACCACCTTGCCCAGGTACATCACCATCACGCGGTCGCACAGGTAGCGGATCACGTTGAGGTCGTGGCTGATGAAGACGTAGGTCAGGTCGAACTCGGCCTTCAGGTCCAGCAGCAGGTTCAGCACCTGCGCCTCCACCGACTTGTCCAGTGCCGAGACCGCCTCGTCCAGGATCACCAGCCGCGGGCGCAGCGCCAGCGCGCGGGCAATGTTGACGCGCTGGCGCTGCCCGCCCGACAGCTCGTGCGGGTAGCGCCCGGCAAAGCGTGCCGGATCGAGCCCGACGCGCTGCAGCAGGTAGCGGGCGCGCTCGGTGGCTTCGCGCGCCGGCACGCCATGGACGCGTGGCGTGAAAGCGATCGACTCCTCGATGGTCAGGCGCGGGTTCAGCGACGAATAGCTGTCCTGGAACACCATCTGCACCTGGCTGCGGAACTGCTTCATCGGCAGCTGGGCCGAGCCCACGCCCTGCGCGTCGAAGATCAGCTCGCCGCGGTCCTGCTGCGTCAGCTGCATCAGCAGCCGCGCGGTGGTGGACTTGCCGCAGCCGGACTCGCCGACCACGCCCAGCGTCTCGCCCTTGAGCACGTCGAAGCTGACGCCATCGACCGCGCGCACGGACGCGGCGCGCGCGCGCAGGCCGGGCAGGCCGGACAGGCCGGACTTGATGGGAAAGTGCTTGACCAGCTGGTGGGCGATCACCAGCGGCTGCGCCGGGCCGCCGACATCGCGGCCGGCCTGTGGCGAAGGGGCCTGCATCAGTGCTGGCATGGTTCAGTCCTTGATTTCCATGGCCGAGCGGATGCCGTCGGCCAGCAGGTTGAACGAGACCGAGGTCAGGAAGATCATGGCGCCGGGCAGGGCGGCAACCCACGGCTGGGTGTAGATGGCCGTGCGCAGCGTGTTGAGCATCAGGCCCCACTCCGGCTCCGGCGGCTTGACGCCCAGGCCCAGGAAGGACAGCCCGGAGGCCAGGATCATCGACACCGAGATCAGGCTGGTGGCATAGACGAAGATCGGTCCAAGCACGTTGTTGAGCACATGGGCGCGCACGATGGTCAGCGACGATGCCCCGGAAGCACGCGCCGCATCGACAAACTCGCGGTTGCGCACCTGGGTGGTCACGCTCTCGGCCACGCGCACGATCTGCGGGATAAAGACGATGGTCAGCGACAGCAGCGCATTGCCCACGCCCGCGCCCAGCGTGCCCGACAGCGCGATCGCCAGCAGCACCGACGGGAAGGCGTACAGGATGTCGGTGAGCCGCATGATCACGGTGTTGGTCCAGCCGCCGGCATAGCCTGCGACGATGCCGAGTGCGCTGCCGATGACAAAGGCCAGCAGCACCGGCGTGATGCCCATGAACAGCGACAGCCGCGCGCCCAGCATCAGCCGCGACAGCATGTCGCGTCCCAGCTCGTCGGTGCCGAGCGGGAAGTGCTCGGTGCCGATCGGCTTGAGGCGCTTGAGGATCGATGCCGCGTACGGGTCGGCCGGCATCAGCACCGGGGCGAACAGCGCCATCAGCACCAGCCCCAGCAGCACCAGCGCGGCCAGCATGGCCAGCCGGTTGCGCAGCAGGCGCCGGCCCACCGTGGTCCAGTAGCCGGGCGAGCGCTGCACCGCGGCGGCGGCCGGTGATTGATCGACAGTCATGTCCATGGCGGTCTCCTCAGTTGCGCTGGATGCGCGGGTCGAACAGCGTCTGCAGCGCATCGACCAGCAGGTTGAGCAGCACGAAGAACACGGCCAGCACCAGGATGGTCCCCTGCAGCAGCGGGAAGTCGCGCTGGAAGATGGCGGAGTTGAGCAGGAAGCCGGTGCCGGGCCACGAGAACACGGTCTCGATCAGGATCGAGCCGCCCAGCAGGTAGCCCAGCTGCAGGCCCATCACCGACAGCGCGGTCGGCGCCACGTTCTTGAGCACATGGCGGAACACTGCCAGGTCGGACAGGCCGCGCGCGCGCAGGCCGACGATGAACTCGTTGGCCAGGATCTCGGCCACCAGCGCGCGCACCGTGCGTGCCACGATGCCCATCGGGATCACCGACATGGTCACCGCCGGCAGCAGCATGTACTGCATGTGCTCCCAGTCCCATGCCCAGTCGCCCGAACCGCCCGGCCCGGCGCCGGTAGCCGGCAGCCAGCCCAGCAGCACCGAGAATGCGATCACCAGCACCATGCCGAGCCAGTAGTGCGGGATGCTGACGCCCAGCACCGACAGCAGCGAAGCGGTGCGGTCGGCCACGGAGTCGCGCAGGTAGCCGGCGACAAAGCCGAACAGGCAGCCGAAGCTGAAGCCGATCAGCGTGGCCACGGTGGCCAGGCGCAGGGAATTGACCACGGCGGCGCCGACTTCGGCCATCACCGGGCGGCTGGTGGCGATGGACGTGCCCAGGTCGCCTTGCAGCGCGCGGCCCAGCCAGTGCACGAATTGCTCCAGGAAGGGCTTGTCGAAGCCATAGAGTGCGGTCAGCTGGCGGCGCAGCTCTTCCGAGGCGTCGGGCGGCAGCACCGACACCAGCGGATCGCCGGGGGCGATATGGACCAGCGAGAAGCACAGCAGCGCCACCCCGAGCAGGATGGGGATGGCATAGAGGATGCGGCGGAACAGGTATTGCATGGGAGGATCCGGCAAGTTGGGGCGTGCGTGCGCCGTGCGCGGCACGCGGGGAAGACCGGGCGGGATTGCCGGGCCGCGCGGCGGCGGGGCTGCCGCGCGGCGTCCGTCGGGCGCGGCCGGGATCAGTCCATCGACATCGTCGCGATATCGATAAACCAGCTCTGCGGCTGCACCACGCCCTTGACCTTCTTCGAAATCGCGCGCGGGCCGACGTCGTGCGCGATCAGCACGAACGGCGACTCCTCGACGATGCGGGCATGCAGCCTGGCCAGCGCCGCGTCGCGCGATTTCTCGTCAAACGAGGTGCGCGCGTTCTCGATCAGCTTGTCGAACTCGCCATTGCCGAAGTAGCCCCAGTTGTTCGAGACCGGCGGCTGGGTCTTGGTGCTGACAAAGCGCACCATGGCGAAGAACGGGTCCATTGCCGCAAAGCTGACGTTGATGGCATTGGCGCCGTGCGCGCTGGCGTCCTTGGCGCCGACGCGCCAGTTGGTGAAGAGGGTGTTCCACTCGACCACGTCGAAGTCGACGTCGATAAAGCACTCCTTCAGGTTCTGCTGCACGTATTCGTTCATCGGCAGCGGCTGCATCTGGCCGGAACCCGACGCCGACACCTGCACCTTCACCTTGACCGGTTTGGCGGCGGAGTAGCCGGCCTCCTGCATCAGCTTTTTGGCAGCGGCCGGGTCGTACTTGATATCGAACTTGGGATTGCCCCACCACGGGTTGCCGGCTTCGACGATGCCCTTGGCCTCGGCCATGTAGCCGCCCAGCAGCGTCTTCAGCCCGCTGCGGTTGACGCACAGGTTGGCGGCCTGGCGCACGCGCTTGTCCAGCCATGGCGAGCCGGGCGCGAACGACAGCTGCCACGGCCACATATGCGGCTGCGCATTGGCATAGACCTGGAAGCCGCGGCTCTTGATCTGGGCGATGGCGTCGGGTGCCGGGGCTTCGATCCAGTCGACCTGGCCCGACAGCAGCGCGGCGGTGCGCGCGTTGGCCTCGGGCATCGGCACCATGACCACCTTGTCGATCTTTGGCACGCGCTTCGTGTCCCAGTATTGCGCATTGCGCACCACTTCCAGGCGCTCGCGCGGCACGAAGCGGCTCATCCTGAACGGCCCGGTGCCGGCGGCATCGGCGGCAAACGCGACCCAGGCCTGCTTGGAGCGCTCGACCGGATCGGTGACCGAGGCCGGCACCGCGGCGAATTTCTTCTCCCACTGCGTGGGCGAGGCCATGAACAGGTTGGTCAGGTTGTAGGGCAGGAACGAATCCGGCTCGGAGGTGACCAGCTCCACGGTGAAGTCGTCGATCTTCTTGGCCGTGCGCAGCGTCGGCATGCGCGAGGCGGTCACGCCGACCTGGCTGGGATCGAACTGCCTGGCGGTCTTGTCCAGCACTTTGCCGACGTTCCAGACCACGGCATCGGCGTTGAACGGGGTGCCGTCGTGGAACTTGACGCCGGGGCGCAGCTTGAACACCCATCTGGTCTTGTCGGCGGCGTCGACCTTCCATTCGGTGGCCAGGCCCGGGATCAGCAGGCTGGGGCCGTTGCCCCGGGACAGGTCCCATTGGGTGAGGCCGTCGTACATCGGGATGCCGGAGAAGCGGTTGCCCTCGAAGCCCTGGTCGGGCTGGCCGAGCGTGCGCGGGATGTCGGCGGCGGTCATGCCGATGCGCAGCACCTTGTCGGCATGGGCGGCACCGGGCAGCGCGAGCAGCGACAGCACGGCGGCGCTCATGACCGAGGCAGCTGACTTGAGACCTTTCGCGAGAAGGGAGGGATCGTGGTGCACAGGCTTGCTCCTGGGTTGGCTTGAGGGGACGGATGTCTGCAAAGCAAGTCATGTGCCACGGTGGCAGGGCCGGGAATGCGGGCCGAAGTGCCGGCTACGGTGGTCTGCTTCTTGCTGAACCTGCTGCCGTTTCCTCTCCCTCACCCCACCCGCAACCAGACATGGACCAGCTACACCTTCCCCGCATCAATGGCGCCCGCCTGTGGCAATCGCTGATGGACCTCGCCGCGATCGGCGCCACGCCCAGGGGCGGCGTGTGCCGCATCGCGCTGACCGAAGCCGACCGCAAGGGGCGCGACCTGGTGGTGCAGTGGTGCCGCGAGGCCGGGCTCGACGTGCGCGTCGACGAGATCGGCAACGTCTTCGCGCGCCGCGCCGGCAGCGACCCCGACGCGCGCGCCGTGGCCACCGGCAGCCATATCGACACCCAGCCCTCGGGCGGCAAGTTCGACGGCAACTTCGGCGTGCTGGCCGGCCTGGAAGTCATGCGCACGCTCGACGACCTGGGCATCGTCACGCGCGCGCCGCTGGAGGTCGCGTTCTGGACCAACGAGGAGGGCACGCGCTTCACGCCGGTGATGATGGGCTCGGGCGTATTTGCCGGAGAGTTCGACGCGGCTTTTGCGCGCGCCCAGACCGATGTGGATGGCGTCAGCGTGGGCGACGCGCTGGCGGCGATCGGCTACCGCGGCGCGCAGCCGGCGGGCGCGGTGCCGGGCGGCATGTTCGCGGCCTACTTCGAGGCGCATATCGAGCAGGGGCCGGTGCTGGAGGCGGCCGGCCTGCCGATCGGCGTGGTCTCGGGCGCGCTGGGCCAGCAGTGGTACGACGTGACCGTGACCGGCATGGACGCGCACGCCGGCCCGACGCCGCTGGCGCTGCGCCACGACGCGATGCTGGCGGCCGCGCGCATGGTCGAGGCGGTCAACCGGATCGCGCGCGACGAGGCGCCGCACGGGCGCGGCACGGTCGGCTATCTGCAGGTCACGCCGAACTCGCGCAACGTGATTCCGGGCCGGGTCGATTTCTCGGTCGACTTCCGCAACCTGTCGCAGGCCGGGCTGGACCGCATGCACGCGGCCATGCAGGCGGCATTCGAAGGCATTGCTGTGGCCGCCGGCGTGGAGGTCGAGATCCGCCAGGTGGTGAAGTTCGAGCCGTGCGTGTTCGCGCCCGAATGCGTTGACAGCGTGCGGCGCGCGGCCACGGCGCTGGGCCTGCCGCATATGGACGTGGTCAGCGGCGCCGGCCACGACGCGGTCTACGTCGCGCGGCGCGCGCCCACCGGCATGATCTTCGTGCCGTGCAAGGACGGCATCAGCCATAACGAGCTGGAAGACGCGCTGCCCGAGCATGTCGAGGCGGGCGCCAACGTGCTGCTGCAGGCCATGCTGGCGCACGCGCGCTAGGCGCCCGCGCCAGATCCAGAGGCTAGTTGCAGATCGTGCCGGGAACCGGCTTGCCCGAGGCGGTCAGCCCCTGGCACGCATCGCCGCTCGCCAGGCTGGTATCCGAGGCCGCGGCCGGTGACAGCTTGAGCTTGCCTGCCACGGTGCAGCACCCGCGGGCTGGCGGCGGCGCTGGCGTGCGCTTGGTCGCCGGCAGCGGCGCCGGCCCACCGGCTTCCGCGGTTTCTTCCGCGTCAGGAAAGACGCACTGCCCTTGCTGGCAGATCCGCTCTCCTTTGCACTGCATGTCGTACTGGCATCCGGCAGCATAGGCGAGCGATGACCAGCCAGCGGCCATCGACGCTGCCAACAGCAAGGCAGGGAATTTCATATGCCCTCCGATCAGGGCTGAGGTGAAGATGCCGGAACGGCTCGGTGCCGCTCCGACACCTTCAGCATAGATCGCGGCAAGGGTCCGCGAAAGGCACTGGCACTCAGGTGTTCTACCACCCCTGCGCGAGTTGGCCGGCCTTCGCCGTGCCGGGCCTCAGTGTGCGATCGAACGCGAGATCGCCCGCGCGCATTCCATCACCAGTGGCGCCAGCTTTTTCTGCGCCTCGGCCATGCTCCAGCGGCTGGCCGGCGGCGACACGTGCACCGCGCCGACCGCAACGCCCTGGCTGTTGACGATGGGCGCGGCCAGGCCCATGTCGCCGATGAACAGTTCCTCTTCATTGCTGGCGTAGCCCAGCCGGCGGCACGCCGCCACGCGCTCGAAGATCGCATCCACGCCGGTCAGCGTCGCGGGCGTGCGCGCCACGCGTGCCGACTGCTCCAGCATCGCCAGGACCTGCTCGTCGGGCAGCGTGCTGAGGTAGGCCCGGCCGGAGCTGGTGCAATACATCGGGATGCGCATGCCCACCGGCGTCAGCACCGGCATGTGCTTGGCGGTCATCAGCTGGGCCACGTAGACCATGTCCAGCCCGACCGGCTCGGTCAGGTTGGCGGTCTCGCCGCTGGCCGCGGCCAGCTGCGACAGGTAGGGGCTGGCCACCGGGATCAGCGCATCGGCCGCCAGATAGTTGTAGCCGATCTCCATCACCCGCGGCGTCAACCGGAAGCGCCGCGTCTGCGGGTGCTTGTCGACATAGCCCAGCGCTTCCAGGGTATGGATGGTGCGCTGCGCCGAGCTCTTGTTCATGCCGGTCAGCGCGGCCAGTTCCGACAGGGTCAGCGTACGGTGGACGCCGTTGAAGGCGCGCAGGACTTCGAGGCCTTTTTCGAGCGACTGGTTGAACAGCGGGTTGTCGCGGTCGGGCGCGGGTGGCGGGACGGGTTTTGACGGCATAGTTGCGTCGCGGGCGAAGGGACCGGGCGGCACCATCCACGGGATGGCTGCACCACGATGAGTGAGTATTGCACCAATATACATATGTATCGATTATCGATACGATGGCGAAATGATACCGTCACTGGCGCAGGCTGGAAAGTGCCGCGGCGCGGGGGTGCCTGCCGGAAAAAGCGTGCCGAAGGGGATTGGGAAACGGAAGTTGTCAGCCCGCCACTAGAAGGGCGGGTGGTGCGAGGGAGGGGACTCGAACCCCTACACCATTGCTGGCGTCAGGACCTAAACCTGGTGCGTCTACCAATTTCGCCACCCTCGCGGTCCTTGCGGCGCTGCCCGGGCGGGCGGCCGCGATGCTCGCTGGCTTGCGCCGGACAGGAAAGCAAAAAAAGGCGGCTGGAACTGCCCGCCTTTCTTCTGTCCGCTCTGCCGGCTCTGGCCGCCGAACCGTGGTGTCGGCATGGCTTGCGCCTGTAGTGCAACGAGGCTGCGGATTGTAGCGCAAGGCGCGGGGGGAATCCAGCCCCGCCGGGGGCTCCGGTGCCTGCGGCAGGCGGCAGGGATATATTGTCGGCTTTCCAGATGACGCACACATGCCGATGATTGCCGTCCCGACCCTGACCCCGCTGCGCTGGCGCCTGCTGTTCTGGGGCTGCGCGGCCGCGGTGCTGGCGCTGTCGCTGATGCCGCCGACGCAGCCCCTGCCGACCACCGGCTGGGACAAGGCCAACCATATGCTGGCGTTCGCGGTGCTGGGCGTGCTGGGCCGGCGCGCCTACAGCGGCCGTGGCTGGGCCGTCTTGCTGGGGCTGGTGGCGTACGGCGCGCTGATCGAACTGCTGCAGGGGCAGACCGGCTACCGCGAGGCCGACTGGCTCGACCTGCTGGCCGACAGCGTCGGCCTGGCCGCGGGCATGGCGCTGGACTGGCTGGTGCGCCGCCTCAGTTCTCCTCGGCTTCGAGCGTGAACCTTGCGCCATCGTCCTGGCCGAGCAGGTCGGTCAGCACCGGCATGGCCTGCTGCAGCGATTCCTTCAGCCGCCACGGCGGATTGACGATGAACATGCCGCTGCCATGCAGGCCCAGGCCGCCCTCGACCGGATGCCTGACGGTCAGGGTCACGTGCAGCCAGCTTTTGAGCGGCAGGCCCTTGAGCTGCACCGGCAGCTGCGCCGATTCGCGCCGCTGCACCTGCGGGTACCAGACCGCATAGACGCCGGTGGCAAAACGCTCCAGCCCGTCGCGGATGGTCTGCACGGTGCGGGCGTAGTCCTGCTTGTCCTCGTAGGACGGGTCGACCAGCACCAGCGCGCGGCGCGGCGGCGGAGGCAGGATGGCCTTGATGCCGCCGAAGCCGTCGCCGTCGTACAGCATGACGCGGCGCCCGGCGCCGCGGAAGTTGTCGCGCAGCACCTGGATCTCGGTGCTGTGCAGCTCGAACAGCCGCAGCCGGTCGTGCTCGCGCAGCATCTGCCAGGCCAGCCAGGGCGAGCCGGGGTAGTGGCGCAGGTTGCCGTCCGGGTTGAGCGCGCGCACCTGGTCCAGGTATTCGTCCAGCATCGCCGGCAGCTGGGTGCCGCTGGCGGCGGCACGCCACAGCGGTGCGATCCCGGTTTCGAATTCGGCCTTCTTCTGCGCGTAGGCGTGATCCAGCGCGTAAAGGCCGGCACCGGCATGGGTGTCGATATACCAGAACGCCTTGTCCTTCTGCGCCAGGTGCTCAAGCAGTTGCACCACGACGGCGTGTTTGAGGACATCGGCATGGTTGCCGGCGTGGAAGGCGTGACGGTAGCTGAGCATGTGGAGCGGGGCGCCTGGACGGCGCAAATCAAGGGGCAGGGCGATGCGGTCTGCGGGAAGGCCGCTATGCTACCATCCGGCGCGAATTACCAAGCCCGCTCCCACGCCCCGGCGAATCCGCCCGGGCATTTTGCTTTTCGCCGAATTTCCTGTCCCATGCCGCGCGCACTAGAGCCCGCCGAGCCGATCCTTTCTGCCGAAGGCATCCCGTATTCGCCCCGCTACGACGACGTCTACCACAGCACCGAAGGCGGGCTGGCGCAGGCCGCCCATGTCTTCCTGGGTGGCAACGGCCTGCCGCAGGCGTGGGTCGGTCAGCGCCAGTTCGTCATCGTCGAGACTGGCTTCGGCCTGGGGCTGAATTTCCTGGCTACCTGGCAGGCGTGGCGCGATGATCCCCAGCGCTGCGGCACGCTGCATTTCGTCTCGATCGAAAAGCACCCGTTCACCCGCGAAGGGCTGGCGCAGTTGCACGCCGGGCTGGACGGGCTGCAGCCGCTGGCGCAGGCGCTGCAGGCGCAATGGCCGCTGGCGCTGCCGGGCCTGCACCGCCTGGCCTTCGACGGCGGGCGCGTGGTGCTGACGCTGGCACTGGGCGATATCGAGCAGATGCTGCCGCGGCTGGCGGCCGGCGCGGATGCCTTTTACCTGGACGGTTTCGCGCCGGCGCGCAATACGGAGATGTGGTCGCCGCAAGTGTTCCGCGGACTGGCGCGGCTGGCCCGGCCAGGCGCCAGGCTGGCCACGTGGGCGGCCGCGGGCTTTGTGCGGCGCGGGCTCAAGGAGGTCGGTTTCGAAGTCAGCAGGGCGCCCGGCTTTGGCGGCAAGTGGCAAATGACCGTCGCGAGCTTCCGCCCGCAATGGAAAGCGCGCCGCCATGCGCCGCCACTGCCGGCCCAATGGGCCGAGCGCCATGCCATCGTGATCGGCGCCGGCCTGGCCGGCTGCGCCGTGACCGAACGGCTGGCCGCGCGCGGCTGGCGCGTGACGCTGTTCGATGGCCACGACGGGCCGGCGCGGCAGACCTCGGCGCATCGCGCGGCGGCCATGCACGCACATTTGTCCGCCGACGACAGCCTGCTGTCGCGGCTGTCGCGCACCGGCAACCAGTACGCGCTGCGTGCCTGGGCGGAGTTGGCCGAGGCCGGCCATGCGGTCGGCTGGCATGGCTGCGGCGTGCTGCAGATCGGCGAGGACGAAGCCGAGGGCGAGGCCCAGCGCGCCGCGCTGGCGGCGATGCGCTTGCCGGAAGGGTTCGTGCGCTGGATGAGCGCTGAAGAGGCGGCAGCGGCCCACCATGCCGGCGTGCCGCGTGGCGGCCTGTGGTTCCCGCAAGGCGGCTGGGTGGCGCCGCCTGACATCTGCTCGGCGCAGCTGGCGCAAGCGGGCGCTGCGGTGACGGCACGTTTCGGCTGCCGGGTTGCTGCAATCGCGCGCGTCGACGGGCAATGGCAGGCGCTCGGGCAGGACGGCGAAGTGCTGGCATCGGCGCCGGTGCTGGTACTGGCCAACGCGCATGAGGCGCAGCAACTGCTGCCGCAGCAGCACTGGACCATGCGGCGCGTGCGCGGGCAGCTGACCGCGCTGGCATCCGCGCAGGTGGATGCGCTCGGCGGCTGGCCGGATTGCGTGGTGACTGGTGCCGGCTACCTGCTGCCGCGCACCGCGGACGGCGCTGGCCGGGTCGGCTCCAGCTACGACGCCGACGAGGGCCCGCTGGTGGAGCAGCCGGCGGTCCACGCGGCCAACCTGGCGCGCCTGTCCGGCATGCTGCCGCGCCAGGCCGATGCCGTGGCCGCCATCGATCCCGCGACGCTCTCCGGCTATGTCGGCGTGCGCACGGTCACGCACAACCGGCTGCCGCTGGTCGGCCAGGTCCCTGACGAGGCCGCCGCGCTGGCGCAGGCCGCATCGCTGCGCGGCGCGCACTTGCGGGACCTGCCGCGCATGCCCGGGCTCTACGCCGCCCTTGCATATGGCTCGCGCGGCCTCACCTGGGCAGCGCTGGGCGCGGAACTGCTGGCCAGCCAGATCGAGGGCGAGCCGCTGCCGCTGGAGTCGGACCTGGCCGATGCGATGGATCCGGCACGCCTGCTGCTGCGCGCGCTGCGTCACGGGCACACGGGATAGCGCCGCGGGTCCGGCGGGCGGTTCCAGGCCCGTTCCGGGCAAAATCTGCCGGAAGCGAATGAAAACCGTGCGATAATCCCCGTTTTCCGTTTGCGCGGAGCTTCCCGTTCGCCGGTGCGCCGCCCCGGCCGTCCTGTCGTGACGGCGCCGTGGCGGTAAAGCGGGCGGTACATGCGCAAGCGGTAGCACCTACGAACACAACTACATTTTCTGGATTGGATCTACGACCATGTCGAACGTGATTGAGAACCTCGGCAAGCTGGACCGCAAGGTGACCCTGGCCATCCCCAAGGCCGAAGTGGAGAAGGAAAAGCAGGAGCGCCTGGTTCGCCTGTCGAAGACCGTGAAGATGTCGGGCTTCCGTCCGGGCAAGGTGCCGATGAAGATGGTCGAGAAGCAGTACGGCCAGCAGGTCGAGTTCGAAGTGCGCTTCGACAAGGCCGCGCGCAAGTTCTTCGACATCACCAAGGAACAGGACGTCAAGGTTGCCGGCCAGCCCAAGTTCGAGATCAAGAACGACGGCGTGGGCGAGGACGAAGTCGCCTTCGACGCCACCTTCGAGGTGTACCCGGAAGTGACCATCGGCGACCTGTCGGCTGCCGAAGTCACCCGCACCGGCACTGAAATCACCGATGCCGAAGTCGACAAGACCATCGACATCCTGCGCAAGCAGCGCGTGCACTACCACGCCCGCGGCGAAGCCGGCGAGCATGGCGACGGCGGTGCCGACGTCGCCGCCCAGAACGGCGACCGCGTGACGCTGGACTTCGTCGGCAAGATCGACGGTGAAGAGTTCGCCGGCGGCAAGGCCGAGGACTTCCCGTTCGTGCTGGGCGAAGGCCGCATGCTGCCCGAGTTCGAGCAGGCCGCGCTGGGCCTGAAGGTCGGCGAAAGCAAGACCTTCCCGCTGGCCTTCCCGGAGGACTACCACGGCAAGGAAGTGGCCGGCAAGACCGCCGAGTTCACCGTGACGCTGAAGAAGATCGAGTGGGCGCACCTGCCGGAAGTCAATGATGCCTTCGCCAAGTCGCTGGGCATCGCCGACGGCAGCGTCGAGAAGATGCGCGCCGACATCCGCGAGAACCTCGAGCGCGAAGTGAAGCGCCGCACGCACTCCATGCTGAAGGACCAGGTCATGGAAGCGCTGCTGAAGGCCAGCGAGCTGGACGTGCCCAAGGCCCTGATCGAGCAGGACCAGGAACGCCTGGTGGAAATGGCCCGCCGCGACCTGGAGCAGCGTGGCATGCCCAACGCCAAGGACATGCCGATCCCGGCCGAGATGTTCGCGCAGCAGGCCGAGCGCCGCGTCAAGCTGGGCCTGATCCTGGCCGAGATCGTCAAGGCCAACGGCCTGGAAGCCAAGGCTGACCAGATCAAGGCCGAGATCGAGGACTTCGCCAAGAGCTACGAAGACCCGAAGGAAGTCATGCGCTGGTACTACGGCGACCAGCAGCGCCTGGCCGAAATGGAAGCCTACGTGCTCGAAAACAACGTGGTAAATTTCGTATGCGGCAAGGCCAAGGTCACCGACAAGAAGGTGTCCTTCGAGGAACTCACCGCCGAAGGCAACCAGCAGCAAGCCTGAGGCCGGAAGTGACCCGCAGCCCCGCGCCACGGCGTGGGGCGGGGGCAGCTTCCCGAGTTACCCCGGATTGCCTTGCGATCCGACGAATCCATGGAGAACATGCATGACCCGCAATGATTTGCTTGACCGTCTCGCCACCACGCAGGCTTCGGCACTGGAAACCCAGGGCCTGGGGCTGGTGCCGATGGTCGTCGAGCAGTCCGGCCGGGGCGAGCGCGCCTATGACATCTACTCGCGCCTGCTGAAGGAGCGCGTGGTGTTCATGGTGGGCGAGGTCAACGACCAGACCGCCAACCTGGTGGTGGCCCAGCTGCTGTTCCTCGAGAGCGAGAACCCCGACAAGGACGTGTCGCTGTACATCAACTCGCCGGGCGGTTCCGTATCGGCGGGGCTGGCGATCTACGACACCATGCAGTTCATCAAGCCGGACGTGTCCACGCTGTGCATGGGCATGGCGGCAAGCATGGGCGCGTTCCTGCTGGCGGCTGGCGCCAAGGGCAAGCGTTCGGCGCTGCCCAACTCGCGCATCATGATCCACCAGCCGCTGGGCGGCGCGCGTGGCCAGGCCTCTGACATCGAGATCCAGGCGCGCGAGATCCTGTACCTGCGCGAGCGGCTCAACACCATCCTGTCCGAGGTGACGGGCCAGCCGGTCGAGAAGATTGCGCGCGATACCGATCGCGACAACTTCATGAGCGGCGACCAGGCAGTTGACTACGGCCTGATCGACAAGGTCCTCGCCCGCCGCGGCTGATGCAGCGGGCCGCCGTGGCGCAATCCGCAGCGGCGGCCGGCCAGGCTGGCACGGGCTCAAATGGCGAAGGCTACACCGGAACGAGGCCCCGTGCCTCGTTTTTTGCTTTTGCCCCACAGCCGGGGGGAACCGCCGGTGGTGCCAATTGTTTTGGCGTATGATGCGTTTGAAGCGTATCGCTGGGGAGCCTGTCGCCCCGCGGTGTGCGCCCTGCATAAGTGACTGATTCCTATGGCGGACAAAAAAGGTTCATCCAGCGAAAAGCTTCTGTACTGCTCCTTCTGCGGCAAGAGCCAGCATGAGGTCAAGAAGCTGATTGCCGGCCCGTCGGTGTTCATTTGCGACGAATGCATCGACCTGTGCAATGAGATCATTCGCGACGAGGCCACGGCATCCGAGAAAGACGCCGCCGCGGCCGCGCGCTCGGACCTCCCCACGCCCCACGAGATCCGCGAAAGCCTGGACCAGTATGTGATCGGCCAGGAACAGGCCAAGAAGATCCTGGCCGTGGCGGTCTACAACCACTACAAGCGCCTCAAGCACCTCGGCAAGAAGGACGATGTCGAGCTGTCCAAGAGCAACATCCTGCTGATCGGGCCGACCGGCTCGGGCAAGACGCTGCTCGCGCAGACGCTGGCGCGCCTGCTCAACGTGCCGTTCGTGATCGCCGACGCGACTACGCTGACCGAAGCCGGCTACGTGGGCGAGGACGTCGAGAACATCATCCAGAAGCTGCTGCAGAACTGCAACTACGAAGTCGAGAAGGCGCAGCGCGGCATCGTCTACATCGATGAGATCGACAAGATCTCGCGCAAGTCCGACAACCCGTCGATCACCCGCGACGTGTCGGGCGAGGGCGTGCAGCAGGCACTGCTCAAGCTGATCGAAGGCACCATGGCATCGGTGCCGCCGCAAGGTGGCCGCAAGCATCCGAACCAGGACTTCCTGCAGGTGGACACGACCAATATCCTGTTCATCTGCGGCGGCGCCTTCGATGGCCTGGAGAAGGTCATCATGCAGCGCTCGGACAAGACCGGCATCGGCTTTGCCGCGCAGGTCAAGAGCAAGGAAGAGCGCGACGCCAGCGAAGTGCTGCCGCAGACCGAGCCGGAAGACCTGATCAAGTTCGGCCTGATCCCCGAACTGATCGGCCGCCTGCCGGTGGTCGCCACGCTGTCCAAGCTGGACGAGGCCGCGCTGATGCAGATCCTGGTCGAGCCCAAGAACGCGCTGGTCAAGCAATACCAGAAGCTGCTGGCTATGGAAGGCGTCGAGCTGGAAATCCGCCCGGGTGCGCTGAGCGCCATCGCCCGCAAGGCGATCCGCCGCAAGACCGGCGCCCGTGGCCTGCGTTCGATCCTGGAGCAGTCGCTGATGGACGTCATGTACGACCTGCCCAACTACAAGGGCGTGCAGAAGGTGGTGATCGATGAAAATACGATCAACGGCGATGCACCTCCGCTGCTGATGTACGAAGAGCAGCAGCCCAAGGTGGCGGGGTCCAACTGACGCGAGGGCTGCCAGACGTGGTAAGTGGTCGGGACCACACCGGCAGCCGGGCGAAAAGGCCGTTCGCGTAGAAGCGAGCGGCTTTTTTTGTTTATTTCTACCGACGAGAGGGAGGAAACGCGGGTATGCTGTTTCAGAGGGGCCAGCAAGTGCAGGGAGCGGCATCTGCCTGCCTTGATGAATCGATTGGCACGTATCTTGTAATCGATTCGGGCGGCCCAATTTACGCCTTAAATGACTGACTTGGGGAAAATGATGTCCGGAACACAACTCCTCCCGGCCGAGCCGATTCGCCTCCCACTGTTGCCGCTGCGCGACGTGGTGGTGTTTCCGCACATGGTGATCCCGCTGTTCGTGGGACGCCCGAAGTCCATCAAGGCGCTTGAGACTGCGATGGAGGCGGGCAAGAGCATCATGCTCGTGGCCCAGAAGACGGCGGCCAAGGACGAGCCGACCGCCGACGACCTGTATGAGGTCGGCTGCATCGCCAATATCCTGCAAATGCTGAAACTGCCCGACGGTACCGTGAAGGTGCTGGTCGAGGGTACCCAGCGCGCGAATATCCGCGAGGTGAGCGAGGACGATGCGCACTTTATGTGCGAAGCCGTGCCCGTGCCGCCCGCACCTGGCGAAAGCGCCGAGACCGAGGCCCTGCGCCGCGCGATCGTGTCGCAGTTCGACCAGTACGTGAAGCTCAACAAGAAGATCCCGCCCGAGATCCTGACCTCGCTGTCGGGCATCGACGAGGCAGGCCGCCTGGCGGACACCATCGCCGCGCACCTGCCGATCAAGCTCGAGCAGAAGCAGAAGATCCTGGAGATGGTCAATGTGACCGAACGCCTGGAAAGCCTGCTGTCGCAGCTCGAGGGCGAGATCGACATCCTCCAGGTTGAAAAGCGCATCCGTGGCCGCGTCAAGCGCCAGATGGAGAAGAGCCAGCGCGAGTACTACCTGAACGAGCAGGTCAAGGCCATCCAGAAGGAACTCGGCGAGGGCGAAGAAGGCGCCGACCTGGAAGAACTCGACAAGCGCATCAAGGCTGCGCGGATGCCGAAGGAAGCCAAGAAGAAGGCCGACGCCGAATTCAAGAAGCTCAAGCTGATGTCGCCGATGTCGGCCGAAGCCACCGTCGTGCGCAACTACATCGACACGCTGGTGAACCTGCCGTGGCGCAAGAAGAGCAAGGTCAACAACGACCTCGCCAACGCCGAGCGCGTGCTGGATGAAGACCACTACGGCCTGGAGAAGGTCAAGGAACGCATTCTCGAGTACCTCGCGGTGCAACAGCGCGTGGACAAGGTGAAGGCACCTATCCTCTGCCTGGTCGGGCCTCCCGGCGTGGGCAAGACCTCCCTCGGCCAGTCGGTGGCGCGCGCGACGAACCGCAAGTTCGTGCGCATGGCACTGGGCGGCGTGCGTGACGAGGCCGAAATCCGCGGCCACCGCAGGACCTATATCGGCTCGATGCCGGGCAAGATCCTGCAGAGCCTGTCCAAGGTCGGCGTGCGCAATCCGCTCTTCCTGCTCGACGAGATCGACAAGATGGGCATGGATTTCCGCGGCGATCCGTCGTCGGCGCTGCTCGAGGTGCTGGACCCGGAACAGAACCACACGTTCCAGGACCACTACATCGAAGTGGACTTCGACCTGTCCGACGTGATGTTCGTGGCGACGTCGAACTCGCTCAACATCCCGCCGCCGCTGCTCGACCGTATGGAAGTGATCCGCCTGTCGGGTTACACCGAGGACGAGAAGGTCAATATCGCGCAGCGCTACCTGTTGCCCAAGCAGATCAAGAACAACGGTCTGAAGGCAGGCGAGATCGAGGTTGCCGAAAGCGCGATCCGCGACATCATCCGCTACTACACGCGTGAAGCGGGGGTGCGTTCGCTGGAACGCGAGGTCTCCAAGATCGCGCGCAAGGTGGTCAAGCTGCTGCTGCTGAAGAAGGAGTCGGGCACGATCAAGGTCGATTCCGAGAACCTGGACAAATTCCTCGGCGTGCGCAAGTACGATTTCGGCCTGGCCGGCAAGGAAAACCAGGTTGGCCAGGTCACCGGTCTGGCGTGGACCGAGGTGGGCGGCGATCTGCTGACCATCGAAGCCGCGATCATGCCGGGCAAGGGCAACATCACGCGTACCGGTTCGCTGGGCGATGTGATGAAGGAGTCGGTCGAGGCCGCACGTTCGGTGGTGCGTTCGCGGGCACGCCGCCTGGGTATCACGGATGAGATGTTCGAGAAGCGCGACATCCACATCCACGTGCCTGAAGGCGCCACGCCCAAGGACGGCCCGTCCGCAGGCGGTGCCATGACCACGGCGCTGGTGTCGGTGCTGACCGGCATCCCGGTGCGCGCGGATGTCGCCATGACCGGCGAGATCACGCTGCGCGGCGAGGTGCTGCCGATCGGGGGCCTCAAGGAGAAGCTGCTGGCGGCCCACCGGGGCGGCATCAAGCTGGTGCTGATCCCGGAGGAAAACGTCAAGGATCTGGCCGAGATCCCCGACAACGTGAAGAACGCCATCGAGATCGTGCCGGTCCGCTGGATCGACAAGGTGCTGGAACTGGCGCTCGAGCGCAAGCCCGAGGCGTTGCCTGAAGAAGATGCCAAGCCCGCCGAAGTGGCGGACAAGGCCACGGCCAAGGTTGAGCGTCTGCATCACTGACACAGCTTTGGCCGCATGAACGAAACGCCGCGGGGCAGCGATGCCCGGCGGCGTTTTTTTTTGCGCGCACAGGTCTTGGCAAACTGAAATCACCTGTATTACACTTGCGCCCTCGCAACGCAAACCACGGCAACTGCCGCGAGGTGTGGAGCGATCAGCAAGTTGCAGGCAGCCAGCCTGTGATGGTCGAGCGGGTGCTTAGCTCAGTTGGTAGAGCGGCGCCCTTACAAGGCGTAGGTCGGGGGTTCGAACCCCTCAGCACCCACCACGCTTGACTAACAAAATCAAGGGCTTAGAGCGATCTAAGTCCTTTTTTGTTGGTATTTTCATCTCCCTCCGGCCGAGCCGCGCGCTAAATTGCTGTTCCGCCGTTGCTCGGCATGGCGCTCCCGGCCGGTGTTTTCCGGCGTCCCACAGATAAGCGCTATTCGCTCCCGATGTTGCGCGCGCTCTGCGCAGTTTTTTCAGGCCTGGCCCGGCACTGCACGTACGATTTCCCCGCATTCCCGCGCGAATGAGCGCATATGGGACGTGCACGGCAGCACGGCCCAGTGTCGTGAGCCTGGCGCGGAACTTGCGGAACCAGTCAGAAAATCGACTGCGGACGCCGACATGGACAGCGTGGAAGTGATCGTCGATGCGATGCGCAAGCTCGTGGGCGAAGGTGACGACCTGGCGTGGTGGCAAGGCGCCGTGCGTGCCGCCATCATCTTCGTCGGCACCTGGGCGATGCTGCGGTTGGCCGGCAGGCGGGCCTTCGCGCAAAAGACATCGTTCGACCTGTGCATCATGTTGCTGCTGGGCGCGGTGCTGTCGCGCGCCGTGGTCGGGGCCACTTCGTTCGCGGTGGCGTTTTCCGCCGGGCTGGCATTGGTGCTTCTGCACCGGGTGGTGGGCTGGCTGTCGAGCCGTTCTCCGGCATTCGACCGCGCCACTGGCGGCCACGCGCTGGACCTGCTGCGCGAGGGGGAACTGGACCGGGAGCGCGTGAGCCACGCAATGCTGACCGAGGAAGACCTCAAGGCCAACCTGCGTGCGACACTTCAGACCGACAGCTTCGACGACCTTACCCGGGTGGTGCTGGAGCGCGACGGCAAGGTGACGTTCGTGAAGGGCCGCGGCGGCGACGGCCGCGTACCCGCAGCACCGGCCACGCATGCTGTCTCGCGCAGCAACGGAGTGTCTGTGCAGGCGTCGGAGGCGCAGCGATGACGCTTGGGGAAAACGGCAGCGACAACGGCAGCATTGCGCGCTATTTGCTGCGCCACCATTTGCATGTGGTCACGGCGGAGTCCTGTACCGCGGGGCTGATCGCCTCGCGCATCGCCGAGGTGCCGGGTTGCGGAGATGTCTTGCACTGCGCCATCGTGGCGTATTCGCCCTCGGCCAAGGAACAGTTGCTGCACGTGCCGCCTGAGACCATCAGGCAACACGGACTGACCAGCGAGGCGGTCTCGCTGGCGATGGCGCTGGGCGCCATGGGGATGACCGGCGCCGACCTCGCGATCGCCAACACCGGCGTCGCCGATGATGGCGGCGATGGTGATATCCCGGCGGGTACGCAGTGCTTTGCCTGGGTGTTCCGCCGCCACGGCCATGCGGCGCGTGATGTGCTGCGGAGCACCGGGGGTATTGCCGCGTTCACGGAAACGCGGCGCTTTCCGGGGACGCGTAACGCCGTACGCGAAGCCGCTGCCGACTGGGCGCTGGCTCGCATTTGCCATTACCACGAACAGGCGCAGCGCGGGCAAGGCCACTGTGGCCCGCGCGCATGAAGCGCCTGAAGACCCGGACGGCGCGCTGGCAGCCCCGGAAAGAGACCCAGCCTTGGATAGTGCCCTCCCGACTAATGGTGCCGACAAAGCGTTGCGTACGGTATTGCGCGAGGCCGGGTTGCGTTATGTCGATGACAGTATGCCGGGCATCGGGCGCCGCCGTCAGGGCGGCGGCTTTGCCTACATCGACGCCAACGGCAAGCGCGTGGACGATGCCGCCACGCTGGCACGCATTGCTGCGCTGGCGATTCCTCCTGCCTACGAGGAAGTGTGGATCTGTGCGAACCCTGCGGGCCACCTGCAGGCGACCGGGCGCGATGCGCGCGGCCGCAAGCAGTATGTCTACCACCCTGAGTGGAGCGCGCAGCGCGATTCGGACAAATACGCGCGGTTGCCGGCCTTCGGCAGCGTACTGCCCCGCTTGCGGGCGCGCGTCGCGCGCGACCTGCGCCGCAACGGCATGCCGCGCGAAAAAGTGGTCGCGGCGGTGGTGCAACTGCTCGACGCCACGCTTGTGCGCGTGGGTAGTCCGCAATATGCGAGGCAGAACCGCACCTACGGCCTCACCACGCTGCGCCGCCGCCATGTCACCGTGCGCGGCAGCCGGCTGCGTTTCCAGTTCACTGGCAAGAGCGGCATCACCCACGACGTATCGGTCAACGATCCGCGCCTGGCCCGCATCGTGCGCAATTGTGCCGACCTGCCAGGCCAGTGCCTGTTCAAGTATCGCGACAGCGACGGCGAGATCCGCGAGGTCGGATCCGCCGACGTCAACGCCTACCTGCAACAGGCGACCGGCGGCGACTTCACTGCCAAGGACTTCCGCACCTGGGCGGGCAGCGTGCATGCGCTCGCGCTGCTGCGCGCGGCCGGCGCGGACGGCGAAGCAGCGCGCAGGAAGTGCGTGGCCGGGGTCATCAAGTCAGTGGCCCAGCGCCTGCGCAACACCGTGGCGGTGTGCCGCAAGTGCTATGTCCATCCGGCGGTGATCGAGGCCTTCATCGACGACGGATTGCAGGACTGCGCGCGCGTCGCCATCGTCAGCCGCCTGCGTGCCGACGAAGCACGGCTGCTGAAGCTGCTTGCAGAACGGGCCAGGACTGCATAGGGCGTCCCGCGGTGAGCCTCGAGCGTCGAAAGGCAGACGGAAGAACCAGGGCTGGACGTCCGGCCGGAGGATGGCGACCCAGTATGAGAACGGCCCAGCAGCCACAGGGCAGGGCGCTCCGATTCAGCGCTGCGAAGGAATGTTGCCGCCGTCGACGATGAGCTCGGTGCCGGTGACGTAGCTGGCCTCGTCCGACAGAAGGAAACGGACCACTCGCCCGATCTCCGCGGGGGTGCCGAGGCGGCCCAGCTGGATGCGTCGTTCGAAGGTGCCTTCGGGCAGGGCATCGATGGCAGGTTGAAGCATCGGTGTGTGGATCTGTCCGGGAGAGACGGCGTTGATGCGGATGCCGTCGCGGCCCAGGCTGTCCGCGAGCGAGCGCACCAGCGAGAGCAGGCCGCCCTTGGAGGCGGAGTAAGCCGGAATCAGGGCGTTGCCCAGCGTGGCATTGATCGACGCGATGCCGACGACTGCCGCGCCAGGTTGCGCGCGCAGGTCAGGCAGCATGGCTTGCACCAGCAGGGCCATGGCGCGCAGGTTGACATCAAGCACCGCGTCCCAGCGCGCCTGTGTAAGGCCGTCGATCCCGCTCTGGTCCACCACGCCGGCAGCATGCACCATGCCGCCCAGCACCGGCAGGGCGGCGCGGGTGCGGACCAGCGCGTCTTCCAGGCCGGCGGGGGCGCGCAGGTCGATGCCGAGCCCGAAGGTGGGCACGTCATAACGTTCGGCGAGCGCCGCGGCGACGGCACGCGCCTTGTCCTCCTGGATATCCCAGATGGCGACCGGCCGGTTTACCGCGGCCAAGGCCGCCGCGCAAGCCTCGCCAATGCCGGACGCGCCACCGGTAACCACGACCGCACTGGCCGGCGTGTTGAGGGCCACGCGAAAATCGCCGGTGGCAGGGTGTTGGATCGTCACTGGATGTCTCTCCCGGATGTCATGTTGTTGGCGCAGCCGCGGTAGACGCGGCTGATATGCGCATTGTTTCCTGTCACGCAGGATGCGACATAGTCCAAATGGACCAAAACAACCGCGCCCGAGACGATTTTCCGCCATGGCACCCTGCGGCCGGGGCGATGCGTCTGCTCATCGTGCCGTCAGCTCGCTGAGTGGCGTCGGCACGTCGTATTCACCTCAATCGAGCGGAATGATGCTGTGCAGGACGGTTTGTACCAGCGCCGCCTGGCGGGTCACCCCAGTCTTGGAGAACACGGCACGCAAATGCGCGCGCGCGGTATTGCGGCGGATGTCGAGTTCCTGCGCCGCTTCGTCCAGTGACAGGCCCTGGGTCAGCAACAGTACGAGCGACGCCTCCGTCCGGGTGAAATCGAACATATTGCGCAGTAGTTCGGCCGACCCCAGTGCCTTTTGATCGGGGTCGCGGATAAAGACCGCCACCGCGGGCTGGCGCGGACGCTCGGACCACTTCTGCGAGGCGATGGAACGCACCAGCAGTCCCAGCCGGGCGCGGTCGCTCTTGCGCGGCACCGACAGCCCGAGCGGGATGCCGGGCTGCTCCGAGTCTCGCAAGGCGATGGCCTGGCGGACCAGGGCCTGCAGCTTGCGGTTTTCCTGCGCCGAGTCGGCCATCAACTGGCCGTTGCAAATCACCAGACCATCCTTTTCCGCCAGCAAGGCGTCGGCCATGCCATTTGTGGTAAGGACCTGGCCGGTGTCGTCCAGGATCACCGAGCCGATCAGCAACCTGTCTACCGTGCCGGCGTAGAAGCGCCGCTCCGACTCGGTCGTGTTGAGGTTGGCGTGGATACGTACCGCGCGCTCCAGGTGCGGCACGATGCGCCGGCACAGCGCCTTGTCGGCCTCGGAGAAGCGGTCGCTGCCATGTGGGCGGCAGATTCGCAAGCGGCACTCCACACCATGCTCGGCGCGGATGTCTACGCCCATGATTTCAAGCACGTCGTAGGGCTTGTTGAAGAATCGATAGATCTCGCTCTCTAACCACCTGGCCTCGCCAATCAATTCATGCACGGTCAGGACTTGTGCGTTGGGCAGGTTGACGAAAGGGTCGATGGCATAGAAGTGCTGTGCGTAGGCGCCCGTTCCGACGGTGGTATCCACCGCGCTGGAAGTGATCATCAGCCCCGGCGACGTACTGGACGGCGGGCGTAGCACCAGGGTCACGTAGTTGGCGGCCAGCAGGTGTCGCAGCGCATCCAGCAGCGACTGCCATGGGATATCAAGCAGTGGGCCGTCGTACACCAGCCCGATCAGATCGCTGATCTCGTCAATGCCGAGTGCGGGCCGGCCAGGTAGCTGTGCGTCGATCCATTGAAGGCTTGTCATCGGTGCTCTCTCAAATCTGCGGCGCAATGCGGCCGGGGCATTGCGCCAGCCCGGCCGTCGGCGACCGGCGATCGGCTGGAGATAGTATCTGCTTCTCCATGCGCTGGTAGTGGGTGTTTTCCCCGGGTGCCGTGCGGGGGACGCCTGTCGTGCGGAGGGAAATAGTCCCAACAGACTAGATTCGCGCACGGACGCTCCATGTCGCTCCAGAAACGGTTGAATCTAGTCCGTCAGGACCATGCCCGTGAAGTGGCCCGGCCAGAAGAATAAGGCCATGAGCAAACAGTCACCACGGAGGAGACATGGAAGCGCAGCAGTTCCTGCAGACAGCCCCGCAGCCCACCCGCTACGCCCGCGGTTGGCATTGCCTTGGGCAAGCTTCGGACTACAAGGACGGCAAGCCACATCGGCTCGACATCTTCGGTACGCGCCTGGTCGCGTTCACCGGCGAGGACGGGGGCATCCGCATCCTCGATGCGTGGTGCCCGCACATGGGCGCGGACCTGGCTCTCGGCGAAGTGAAGGGCAACGCCATCGTGTGCCGCTTTCATGGCTGGCACTGGAATGGCGACGGCGCGTGCGAGCATGTGCCGTGCGCCAGCCGCATTCCGCCCAAGGCGCGCACACGTGCGTGGTCTGTCTGCGAGCAGAACCACCTGCTGTTCATCTGGCACGATCCCGAGAGCGCGCCGCCGCCGCCCGCGGTGGCGGTACCGCGCATCAGCGCGTGCTTCACCGGTGAGTGGACCGGGTGGACGATCCGCAAGATGGTGATCGGCACCCATTGCCGGGAGCTTGTCGATAACCTGGCGGACGTCGCCCATTTCGGGCCGGTGCACGGCTCACCAGCCGTCTATTTCTGCAATACGTTCGACCGCCACATCGGCTACCAGATGTTCCGCGGCGAGGAGAGCGAGTTACTTGGCCGGGGTCTGGTTGCGGACAGCGCGTACTTCGGGCCCGCCTACCACGTAACGCGCATGACGGCGGAGGTGGACGGCAAGCCCCTTGACACCATCCTGCTCAATTGCCACGTGCCGATCGACTCGCAGAGCTTTGAGCTGCGCTACGGCGTCATGGTCAAGAAGGTGCCGGGGCAGTCGGAGGAACAGAACCAGGAGATGGCGCAGGCGTATGTAGAGCAGGCGCAAGCCTCCTTCTTCCAGGACGTGGAGATCTGGCACAACAAGATCCGCGTCGACCGGCCCGTGCTCAGCGACGCCGATGGTCCGGTCTATCAGCTACGCGAGTGGTACCGCCAGTTCTACACCGATGTAGCCGACCTGCCCGCTGACCTTGACCGCAAGAAGGTCTTCGAGCGGCGCGACGGCGCCTGGCGCACGCTCGATGCCGTGCCGCCGGAGGCGGCGAGCAAGCTGCACCTGATCTGATGAAGGAGAGCGTCATGCGACTGGAAGGAAAAGTGGCACTGGTCACCGGCGCCGGGTCCGGCATGGGGCGGGCCATGGCCGAGCGCTTTGCGGCCGAGGGTGCGGCGGTGGTCGTGGTGGACCGCGACGACGGCGCCGCGCAAGCGACGCTCGACACGATCGGCGGCGAGGCGCACGGCATGGCGCGTGGCTGCGACGTCGCGGACAGTGCGGCGGTGGGGCGGCTGCACGAGGAGGTCGCGATGCGCTGGGGGCGGCTCGACATCCTGGTCAACAACGCAGGCATCGGCCAGGTGCCGGGAGACGGCTTCGAGCACTACCAGGTGCGCGCGGCCGAGCGCGGGCGGCAGCTGGCAGCCGGCGAGACGCCCACGGTCTATACCGACATGATCGTCGACCTCAACGATGCCGGCTGGCAGCGCGTGGTGGATGTAAATCTCAACGGCACGTTTTACTGCTCGCGCGAGGCGGTGCGGCTGATGACGCGCGCGGGGGTGGGCGGCGCCATTGTCAATATCGCCAGCGTCTCGGCGCTGAGCGGCGAAGGGCCTCTCAGCTATTGCGCGTCAAAGGCGGCCGTGCTCGGCCTCACCCGCTGCCTGGCGCGCGACCTGGGCCCGCGTGGCATCCGCGTCAACGCGATCTGCCCGGGGCCCACGCGCACGCCGATGATGCAGTCCATCAGCGAGGAATGGGCACGCAGCCTGGAGCGCGCGATCCCGCTGGGGCGCATGGCCGAGCCGGAAGAGATCGCGGCGGCGGCACTGTTCCTGGTGAGCGGAGACGGCATGCAGATGACGGGCCAGACGCTGTCAGTCAGCGGCGGCATGGCAATGATTTAACGGCGCAGGCGCGACGGCGACGCGTTCGGGTCGTTGTCCTGCCTCGATGGAAGGACAAGAGGGAGAGCAGCATGCGAGTAACGGGACGTTTGCAAGACAAGGTGGCGCTGATCAGTGGCGCTGGCACGGGGATCGGCGCTGCCACGGCTGCGCGCTTCGCGGCCGAAGGGGCGAGGGTGATGCTGTGCGGGCGGCGCGAGGCGCCGCTGCGCGCCGTGGCCGAGGAGATCCGGTCGCGCGGCGGCGAGGCCGCGTGGATTCAGGCCGATGTCACCAACGAGGCGGATGTGGAGCGGGCGGTGGCCCAGACCGTCGCACAGTTCGGCGGTCTGCATGTCATGGTCAATAACGCGGTCAACTATACCTGGGGCGTGCTCGACGAGGTCAGCACGCAAGCCTGGCGGCAATGCCTGACCGGTAGCCTGGACGTCGCCTTCTTCGGCACGCGCGCGGCGCTGCGCGTGATGAAGGCGGCCGGCGGCGGCGCCATCGTCAACCTGGGTTCGGTGGCGGGCCTGCTTGGCAGTCCGGGGCTGTCGGCCTATGGCGCGGCCAAGGCGGGCGTGCTCAACTTCAGCCGCGCCGTGGCGCTCGAGGGCGCAGCCCGCAACGTGCGCGTCAACGTGGTGATTCCCGGTGTGGTCTGGAGCGAGGGCACGCGCGAAGCGCTTGCCAGCGAGGAGGTCGCCCGCGGTACCGCACGCGCGGTGCCGCTGGGGCGCGTGGGCGAACCGCACGAGGTGGCTGGCGCCATCCTGTTCCTGGCGTCGGACGAGGCTTCGTATATCACCGGGCAGAGCCTGGTAGTCGATGGCGGCAAGACCTGCCGGCTCGACGTGGGCGCAACCGACTACGTGTCGGAGACGTCAGCCGAGCGGCGCGCCGCGCCGCAGGCAAGCTGAGCGCACCCTACTGAATGAGCAAGGAGAGGCAAATGACAGCAGACATGGAATCGATGCAGGCCCGACTCGATCGACTCGAGTCGGTCAACGAAATCCGCATGCTGCCGGCCAAGTATGCGCTGGCGCTCGACATGCGCGACCTCGATGCCTGGACCAGCCTGTTTCCCGAGGACGTGGCGGTGGGCAAGGACCAGGTGGGCCGCGAGCACTTGCGGCGCTGGATAGACGAGACCCTGCGCAACCAGTTCACGGTGACCTCGCACCATATCGGCGGACACATCATCGAGTTCCAGGATGCGGACCATGCGAGCGGCGTGGTGTATTCGAAGAACGAGCATGAGACCGGCCCCGAATGGGTCATCATGCAAATGCTCTACTGGGACGACTACGAGCGCATTGACGGCCGCTGGTATTTCCGGCGCCGCCTTCCATGTTATCTGTATGCGAGCGACCTGAACAAGCCGCCTATCGGCGACAAGAAGATGCGCTGGCCGGGCCGTGAGCCCTACGAGGGTTCCTGGCATGCACTGTGGCCCTCGTGGAAAGCGTTCTGGAACGCCAAGCCGAATGAGGCGCTGCCCGGCGTCGCCGAGCCGGTACCGCTGGATCGCTTTCTCGAGACGATGCGTCGCGGTTCGGCACTTCCCAAGGTCCGCACGCGCTGACGCCATGCCGAAACCGATCAAGGGATCATCAAGATGAGCGCAAGCCTGTTTGAGCCACTGCAGCTCGGCGACATTGCACTCGCCAATCGCATCGTGATGGCGCCGATGACGCGCAGCCGCGCCGGCGCGGGCGACCTGCCCACCGGCCTGCACCAGGCGTACTACGCGCAGCGCGCGGGCGCCGGGCTGATTATCGCGGAGGGCACTTACCCTAGCCGGCATGGCAAAGGGTACTGCCGCACGCCGGGCATCGAGACCACCGCGCAGATCGACGCCTGGCGCGACGTGTCAGGTTCCGTGCGCAGCCAGGGCGCGGCGATGGTGCTGCAGCTGATGCACGTCGGGCGCGTGGCGACGCGCCATAACAAGGCGCCAGACGCCCGGACGGTGGCCCCGTCGGCGATCCGCGCGCGCGGCACCATCTATGCCGACGGCCACGGCCTGGTCGGGATGGAGGTGCCCCGCGCGCTGGCCGCACATGAAGTCACGGCCGTGATCGAGGAGTACCGCCAGGCCGCCGTCAATGCGCTGGCCGCCGGATTTGACGGCGTCGAGCTGCATTGCAGCAGCGGCTACCTGCCGATGCAATTCCTGCTTCCTTGCACCAATCAGCGCACCGACGGCTATGGCGGCTCGCTGATGGCGCGGCTGCGCTTCGTCGTGGAGACGCTCGAGGCCATCGCTGAAGCGATCGGGACCGGGCGCGTGGGCCTGCGTATCTGTCCCGGCAACCCGTATAACGACATGCACGATGACGATCCCACCGCCACGTACAGCGCGCTGCTCGATGCCGTGGCGCCGATCGGGCTGGCCTACCTGCACGTGAGCCGCTCGCCGGATCCTGCGCTCGATGCATTTGCGCTGGCCCGTCGGCATTTCGGCGGTGCGGTCATCGTCAATGACGGTTTCGACGGCGCGAGCGCCGTGCGTGCAGTGGCGGGCGGCGTCGGCGAGGCGGTCTCGTTCGCCCGCCATTTCATCGCCAATCCCGACCTGCCTGCGCGCCTGCGGCACGGTGCGCCGCTGGCCGCGTTCGACCGCACGCTGCTGTATACGCCGGGAGCGCGTGGCTACACCGACTACCCGGCCGCCGCGGAGCTTGCCGCGAGTGGCCAGATCGTTCCCCAGGGAGGCTTGCAACCGTGAGCGACTGCCTCGCACCGATTTCGACCATACCCAATGCCGTGGCACACGCGGCGCGGCTGCGCGCGGATGCGGTGGCCATCCAGGAAGACGGCTTGTCCTTGCGCTATGGCGCGCTGCACGAGACGGCGCGAGTCGCAGGGCGTGCGTTGATGGCGCTGGGCGTAGCGCCCGGCGAGCGAGTTGCCGTCTGGGCGCCTAACCTGCACGAGTGGATCGTCGCTGCGCTCGGCATCCAGATGGCCGGCGGCGTGCTGGTACCGCTTAACACCCGGCTCAAGGGCGGGGAGGCCGCAGACATTCTCGGGCGTAGCGGTGCGCGGGCGCTGATCTGCATCGGCGAATTCCTTGGCGTCGACTATCCCGAGATGCTGCGTGGGCTTGCGCTGCCGGCCTTGCGCCACCGCGTCATTCTGCGCGGCGAACGCGAAGGCGCTTTGTCTTGGGAGGCTTTCCTCGCCCGCGCCGAAGACACACCCGAGGCCATGCTTGACGCGCGCATCGGCGCGCTGACACCGGACAGTCCGTCCGACCTGCTTTACACCTCCGGCACCACGGGGCGGCCCAAGGGCGTGATCACCACGCACGGGCAGAATCTGCGTGCCTTCTCCGACTGGTCGGACATCGTCGGCTTGCGCGCCGGCGACCGTTACCTGATCATCAATCCCTTCTTCCATGCCTTCGGCTACAAGGCCGGCTGGCTCGCGGCCCTGCTTCGCGGCGCCACCATCCTGCCGCTGGCGCAGTTCGACGCCGAAACCGTGCTCGCTCGCATCGAGCGGTACCGCGTCAGCTTCCTGCCGGGCTCGCCCACGCTCTACCTGAGCTTGCTTGCCCATCCGCGGCTGGATGCATACGACTTGTCATCGCTGCGCGTGGCGGTCACGGGGGCGGCGTCGATCGCGCCAGAGCTGATCCGGCGCATGCGCAAGGTGCTCGGTTTTGACGTGGTGCTCACTGCTTACGGACTGACCGAGTGCTGCGGCCTGGCGACGGTCTGCCGGCTCAGCGACGCGCTGCAGACTATCGCCAACACGAGCGGGCGTGCGCTCGCCGGCGTGGAGATTCGCTGCGTAGACGCTGAAGGAAACGACGTCGCCGCCGGTGAGCCAGGCGAAGTGTGGATCCGCGGCTACAACGTCATGCGTGGGTACTTCGACGACGAGGCCGCCACACGCGAGGCCATCGACGACGCGGGGTGGCTGCATACAGGCGACATCGGCAGCCTCGACGCCGCCGGAAACCTGTGTATCACCGGCCGGCTCAAGGAAATGTTCATCGTCGGCGGCTTCAACTGCTATCCCGCGGAAATCGAGCACCTGATTGGCACGCATCCAGCGGTGGCGCAGGTCGCGGTGGTCGGCGTACCCGATGCGCGCCTGGGCGAGGTTGGCCGCGCCTTCGTGGTGTTGCGCGACGGCGAGAGCATGAGCGGGGAGGCATTGCTGGAATGGTGCAAAGCCCGCCTGGCAAACTATAAGGTGCCGCGTTCCGTGGCCTTCATGGCGGCCCTGCCGACCAATGCCACGGGCAAGGTCGTCAAGCACGAACTGATGGCGCTCCAGGCGCGCATGTGCGCCTGAGCGTGCAGGGCGGAATTGGCAGCCGAGGGTACAAGATTGAGTCATCCGGGTATTGCGCAGATGATGAACACAAGCTATAGTTCGGCCTCTTGCAGCAGGGCACGGTCGGCAAGGGAAGGTTGGCAGGCGTTGTAGGCTTATGATTTGTAAGGAAATTTGATTCCCTTGCAAGGCGTCCTCAGCACCCACCACTCTCCATCGCAAGGACATGTGCATTGCCGGCAGCAAGCACCGACACAGGAGTGGTAGTTCAGTCGGTTAGAATACCGGCCTGTCACGCCGGGGGTCGCGGGTTCGAGTCCCGTCCACTCCGCC
>NZ_JBYSZW010000037.1:0-77461 GCF_058787575.1 Cupriavidus sp. FW305-3-2-15-C-LB2
CGGGGGGGCGGCGCGCGCGGCGCGCCTGCAATGTTCGGTCTGGCAAGTGACGATGCAGCAGTATGCCGCAACGCCACGGGCGCCGGCCCGCCGCGTGGAGGGGCACGCCGCGGGTGGCCGGCAGGCCGGCAAGTGCCGTGTGGCGCGCAATGCGGCGGCGCCGGTGGCACGTCATGCCGCAAGGATAATGTGCGGGCCCGGACGCCCGTATTTCGGCGCCCGGCGCTTTTATTACAGCGGATTACCAGCGCCCCGGGTGTAACCTCCGGAAACAAAACCGCCCGGCCAAACCGGCATGTGTGGCGCCGGGGCTGACTATCATGTGCCTATGCGAACGAACCAGCCTACCCAGATCCTCGTCGTCGACGACGATCCCGAACTTCGCGACCTGCTGCGCGAGTACCTGACCCAGCAGGGCTTTGCCGTCTCGGTGATGCATGACGGCGACGGCCTGCAGGCGCGCCTGGAGCGCGAGCGCCCGGCGCTGATCGTGCTGGACCTGATGATGCCCAAGGTCGACGGCCTGACCGCGCTGCGCAACCTGCGCGCCAAGAACGACGACATCCCCGTAATCCTGCTCACGGCCCGCAGCGACGAGATCGACCGCATCGTCGGGCTCGAGATCGGCGCCGACGACTACCTCGGCAAGCCGTTCTCGCCGCGCGAGCTGCTGGCGCGCATCAACGCCGTGCTGCGCCGCAAGCTGGCACGCCCCGCGGCCGCGCCCGAGGACCGCGAATCGGTCGCCTTCGGCCCGTTCCGCGTCAATTTCCGCCAGCGCACGCTGAGCCGTGCCGGCCAGACGCTGTCGATCAGCGATACCGAGTTCGCGCTGCTCAAGCTGCTGCTGATGCATCCGCTCGAAGTGCTGTCGCGCGAGCGCATCGTCGAGCTGATGTACGGCAGCGCCAGCGGCATCAGCGACCGCGGCATCGACGTGCAGATCTGGCGCCTGCGCCGCCTGCTCGATGAAGACGCGCAGCGCCCGCGCTATATCCAGACCGTGCGCGGGCGCGGCTATACCTTCGTGCCCGACGAAGCGGAAGAGATGTCCGCGGGACTCCCCGAATAATGGCCGCGGCGCCCGCCCCCTGGCGCCGCATGCCACCAGACCCTGCTTTCCGATGAAGTTGCGACGCATCGATACCCTGTTCGGCCGCATTGCGCTGCTGATTGCCGCCGTGCTTGTGATCAGCCATTTCTCATGGCTGGCCATCCTGCGCATGGACCGCCGCCAGCAGCAGGTGGACTATTCAGTCGAGCAGATGCTGTTCCAGCTCGACAGCATCGAGCGCGCGCTCGACGCGCGTCCGCCGGCGAAGCTGCCCAGCCTGGTTGAGACAGCCAACACGGCCGACGCCGAAGAGCATGCCGTCGTGCCCAAGGGCGGGCGCTCGCGCCGGCTGGTCGAGCAGTTCATCGGCAGGCTGCCGCAGGGCACCGAGATCCGGCTGGAGGACGAGACCACGCCGCGCATCTGGATCAAGCTGCCCAGCCGCGCCCGCTGGATCGCCATGCCGATCCTCTGGGTCCACAATCCGCCGCCTGACAACCGGCTGGTGCCTGGCGTGATGCTGGTGGTGGGCGTGGCCATCGTCTTTGCCGTGCTGATCGCCTGGCAGATCCAGCGGCCGGTGCGCGACATGGCCAATGCGGCAGAGCTGCTGTCGCGCCAGCACGCCGTGCCGCCGCTGCGCGAGCGCGGCCCGCATGAGCTGCGCCAGCTGATCGAGCGTTTCAACCGCATGGTGGCCGACCTGGCGCGCATCGACCAGGAGCGCAACACCATGCTGGCCGGCATCGCGCATGACCTGAAGACACCGCTGGCGCGGCTGCGCCTGCGCGCCGAGATGCTGGCCGATCCCAAGGCCGCCGCGGGGGTGACGCGCGACGTCGAGTCCATGTCGGCCATCGTCGAGCAGTTCCTGAGCTTCGCGCAGACCAGCGAGTCGACCGCGCGGCCGGTGCCGGTGGACCGGCGCGTCAATGAGCTGGCCGCGTCGCTGGCCGAGCAGGAGCGCCAGGTGGTGCTGTCGCTGGGCGCGGGCGAGGGCTTCCGCATGATCGCCACGCAGCTGGACCGCATCGTCGGCAACCTGGTCGACAACGCCTACGCGTATGGCAAGCCGCCGGTATGCATCGCGACCGCGCGCACGCCGGAGGGTTACCTGCTGGTGGTGGAGGATCAGGGCGCCGGCATTCCCGAGGATGACAAGGAACGCGCCACGCTGCCCTTTGTGCGGCTGGACCCGGCCCGGGGCGGCAATGCGCATTCCGGGCTGGGGCTGGCGATCGTGGACCGGCTGGTGCGGCAGGCGGGTGGGAAGCTGAACCTGGTGAATGCCGATGGTGGCGGGTTCCGGGTGGAGATGCTGTTCGGGGCAGCCGAGGCCTGAGCCGGCGTCAGGGCTGCCTCAGGCCGTTTTCAGACCTTCTTTTTCTCCCCGATCCGGCTTTCCTTCCCGGCCAGCAGCTTGGCAATATTCTGCCGGTGCCGAGCAATCAGCAGCACGCTGATCACGAAGATCGCCCCCGTCATCACATCCACGCCGTTCATCAGCACATGGAAGAACGGCGCGAAGATCGCCGCCACCAGTGCCGCCAGCGACGAGTAGCGGAAGAAGAACGCGATGATCAGCCACGTGGCCAGCGTGCCCAGGCCGAGGATCGGGTCGATGGCGAGCAGGATGCCGGCCGCGGTGGCCACGCCCTTGCCGCCGGCGAAGCGGTGGTACACCGGGAACAGGTGCCCCAGGAAGACCGCCAGCGCCACCATGGCCAGGCCGGTTTCGTTGAGCCCGTAGGCCGGCCCGAAGCGCGCGGCCAGCCATACCGCCAGCCAACCCTTCAGGGCATCGCCGATCAGCGTCAGGATGGCGGCCTTCTTGTTGCCGGTGCGCAGCACGTTGGTGGCGCCGGGATTGCCGGAGCCATAGGAGTGCGGGTCCGGCAGGCCCATCAGCTTGCTGACGACCACAGCGAAGGAAACGGAGCCGATCAGGTAGGCGGCGAGGGCGAATAGCAGATTGGCCATGTGTAGTGGGGTGTTTTCAGGCTGGCGCGATTGTAGCGCGGCAGGGGCCTCGCTACGTCCGTGACTTTCCGGATTGGCATCGAGGCTTGCCTCGGTTTGCGCGGGGGCTCTCAGTCAGGCAGTGCGCATTGCACCGGCTGGGCGTCCACCAGCATGGGCAGCAGCTTCGGGTCCACGCTGACCAGGTAGCCGCGGCGCCCGCCGTTGATATAGATGCGCGCCAGCTCCAGCACGGTCGATTCGACGTAGACCGGCATGCGCTTGCGCGTGCCGAAGGGCGAGGTGCCGCCCACCATGTAGCCGCTGTGGCGCTGCGCCACCTCGGGCTTGCACGGCTGCACGCTCTTGCGGCCGGCCTGGCGCGCCAGGTTCTTGGTCGAGACCGAGCAGTCGCCGTGCATCAGCACCACCAGCGGCTGCGCGCGCTCGTCTTCCATGATCAGGGTCTTGATCACGTCGTGCTCGGGAACGCCCAGCTGGCGCGCCGATTCGCCGGTGCCGCCGTGCTCGACATAGTCATACGGATGCTCGCCGAAGGCGACGCCATGCTTGCGCAGGTACTGCGTCGCGGGGGTTTCTGATACGTGCCTGGTCTTGCTCATGACAGTGGTCGCCGCCCGCTTGCTCAGCCGCGCGGATGGTGCTGCTGGTGCAGCTCGCGCAGGCGTTCGCGGGCGACGTGCGTATAGATCTGGGTGGTGGAAATATCGGCGTGGCCCAGCAGCAGCTGCACCACGCGCAGGTCGGCGCCGTGGTTGAGCAGGTGCGTGGCAAAGGCGTGCCGCAGCGTGTGCGGCGACAGCGGCGCGTGCACGCCGGCATCGCGCGCATGGCGCTTGATCAGGTGCCAGAACGCCTGCCGCGTCATGCCTTCGCCGCGCTGCGTGACAAAGAGCGCGTCGCAGGCGCGCCCGGCCAGCAGCGCGGGGCGCGCACTGGCCAGGTAGCGGCGCAGCCAGTCGCCGGCCTGCTGGCCGAACGGCACCAGCCGCTCCTTGTCGCCCTTGCCGCCGACCACGCGCGCCACGCCTTCGTTCAGGCCGATCTCGATGGTCTTCATCTGCGTGAGCTCCGACACGCGCAGCCCGCTGGCGTACATCAGTTCCAGCATGGTGCGGTCGCGCAGCCCCAGCGGCGTGTCGGTGTCGGGCGCTTCGAGCAGCGCGTCGACCTGGGACTCGGTCAGGGTCTTGGGGTAGCGCGGCGGCTGCTTGGCGGGGCGCAGCAGCAGGCAGGGGTCGGCTTCGACCAGGTGTTCGCGCAGCGCCCACTGGTAGAAGCGGCGGAACACCGCCAGGCGACGGTTGGCCGACGAGGCGCGGCTCTGCGTGTGGCGTGCGTTGAAGTAGGCCGACAGCGCGCCGTCGTCCGCGCCCGGCAACTCGCCGCGGTGCTCATGCTGCAACCAGCGCGCCAGCAGCGTCAGGTCGCGCCGGTAGGCATCGATGGTATTGCGCGAGAGGCCGTCTTCCAGCCACAGCGCGTCGCAGAAGCGGCTGACCAGTGCCACGTCGGCGTCGCTGGGCGCGGCGGCGATGTCAGGTGCCTGGGCGGCGCCGCTCATATCAGCATGGCGCCCTCATGGCGCAGCAGCCAGCGTTTGACGTCGAGGTAGAAGCCGTCTTCGGCATGGTGCGAGAACCCGCCGATGCCGCGCGCCGAGACTACGCGATGGCAGGGGATCACGATCGGGAACGGGTTCTGCCCGCAGGCCTGGCCCACCGCGCGCGGCATCGCGCCGATGGCCTCGGCGATGGTGCCATAAGTGGTCACCGCGCCGCGCGGCACCGCGCTGATGGCCTGCCACACGCGCTGCTGGAAGTCGCTGCCGGCCGGGGCCAGCGGCAGGTCGAAGGCGGCGTCGGGGTTGGCGTAGTAGGCCTCCAGTTGCGCCGCGAGCTGTTGCGTCAGCGCGTCCGCCGGGGCGCGCGCCTCGACGTGCCCGGGAAGGTACACGATGGCCCGGATGCGCGCGCCGTCCGTGCGCACCCCGATCTTGCCGAAGGGGGCGGGGAGGATGGCGTCATAGGTGGCGGGCATGGCGGTCAGGCTGGGGCGAATGCTGGATTTTAGTGCTTTTTGGCGCGGGCAAGAAAAAAGGGCCGCCTCGCGGCGGCCCTTTGCGGGTGGCGTCACACCGGCCGGATCATTGCTCCAGCTTGATGTTCTGCACCTTCACAAGATTCTTCATCTTGTCGAATTCCTTCTTGATCTCGGCCGCATGCTGCGCCGGCGTGTTGCCCGACGGCTCGGCGCCGGCGGTGCGCAGGCGCTGCTGGAAGTCCTTGTCCTGCAGGGCCTTGACGGCGGCCTCGTTGAGCTTCTTGATGACGTCGTCAGGCGTGCCGGCCGGCGCCACCAGGCCGTACCAGGCCGGGTCGTTCGGCTCCTTCAGGCCCATTTCGCCGAAGGTCGGCACGTTGGGCATGGATTCCAGGCGCTTGTTCCAGGCCACCACGATCGGGCGCAGCTTGCCGGCCTTGATGTAGGGGATCGAAGAGGGCAGGTTGTCCACCATGATCGGCACCTGGCCGGCCAGCACGTCGTTCAGCGCCGGGCCCGCGCCGCGGTACGGGATATGGACCATGAAGGTCTTGGTCGAGACCTTGAACTGCTCGCCCAGCATGTGGCCGAAGCCGCAGGTGCCCGACGAGGCGTACGAATACTTGCCCGGGTTGGCCTTCAGCACGGCCAGGAACTCCTTGTAGTCCTTGGCCGGGAAGCTCGGGTTCACGGCGATCACGTTGGCCACGTTGGCCAGGTTGGTGATGGGCTTGAAGTCCTTGATCGGGTCGTACGACAGCTTGGGGTTGCAGGCCGGGTTCACGGCCATGGTCGAGACCGTGGAGATGCCGATGGTGTAGCCGTCCGGCGCGGCCTTGGCGATCGCGTCGGCACCGATCGAACCGCCCCCGCCGGCGCGGTTCTCCACCACCACGGGCTGGCCCAGGATGCGGCTCATCTGGTCCGCGGCGCCGCGGCCGACGATGTCGGTGGTGCCGCCGGGTGCGAACGGAATGATCAGTCGGATCGGCTTGGTGGGGTAGCTCTGGGCCTGCGCCGCGGTGGCGGCGGCGGCCAGGGCCAGGGTCAGTGCGAGTTTGCCAGCTTGCATGAGATCATGTCTCCCGTCAGGAAATCCGGGCAGGGTGCCGCCCGGAAGAAAAGAAGCCGTCGCCGTGCCACAGGTGGGGCCGTGCGCCGGCAGCGTAATTGTGTCAGCCGCCCAGCAGCCCGTGCTTGACCTCGGCGTCGACCGGGCGCTCGCCCAGGAAGACCCGCAGCACGGCCTGGTAGAAGTCTTCGCCGGGGATCGGCCGGCCGCGAGGCGTGCCGTTGATGGCGATGACGGTCCCCGTCTGCGGGGAAAAATCCAGGTTGATCACGTCGCCCTTGTGCGCGGTGCCGACCTCGCCCAGGGTGCGCTCGAACTGTACCAGCCGCGTGGCCAGCCCCTGCATCTGCTGCTCGCTGTGGTTGTTGCGGATACCCTGGCGGATGGCGCGCACGACGTCCGGCGGTTCGGTCTCGCGCAGCATGCGCAACTGTAGCCGCTTTGCGCCGGGCGTGCCCAGCACCAGGGCCGCGTTGCGGGCTTTCTCCTGCAGGTACAGGGCGGCCACGTAGCCCTTGGCCAGGAAGCCCGCGCGCAGGGCGGTGCCGTTGAGCTGCAGTTCCTTGCCGCCCACGCGCGCCGCATCGTCAAAACGTATCCCTTCGATTTCCACCGAGCGTGCCGGCACCGGTACGGCGCCCGCGGCCGTGGCGGCGCACAGCGCCACCAGCACGGCGGCCAGGCGCAGACAGCGGCCCGGGTGCAGACCAGGGCGGAAGGGGGCTCGGAGGTGGGTGTCCGGGCGCGACGGCGCGGACCGGGTGCGGGACAACATGGCGGCAGGCGTACAACTTGGCATGCCATGCTGGCCTAAATCTGGAAAAATACCTATCCGTATCTGCCCTAGTCCGCACATTACGGTTTTTTGCCGTTATCTACCCCCCGCCACCGCCGCCGCAATCCCGCGCGACGGCCCGCAGGGCAGCTGCCGCGTCATGCCACCGCCACCAAAACAACGATAAATGTCTTCTGCTCTCCTGCTGGTCCCGGACTTCAGCCTGATCCTCATCGGCTGGCTGCTGGTGCGGTATACCCCGTTCGACCGTGCCTTCTGGGGCGGGGTGGAGCGCCTGGTCTACTTCGTGCTGTTCCCGGCGCTGCTGCTGCAGTCGACCAATACCGCGGTGCTGGATTTCTCGTCGACCTCGGCCATGCTGGGGCTGGCGCTGCTGGTGATGGCCACCGGCATGGCCGGCGGCTACGCCGTCAAATGGGTGTTGCGGCCGGATGCGCTGAGCTTTGCCTCGGGCCTGCAGACCGCGTTCCGCTTCAATTCCTATATCGGGCTGGCGCTGGCCTCGCGCCTGGGCGGCTCCGAGGGGCTGGCGCTGATGGCGGTGATCGTCGGCTGCACGGTGCCGCTGTGCAACGTGGCGGCGGTGTGGGCGCTGGCGCGGCACGGCCAGACCGCGCTGTGGAAAGAGCTGGCGCGCAACCCGCTGATCCTGGCCACTGCCGGCGGCCTGCTCACCAACCTGATGGGGCTACATGCGCCCGAGGTGCTGGGCATGACGCTGAACCGGCTGGGCTCGGCCTCGACCGCGCTGGGGCTGATGACGGTGGGCGCCGGGCTGCAGATGAGCGGTGCCACCGGTACCGCGGGGCCGGTGGCCTGGTGGACCGGGGTCAAGCTGCTGGCGATGCCGTGCGTGGCATGGCTGGTGGGGCGGCACCTGCCGCTGACCGCGCTGCAGTACCAGATCGTGGTGCTGTATGCCTCGCTGCCCACGGCCTCCAGCGCGTATATCCTGGCGGTGCGCATGGGCGGCAACGGGCCGATGGTGGCGGCGACGATTTCGCTGATGACGGTGGCGGCGATCGTGACCACGCCGCTGTGGCTGGCGCTGGTCAGCTAGTCCGGCGGCGGGCCGCCCTGGGCCAGGGCCCAGTCGATATGCTCGCGCACCAGCGGCGTGGCGCTCTCGCGCCGCTCCAGCAGTGCTGCGCGGATGCGCGCGGCCAGGGCCGCGTCTTCGGCGCGCGTGCCCGACAGCGCCGCGCGCAGGCTGTTGCCCAGCCCCACAGCCAGGTTGCGCAGCCAGCGCTCATGGCCGATGCGGCGGATCGGGCTGCCTTCGAGCCGCTGGTTGAATTCCGCTTCGGTCCACTGGAACAGCGCCACCATGTCGGGCGCGTCGAGCCCGTTGCGCACGTCGAAGTCCGGCACCATGGCCACATGCGCGAACTTGTTCCACGGGCAGGCCAGCTGGCAGTCGTCGCAGCCGTAGACGCGGTTGCCCATGGGCGCGCGGAACTCCACCGGAATCGGGCCCTTGTGCTCGATGGTCAGGTAGGAGATGCAGCGGCGCGCGTCCAGCCGGTACGGCGCCACGATGGCGCGCGTGGGGCAGATGTCCAGGCAGCGGTGGCAGTTGCCGCAGTGGCCGGACTCGGGGGCGTCGGCCGGCAGCGGGATGTCGACCAGGATCTCGCCCAGGAAGAACATCGAGCCGCCGTCGCGGTCCAGCAGCAGCGTATGCTTGCCGCGCCAGCCGAGCCCGCCCTGGCTGGCCAGCGCCACTTCCATGACGGGTGCGGAATCGGTAAAGACGCGGTAGCCGAATTTTCCGATTTCGGCCTCGATCCGGCTGGCCAGCTGCTGCAAACGGCTGCGCAGCACCTTGTGATAATCGCGGCCGCGCGCATACAGCGACACCACCGCCGTGGCCGGATCGTCCAGCCGCGCCAGCTCGTGCCGGCGCCAGTCGGTGGCGCCGGCCTGCGCGCCGGCAGCCGGAAGGTACGGCATCCGCGCCACGATCGCGCGCACGGTGCCGGGCACCAGTTCGGCCGGCCGGGCGCGCCGCAGGCCGTGGTTCGCCATATAATCCATGTCGCCGTGGTAGCCCTGCGCCAGCCACGCCATCAGCCCCGGCTCGGCATGACTGAGGTCGACATCGGCGATGCGCACCGAGGCAAAGCCCAGTTCCGCGCCCCATGCGCGGATCGACGCGGCCAGTGCCGCAAGTTCCCCGGGGCCCGCGGCCAGGTGGGCGGCGGTGCCGGGAACGGGGGTAGGTGGCGCATCTGCCTGCCCTGGGGCGACTCGGTCGATCATCCCTGAATTGTACGCAATGCCCTTGCTCGAAGAACGCACCCTGACGCTGCCCGACGAAGCCGCCACCGCGCGCCTGGGCGCCGCGCTGGCCGCCGCCGTGCAGGCCATGCCGCCGCGCACGGTGCATGTGCAGCTGTCCGGCGACCTGGGCGCCGGCAAGACCACGCTGACGCGCACGATCCTGCGCGCGCTCGGCCATGCGGGCAAGGTCCGCAGCCCCACCTACACGCTGTGCGAGCCCTACGAGGTGGCCCGCGCCGACGGCTCGCCGCTGACTGTCTACCACTTCGACCTGTACCGCTTTGCCGATCCCGAAGAGTGGATCGACGCGGGTTTTCGCGACTGCTTCGCCGAACCGGCCTTCAACCTGGTCGAGTGGCCGGAAAAGGCCGGCCGCCTGCTCGGGGAACCGGATCTCCATATGTTGCTCCAATCGGACATGGCCGGGGCGGATGATGCCGGCGAGCGGCGGATCGCGACGATGCGCGCCTATACTCACACTGGACTTACCCTGCTGAACGCATGCTGATCAAGCGACTTGCCACCGACCGCCCCGATGGACCCGACGGCCTGCTGCAGGCGCGCCGCAAATGGATGGCGCAGGCACTGAAGCTGGGCGCGGGCACGGCCGTGCTGACCCTGGCCGGCCCGCAGATCGCGTTTGGCGCCGGCATCGTCGCGGTGCGCGTGTGGCCCGCCGAGGACTACACCCGCGTCACCATCGAATCCGATTCCCCGCTGGCCGCCGTGCACCAGATGATCCGCGACCCCGACCGCCTGGTGGTGGACATCGACGGCCTGGACCTGTCGCCCACGCTGCGCGAGCTGGTGGCCAAGATCACCCCGAACGACCCCTATATCCAGACCGTGCGCGTCGGCCAGAACCGCCCGCGCGTGGTCCGCATGGTGTTCGACCTGAAGGAAAACGTGGCGCCGCAGGTGTTCACGCTGGCGCCGATCGGCAGCTACCGCAACCGCCTGGTGTTCGACCTGTACCCGGTCAATCCGCCCGATCCGCTGTGGAAGCTGGTGCGCGACACCGAGGAAAAGCAGCGCCGCTTCGCCACCTCGGACCCGGCGCCGGGCAACGATGGCATCGCCGGCGCGCCGGCCGGTGCCGAGGAAGACGCGATCGGCGCGCTGGTGCGCCGCTTCGACGAGAAGGGCGAGGTGCCGCCCACCACCGCGCCGCTGCCGCCGCCGGTGGCCTCGGCCCGGCCCAGGCCGTCGGCACCGCCGGTGCCGAGCCCCAATGCCCCGGTGGTGCCGCCGGTCGCACGCGACAATCCCACCGCCGAACGGCCCTTCAAGATGCGCCGCCTGCTGACCGTGGCGATCGATCCCGGCCACGGCGGCGAAGACCCGGGCGCGATCGGCGCCGCCGGCTCGCGCGAGAAAGACGTGGTGCTGCAGATCGCGCACCGCCTGCGCGCCAAGATCGATGCCCAGCCCAATATGCGCGCGATGATGACGCGCGACGCCGACTTCTTCGTGCCGCTGAACGTGCGCGTGCAGAAGGCGCGCCGGGTGCAGGCCGACCTGTTCGTATCGATCCACGCCGATGCCTTCCTGTCGCCCGAGGCACGCGGCGCGTCAGTGTTCGCGCTGTCCGAGCGCGGCGCCTCCAGTACCGCGGCTCGCTGGCTGGCCAACAAGGAAAACGCTTCCGACCTGATCGGCGGCGCCAACATGGGCAACAAGGATGCGCAGGTGGCGCGCGTGCTGCTGGACCTGTCCACCACCGCGCAGATCAATGACAGCCTGCAGGTCGGCAAGGCCGTGCTGGGCGAGATCGGCGGCATCAACAAGCTGCACAAGGGCAGCGTCGAGCAGGCCGGGTTTGCGGTGCTGAAGGCGCCGGATATCCCGTCGATCCTGATCGAGACGGCCTTTATCAGCAATCCGGAAGAAGAGCGCAAGCTCAACGATAACGCGCACCAGGAGCAGCTGGCCAATGCCATCCTGAAGGGGATCCGGTCGTACTTCGCGCGCAATCCGCCGCTGTCGAAGAATCCGTCAGTGTGAGTCTGGCGGGCACAAAAAAACCGGGGCATGCCCCGGTTTTTTCATGGCTGCGTGCCTCAGGCCCGCGCCGCGGCCTGGTCCTCCTGCAAGGCATCGCGGTCGGCATAGCGCGACGCGATCACCGAGCACACGATCAGCTGCAGCTGGTGATAGACCATCAGCGGCAGCACCAGCAGGCCCAGCGCCGGATGGCCGGCAAACAGGATCTTGGCCATCGGGATGCCGTTGGCCAGGCTCTTCTTGGAGCCGCAGAACACCGCCGTGATCTCGTCCTCGACAGAGAAGCCAAGGCGGCGCGCGGTCAGCGTGGTAAAGCCCAGCACCACGAACAGCAGCACCGCGGCGATCAGCATCACTGCGCCGATGGTCTGCCACTGGTACTGGTGCCACAGGCCCTGGGCGGTGGCATCGCAGAATGAGGAATAGACGATCAGCACGATCACGCCGCGGTCGATCTTGTTGGTGATGTGCTTCTTTTTCGCCAGCCAGCTGCCGATCAGCGGACGCAGCAGCTGCCCCAGCGCGAACGGCAGCAGCAGTTGCAGCGCCACGCCGGTGAGCGCCTTGCCCAGCGGCATCGAGGCGCCGCTGGCGCTGATCACCAGCCCCATCAGCAGCGGCGTGACCAGCATGCCGATCAGGCCCGAGATGGTGGCGTTGAAGATCGCTCCGGACACATTGCCGCGCGCCATCGAGGTCATGGCCACCGACGACGATACCGTCGACGGCAGCGCGCACAGGAAGAACACGCCCAGCAGCAGGTCCGGCGGCAGCGTATTGCGCAGCGACAGCATCAGCAGCACGCCCACCACCGGGAACACCACGTAGGTGAAGGTCTGCACGAACACATGCAGGCGCCAGTGCTTGGCACCCGACACCAGCTTGTCGCGCGAGAGCGCCGCGCCGTGCAGGAAGAACACCAGCGCCACGCCCAGGCTGGTCACCACGCCCAGGTGCAGCGGGCCGTCGCCGGCGCCGATTTCAGGGGCGGCCAGCGCAATGGCGATGGCCGTCAACATGACGAGAACGAAGCCGTCGATCAGGTCATAGAGTTTCTTGAGCTTGCGGACAATACGAGACATGACTGCGGGTGGATCCTGCAATGTTAGGGTTTTGCCTAGTATTGGACGCCAGCCAAGTCTAGAATGCAAATTCATTTATAGAATCTATTTATCCGGCCGTTGCATGAATTACACACTGCGCCAGTTGCGCGTCTTCCTGGCCGTGGCCAATGCCGGCGGCTTCAGCCGGGCCGCCGATGTGGTCGGCCTGACCCAGCCTGCGGTCAGCCGCGGCGTGGCTGAGCTGGAAGAGGCACTTGGCGTGCGCCTGCTGGACCGCACCACGCGCGAGGTGGTGCTGACCGAGGCCGGCCACGCGCTGGCGCCAGCGCTGGAGCGGCTGCTCGGGCAGCTCGACGACACGCTGGAAGAGACGCGCCAGCTTGGTGAACGCTATCGCGGTCGCGTAGTGATAGCTGGTGCGCCGACGATCTCGGCCCGGCTGATGCCGCTGTACGTGGCCGCCTGCGCCGCCCAGTACCCCGAGATCCGCCTGACCGTGCGTGACAACGTGCAGGCCGACGGCCTGGAGCAGGTGCGCGCCGGCGCCGTGGACTTTGGCGTGCTGATCGATCCGCTGGTGCGCGACGGGCTGGTGGTGGAGCCGGTGGCGACCGACCCGTTCTGCTTTGTCTGCCGGCGCGACCATCCGCTGGCGCAGTCGCCTTCGGTGCCATGGGCGGCGCTGCATGGAATGCAACTGGTGCTGCTGGACTTTGCCTCCGGCAGCCGGCCGCTGATCGACCGCGTGTTCGGCCGGCATGGCGTGGTGCCGCTGGTGGTGCAGGAACTGGGCCACTCGGCGAGCGTGTTCGGCATGGTCGAGGCCGGCATCGGCGCCTCGGTGCTGCCGTCGTTCTCGCTGCCGCTGCCGGCGGCGTCGCCGCTAGTGTGGCGGCCGCTGGTGCCGCGCGAGGAGCGCAGCATCGTCATGGTCCGGCGCGAGGACCGTTCACTGTCGCCGGCCGCGGCGGCGGTATGGGACCTGGTGCGCCGCCTGACCGTGCGCGCCGAGGCGCCCGCAATGAGCGCCGCGGCCTGACCCGGTCACACTCTGTCAACGCGCGGTGACCATCACCGCTTCCAGTTCAAAGCTGCCGTCGGCCTGTACGCGATAGTGCGCGCGCACTTCCGCAGGCGCCATCTGCCACAGGTGGCGGATGGCCTCCACGGCCACCGGCGCGGTGCGCATGCGCCTGACCCAGCTGTCGAACTCGATGCCGATGCGCCAGATGTCCGATACGGCGATGCCATCGGCGCCAAAGCCTGCCGCCTCGAACATCGACTGCCACCCCGCCGGCGTGTAATCGCGCACGTGCGAGGGATCGCGCAGCAGTTCCACCGATTGCAGCCAGGTATCGCGCAGCGGATCCGGCGCACCGGCAATATCGATCAGCACCACTTTGCCGCCGGGCTTGAGCACCCGCCGGATCTCGGCCAGTGCCGACGGGACGTCGCGCCAGTGGTGCGCGCTCATGCGCGAGACCACCGCGCAGAAGCTGACATCGTCGAACGGCAGCTGCTCGGCAGCGCCCTGGCGCGTGCGGATATTGGCCAGCCCGCGCTCGCGCGCCGCGGCCTCGACCACAGCCAGCATGTCCGCCGACAGATCGTAAGCCGTCACTTCGCCCGCAATCGCTGCTGCGGCGAAGCTGGCATGGCCCGCGCCGCAGCCCAGGTCCAGCACGCGGCTGCGCGGGCGGCTGGCTGCGGGGATCAGCGCGGCCAGTTCGTCTTTCAGTTGCTGCAGGTCCGCGCCGCTGGCGTGGACGGCGCTGGTGAGGTAGGCGCTGGCGGTGGCGCCGAACTGGGCGGCGACGAGTTCCTGCTGTTGCATGGTGCTGGGCTCCTTGGGCCACGCCCAGATCGGCGGGCGGCCTTCTTTGTTGGGGGAGGGGACTTGCCCGCGAGGCGGGTTCGGCATACTGTAGGCGGGCAGTTTTCCCGGTACAAGTTACCGATTTATCCTGGTATAAGCGACACCAGCCTGTCATGCCCTTGTCTGCCGATCCCGCTGTTGTCCCGTCTGCATCGCCATCGTCGCGCGAATCCGTGCTGGGCGCTTTCCTGCGTGCGCACCGTGAACGGCTGGCGCCGGCCGATGTCGGGCTCGCACCGGGCCGGCGCCGCCGCACCCCCGGCCTGCGCCGCGAGGAAGTCGCGCAACTGGCGGGCTTGAGCGCGACCTGGGTGACGTGGCTGGAGCAGGGGCGGCCGGTATCGCTGTCGGCACGCGCGCTGGCCAGCCTGGCTGCCGCGCTGCGGCTGTCGCGCGCCGAGCGCGCCTACCTGTTCGAACTGGCGGGCCGCCGCGACCCGCAGCAGGCCGCGGACGAAACCGTGCCGCCGGTGGTGCTGGCCAGCGTGCATGCCATCGGCGGGCCGGCCTACCTGCTCGACCGGCAATGGACCGCGCTGGCCTGGAACGACGCCGCCGCGGACCTGTTTATCGGCTGGCTCGATGCCGCCAGCGCCGAGCGCAACCTGCTGCGCGCGATGTTCGTGTCGCCGGGGCTGATGGCGCTGGTGGAAGACTGGCCGCACCGCGCGGCACGGCTGGTGGCGGAATTCCGCGCGCACAGCATCCGCCATGCGGACGAGGCGCCGACGCGTACGTTGATCGAGGGGCTGATGGCTGAGAGCGCGGCCTTCCGCGATGCCTGGTTGTCGCAGGACGTGGAAGACCGCGAGGGCGGCCGCCGCGGCTTTCACCATCCGCAGCAGGGCGCGCTGCAGTTCGAGCAGCTGACGCTGGTGCCGGCGGCGGCGCCCGGTCTGATGCTGGTAATGCTGCTGCCCGGCTGAGCGGGCAGCGCCGGGGCTTTACTTGGGCTGCATCCGGATCGCGCCGTCCAGGCGGATTACTTCGCCATTGAGCATGGTGTTCTCGATGATCGAGCGGGCCAGCTTGGCGTATTCAGCCGGGCGGCCCAGGCGCGGCGGGAACGGCACCATCCTGCCGAGCGCATCCTGCACTTCCTGCGGCATGCCCAGCAGCATCGGCGTTTCGAAGATGCCGGGGGCGATGGTCATGCAGCGCACGCCGTCGCGCGACAGGTCGCGCGCGATCGCCAGCGTCATCGCCACCACGCCGCCCTTGGATGCGGCATAGGCGGCCTGTCCGATCTGGCCGTCAAAGGCCGCCACCGAGGCAGTATTGATGATCACGCCGCGCTCGCCTTCGCTGTCGGGGGTGTTTTGCACCATGGCCGCGGCGGCCAGGCGGATCATGTTGAAGGTGCCGACCAGGTTGATGCGGATGGTCTTGTCGAAGGCTTCCAGCGGATGCGGGCCGTTCTTGCCGACGGTCTTGTTGGCGGTGGCGATGCCGGCGCAGTTGACGATGCCGGAGAGCCGGCCCAGTGCCTGGGCGGCCGCTACCACGGCCTGGCCGTCGGCTTCGGAGGTGACGTCACAGCGGACGAACTGGCCGCCCAGTTCAGTTGCCAGTGCCTGGCCGGCGGACTCGTTCAGGTCGGCGATCACGACCCTGGCGCCGGCTTCGGCCAGCATGCGGGCGGTGCCTGCACCCAGGCCCGAGGCGCCGCCGGTGACGATGAATACGTTGCCTTGGATTTGCATTTGGGGGTTGTCTCCTTGGATTGGGTATTTGTTGCCGTTTACGTAAACGTCAATTCGTTGGCGGTATTTTACGGAGTGGTGGGGGATGTGCAAGGGGTGGGTTTGCTAGGCGCCAAGCCAGAAACCATCCCTGCCAGGCGCGACCCCATTCAATCGCCAAAACAAAAGCGGCCCAAAGGCCGCTTTCATGACGCATAAAACTGAGCAGTCGAAACGATTACTTCAACGCCTCAAACACCCGCGCAGTAATCTCATCGACATTACCCACCCCCAGGATCTTCCGATACTGAGGCGGCGCCACCTTGGCCGAGGCATCTCCCTTGGCAGCCCAGTCCGAGTAGTAATCCACCAGCGGACGCGTCTGCTGCGAATAGACATCAAGACGCTTCTTGACCGTCTCTTCCTTGTCATCGTCACGCTGGATCAGCGCCTCGCCGGTCTCGTCGTCCACGCCCTCGGTCTTGGGCGGGTTGTACTTGACGTGGTAGGTGCGGCCCGAGGCCACGTGCACGCGGCGGCCGCTCATGCGCTCGATGATGGCGTCGAACGGCACGTCGATTTCCAGCACGTAGTCGATTGCCACGCCCGCTTCCTTCATCGCCTCGGCCTGCGGAATGGTGCGCGGGAAGCCGTCGAACAGGTAGCCGTTCTTGCAGTCGTCTTCCTTGAGGCGGTCTTTCACCAGGCCGATGATGATGTCGTCCGACACCAGTCCGCCCGCGTCCATGACCTTCTTGGCTTCTACGCCCAGCGGGGTGCCGGCCTTTACCGCGGCGCGCAGCATGTCGCCCGTGGAGATTTGCGGAATGCCGAACTTCTCGCAGATGAACTTGGCTTGCGTGCCTTTGCCGGCGCCGGGCGCGCCCAACAGGATCAAACGCATTTACGGGTCCTCAGAGTTTTTAATCTGTATGGCGGGAGATCAGAAGGAGGGTAACGCCGTAACTTGACGCAGGACTTACTGCGGTCCTGATGCGTTCTGACTGCGTTCAGCGCGGGCACTGCTCAGGCGTACCCACGCATACGGCCGGCGGCGGCTGCCAGGGGGATGGCGGCGCAGCACACCGGACGGGCTCTATCTTTATCTCCCCACCGAGCCTTGGCCGGCGGCACGCTTGCGCATGCCGGCCGGGCGGCTCTGTATCGGCAAGCATTATGCCATGAGGCGGCGCCAAATCGGCCCGAAATCCGCCCCCTGGTTCAGGTTGCAGCTGTATGAACCTGAGCGGGCAGGCGCCCGCGCGGGTCACTTTCCGGCGGTTTGGTCAGGGCCCTTCCTGGGCCATCGACTGCGCCCACAGCGCGCGCACCCGTTCCAGGTCGGCCGGGGTGTCGACCCCGGGGGCCGGCGCGGCGCTGGTCTGCAGCACCGCAATGCGCTCGCCATGCCACATGGCGCGCAGTTGCTCCAGCGCCTCGGTCTGCTCCAGCGGCGCCGCCGCCAGCGTCGGGAAGCGGCGCAGGAAGCCCGCCCGATAGGCGTACAGCCCGATATGGCGCAGCACCGGCATGCCGGGCAGCGGCACCTGTGCCAGCGCCGCGGGCACGGCCGGCACGCCCGACCAGGCATCGCGCGCCCACGGGATCGGTGCGCGCGAGAAGTACAGTGCGCGGCCGGCGGCGTCGCATACCACCTTGACCACATTGGGATTGAAGACTTCGGCGATGTCCTGCAGCGGATGCGCCGCGGTGGCGATGGCGCAGTCGGCGTGGTGCGCCAGGTGCAGCGCCACCTCGTCGATCAGCGACGGTTCGATCAGCGGCTCGTCGCCCTGCACATTGACCACGATGGCGTCGTCGGCCAGCCCCAGCTGGGCGGCCACTTCAGACAGGCGGTCGGTGCCGGAAGGGTGGTCGGCGCGGGTCAGCACGGCTTCGATGCCGTGCGCGGCGCAGGCCTGCGCCACCGCGGGCGCATCGGTGGCGACCACGGTGCGCTGCGCCGACGACGCATGCGCGCGTTCGGCCACGCGCACGATCATCGGACGCCCGCCGATATCGGCCAGGGGCTTGTCAGGCAGGCGCGTCGAAGCGAGCCGCGCGGGAATGACAACAGTGAACGCAGGGACGGTCATGGCGCGCACTCAGTTGCCGGAGGCAGGGCCGTCCGGGTTGACCGCGCGGCCCGGCACCGACTGGCGGGCCTCGTCGGCCAGCATCACGGGGATGCCGTCGCGGATCGGGTACGCCAGCTTGTCGGCGTGGCAGATCAGCTCCTGCGCGGCGCGGTCGTATTCCAGCTTGCCCTTGCACAGCGGGCAGACCAGGATTTCAAGCAGCCGGTTGTCCATCTCGGTGTTCCTCGTTGCGCCCTGCGGCGCCGGGCGTGGTTGCCGGCGCGGTCGGCGCGGGTTTGATTTGCGCCAGCACGGCGCGGCGGATTTTTTCGATCAGGCCGGCATCGATCACGGGCCTGGTGGGGACGACCCAGATGCGGGGGTCGTCGAAGCGCTCGCATTTTACGGCATCCTTCTCGGTGATCAGGATCACGTCGGCGTCGAGCGCGTCGGGATGGTCGACGAACGGGTCGGCGACAAAGTCATAGTGGTCCGGCAGCGGCAGCGTCTTCGGTGTCAGGCCCGCGCCGCGCAGGCTGGCGAAGAAGCGCTCGGGGTTGCCGATGCCGGCCGCGGCCAGCACGCGCCGGCCGGCAAAGGCGCTGACCGGCCGCGCCATGGTGGGGTCGGCAAGCTGCCAGGCATCGTCCAGCTCCAGCCGCATGCCGTACATGCCGGGGCGGTCGGGCGTGGCGCGGAAGTTGGGGTCGTTGATCAGGGTCGCGTCGCGCGGGCGCGAAAGCGGCTCGCGCAGCGGGCCGGCCGGCAGCAGCAGGCCGTTGCCGCCCATGCGCGAGTCGAACATCACGATCTCGAAGTCGCGCTGCAGCTTGTAGTGCTGCAGGCCATCGTCGAGCAGCAGCACATTGACGCCCGGGTGCGATACCAGCATGGTCTGCGCGCACAGCGCGCGGTCGGGGAAGACCCAGACCGGCACGTCGGTGGCGCGCGCAATCAGGAGCGGCTCATCGCCTACGTCGGACGCCTTTGATGTCGGCTTCACGCGGCGCGGGTGCTTGAGTTCCACGCCGTAGCCGCGCGACACCACGCCGGGGCGCAGTCCCGCCTCGGTCAGCGCTTGTGCCAGCGCGATCACCGCCGGCGTCTTGCCGGTGCCGCCCACGGTCACGTTGCCGACCACCACCACCGGCATCGGCAGCCGCGTCGACTTGAACCAGCCGCGCTGGTAGCCATGGCGGCGCACCCGCGCGATCAGCCCGAACAGCAGCGAGAACGGCAGCATCGCCCACGCGAACCAGCTGCGGCGTTGCCACTGGGCGGTCACGAAGTCGGCAAGGGCATGTCGGGGAACGGGCATGGGCGCGGCGGGCGGTGGAGTCGGTGGTTGGGATGGGATTGTAGTGCGCCCGCGGCTTCGCTCCCTGGGGGCGCAGGCGGCTCAACCATTATGGGCATTGCACAGCGCATGCGGCAAGCCCGCCGGCCGCATGCGCCACGGCGCCCGGGGTCAGCGCGGCTGCGCGCTCTGCGTGGCGAAGGTCAGGCGCGACAGCCCGGCCAGCCGCGCGGCCTCCATCACGTTGATCACGGCCTGGTGGCTGGCCTGTGCGTCGGCATTGACGATCACCACCGGCGGCTGGCCACCGGAGTTGGTGCCCGAGGCGGCGCGCAACTGGTCGGCCAGGCTGGTGACGTCCTTCTGCTCCATCACCTGCCTGTTGACGGAGTAGACCCCGCGCGATGACACCGACACCACGATCTCCTGCGGCCGCTGCTGGGCGCGCTCGGCGTCGGCGGTGGGCAGCTGGATCTGCAGCTCGGTAAAGCGCGAGTAGGTGGTCGTGATCATCAGGAAGATCAGGATCACGAGCAGCACGTCGATCAGCGGGATCAGGTTGATCTCCGGCTCTTCGCGCCGCTGGCGGGAACGGAAGTGCATGGCGTTCGTTCCGTTCGGCGATCAGGCGCGGCGCTGCGGCAGGATCGCGTCGAGGAACGACGTGGCGCGGAATTCCAGCTCGGCCACGTAGTCATCCACGCGCCGGCGGAAGTAGCGCCAGAAGATCAGCGCCGGGATTGCCACGATCAGGCCGAAGGCGGTGTTGTACAGCGCCACCGAGATGCCGTGCGCCAGCTGTTCAGGGCTGGCGCCGGTGCCGCCCTGGCTGCCGAAGATCTCGATCATGCCGATCACCGTGCCCAGCAGGCCCATCAGCGGCGCCACCGAGGCGATCGTGCCGAGCGCGTTCAGGTAGCGCTCGAGCTCATGCGCGACCACGCGGCCGGCTTCCTCCACCACGTCCTTGGCGGCATCGCGCGAGGTGTGCGGCTGCAGCACCACGTGGCGCAGCCCGGCGGCCAGCACCCGGCCCAGCGGCGAGTTCTGCTCAAGCGTGTTGACCACTTCCGGCGTGGCGCGGCGCTGCTGCGCGGCCGCCAGCGCCTCTTCATAGAGCCTGGCGGGCAGGACCCTGCTGCGCTTGAGGGTAAGAAAACGTTCGACGATCAGCGCCAGCGCGATGACCGAGGCGAGCAACAGCGGCCAGATCGGCCAGCCGGCCGCTTGAATGATGGAAAACAATTGGACCCCCGGGATCGACAACCGAATAACAAAACCCCAAACCACCTGGACGGCATGCCTTGATGCGCGTCTGGCCGCTGGCGGCGCGCGCTCCGGCATTGCTCTGAAAAATCAGGCGCCACTCTAACCTGCGCCCTGTCGCACGGCAAGACGGCACCCGGCGCTGTCTCGGCCACGCATCGCTCGTGCCGGTCCATTTCCACAGCAAAGCGGGACAGTGTTGTGGATCGATTGTGGAAAGCCGCCTGACAAGCGTGCTAACACATTGATCCATAAGGGCAAAGATGTTCCTGCCTAAATTTTGTGCAAATGCCCGCCGCAAGCCCTGCGGCGCATGGTGCACGCAGCCAGGCACCGCTCTCCACAACCTGACGAGGCGCGTCGGTGTGCTGGCGCACCTTGCGGTGCGGCTTTCCACACAGCGCCGGGACAGGATTGTGGAGCGCTTGTGGAAAGCTGCCTGAGATGTCATCTAAGTCGTTGATTTATAAGGTGGCACCATGGGTTGCTTAAAAAACGGGCAAACGGGTGTATCAGTGCCGCGCGCGGTCGATGTGGCGGCAGGTAGGACAAAAACCGGATTTTTCCACATTCCGCAGGGAGAGCACTGTGGACGGCCTGTGGACAAATCCGGGAGAAGCCGGTTAACCCATTGATTTTTATAGCCTCCCAGAGTCCTGCTCAGAAATTGTGCAAATGCAGCATGGACGCTGCGCCGCGGACGGCCGGCAACGCTGCGGTACGCCACGCGCCGGGTTGGTCGCTTTCCATGGGACCGCAAGCGGGGTTGGGGCCACTTGTGCTGGAAAAGTGGGGTTTACGGCCCGTTTTATCCAGAGAAGCTGTGGATAACTTTGTGAACAAGCCTGCCGGGCACTTTGTAAGTGATTGATGCAAAAGAGAATTGGTTATATTGCCTAATTTTTGTTTTACGCGTAAAGCTCATAAGAATCAAAGGGTTGCACGAACCCATGCGCCTTTCGGGGGAGGCCGCCTGCATCAGCGCTACCCCCTTGACATAGAGGTTATGCTGTGGACATGTCCCATTCACGCCGCTTGCCACCAGTGCGCCATGCCAGACTTGCCGAATTTTTCGCGTGACCCTTCCTCCACCGCGCCGCGCAGCGGCCGCGATGTCATCCCTGTCGGTGAGCTGAACCACATAATCGCCAGGCTGCTTGAACGCAGTTTTCCGCTGGCCTGGGTGCGCGGCGAGATTTCCAATTTCACGCGCGCCGCCAGCGGGCACTGGTATTTCTCGCTCAAGGATGCACGCGCGCAGATCCGCTGCGTGATGTTCCGCGGGCGCAACCAGCATGTCGACTTCCAGCCGCGCGAGGGCGAAGCGGTGGAGGTGCGCGCCGTGGTCACCATGTATGAGGCGCGCGGCGAGGTGCAATTGGGCGTGGAGGCAATGCGCCGGGCCGGCCTGGGCAACCTGTACGAAGCCTTCCTGCGCCTGAAGGAAAAGCTGGCGCAGGCGGGGCTGTTCGCGCCGGAGCGCAAGCGCCCGGTGCCGGCGCATCCGCGCACCATCGGCGTGGTCACCTCGCTGCAGGCGGCGGCGCTGCGCGATGTGCTGACCACCTTGCGCCGGCGCGCGCCGCATGTGCCGGTGCTGGTCTATCCGGTACCGGTGCAGGGCGCGGGGGCGGCGCAGAAGATCGCCGACATGCTCAATGCGGCCAGCGCGCGGCGCGAGTGCGACGTGCTGATCCTGTGCCGCGGGGGGGGCAGCATCGAAGACCTGTGGTCGTTCAACGAAGAGGTGGTGGCGCAGGCGATTGCGCGCTGCGCGCTGCCGGTCATCTCCGGAGTGGGCCACGAAACCGACTTCACCATCGCCGACTTTGTCGCCGATGTGCGTGCGCCCACGCCGACCGGCGCGGCCGAGCTGGTCAGCCCGGATCGCGCGCACCTGCTGGCACAGGCGATGCGTGCGCGCGACGCGCTCACGCAGTGCATGCGGCGCGGGCTGGACCTGCGCGCGCAGCACCTGGACTGGCTGGCGCGGCGAGTGCGCAGCCCGCAGGCGCAGCTGCAGGAGCGGCGCGCGCGCGTCGACAATCTGGCGCGACACTTGCGCTCGGCATTGCGCGACACGGTGGTGTCGCAGCGCCACCGCCAGCAATTGCTGGCGATGCGCTGGAGCGCGTGCCGTCCCGATGCCAGCGCCGCCCATGCCGACGTGGCCCGCCTGTGGCAACGCCTGCAGGCCGCCGCCGTGCGCCAGCACGAGCGCGCCGGCCAGCGCCTGGCGCGCAGCGCCGGCGCGCTTGAGTTGCTGGCGCCGCAGCGTACGCTGGAACGCGGCTATGCGGTGCTGCTGGACCAGCGCGGACGCGCGCTGCGCTCGCCCGCCGAGATCCGCGCGGGCAGCGTGGTCGAAGCGCACCTGGCCAAGGGCGTGGCCGACCTGGCGATTGCCGGCGTGCAGGCCAAGCTGCCGGATTTCTGAGCGCCTGCGCGGCCCGGGAACGCCTCCCATTCGCGATGCCGCGGCGGGCGCGAAACGCTCAGGCAAGCCGGGCGGAAATCCCCCCGGAAACCCCTGCCAGGACAAACTAACATCGGAGCAGGGGGCTTTGTCCCGCGGTTTGCGCGGGTATTGCAAGTCCCCTACAATCGCCAATTCCGGACCCACAACCCCAACCCACAGAGACAGAACAATGGAACACAAGCTCCCCCCGCTGCCGTACGCGCATGATGCCCTGGCTCCGCATATCTCCAAGGAGACGCTGGAGTTCCATCATGACAAGCACCACCAGACCTACGTCACCAACCTGAACAACCTCATCAAGGGCACCGAGTTCGAGAACTCGACCCTGGAAGAGATCGTCAAGAAGTCGTCGGGCGGTATCTTCAACAACGCTGCCCAGGTGTGGAACCACACCTTCTACTGGGATTCGATGAAGCCCAACGGCGGCGGCCAGCCGACCGGCGCGCTGGCTGATGCCATCAACGCCAAGTGGGGCTCGTTCGACAAGTTCAAGGAAGAGTTCACCAAGACCGCCGTGGGCACCTTCGGTTCGGGCTGGGCCTGGCTGGTCAAGAAGGCCGACGGCTCGCTGGACCTGGTCTCGACCTCCAACGCCGCCACCCCGCTGACCACCGACGCCAAGGCGCTGCTGACCTGCGACGTGTGGGAACACGCCTACTACATCGACTACCGCAATGCCCGCCCGAAGTACGTCGAGGCATTCTGGAATGTCGTGAACTGGGACTTCGCCGGCAAGAATTTCGCTGGCTGATCCGCTGTAGCGTGACAATTTAGTTTGGAAAGCGGCGCAATAGTTTGGAAAAACCAAGCTGGCTGTCGCGCTAAAGTCGAGAAAGTGCAATCAGAGCAGGGCCCTCCATAAGCAGAGGGCCTTGTTTTTTTTGGGGTATCCGAATTTCGCAAGTGATGCCCCATCGCATGCTTGCAATGCAAGCCGCTTACGCCACCTCCGCCACCTCGCCCACGGGGGCCTCCTGCACCGCCACCTGCGCCGGCGGCCGGATCCGGAACCAGATCGCATACATCGCCGGCAGGAACACCAGCGTCAACAGCGTGCCGGCGAGCGTCCCCCCGATCAGCGTATAGGCCAGCGTGCCCCAGAACACCGAGTGCGTGAGCGGGATGAAGGCGAGGATGGCCGCCACGGCCGTCAGTAGCACCGGCCGGGCCCGTTGCACGGTAGCTTCCACCACCGCGTCGTACGGCGACAGTCCCTCCTTCAGGTTGCCCTGGATTTGCCCGATCAGGATCAGCGTGTTCCGCATCAAGATGCCGGACAGCGCCACCAGCCCCACGAGCGCATTGATGCCGAACGGCTGGTGGAAGAGCAGTAGCGTCGGGACCACGCCGATCAGGCCGAGCGGACTCGTCAGGATGACCATGACCATGCCCGCCATCGACCGCACCTGAAACATGATGATCAGCAGCGTGATCGCCAGCATGATGGGGAACAGCGGCGCCAGCGCCTTGTTCGCCTTGCCCGATTCCTCGATGGAACCGGCCATCTCGATGCGGTAGCCGGAGGGCAGCTTCTGGATGACCGGCTGCAGTTGCGCCAGGATGGCCTTCGATACGTCGGGCGGCTGCTGGTTGTCGGCAATGTCGCCCCGCACGGTGATGGTCGGCGTGCGGTCGCGTCGGCGCAGGATGGGATCTTCCATGCGCACGTCCACCGTGCCGACCTGCGAGAGGGGAACGCGCCCGCCGTTGGCGCCGATCAGCGTGAAGCCGGCGATGCGCTCCGGGTCGAGGCGGATGTCGCCCGCGGCGCGCGCCACCACCTGCACCGAGCGGATGTCCTCGCGCACCTCGGTCACCGGCACGCCGGTCAGCAGAAATTCAAGCTGCTGCGCCACGTCGTGGGAGGTCAGGCCGACCGCCTGCAGCCGGTCCTGCTGGAGCGTAAAGTGCAGCCCCGGCACCCGCGGGCCCCAGTCGGTGTTGACGGTGCGCATCAGCGGGCTGGCGTCCATCACGCCCTCTACCTGCTCCGCGATGGCGCGCAGCTTGTCGGGGTCCGGGCCCATGACGCGGAACGCGACCGGGAAGGGCGAGTAGGGCCCGAACACCAGTTGCGTCACGCGCACCCGCGCGCCCGGCGAAAGGCCTTCGGCGATGGCCTGGCGGAGCCGGCCCTTGAGCACGTCGCGTTCTTCCTGGTTGTCGGTGCGCACCACGATCTTGGCGAAGGACGGGTCGGGTAGTTCCGGCGACATCGCCAGGTAGAAGCGCGGAGCCCCCTGGCCGATATAGGACGTCACGATCTTCGCTTCTGGCTGTTTGTCGAGCCACGCTTCCACCTTCTCCGCCGCGGCGCTGGTCTGTTCGATGGACGTGCCATAGGGCATCTGCACCTCCACCAGCACCTCGGGACGGTCAGAGGTCGGGAAGAACTGCTTGCGCACGGCGCCCATGCCGACCACGCTCGTGGCGAACAGTCCGACGACGATTGCCGCCACGAGCCATTTCCGCCCGATGACCCGCCCCAGCAGCCCACGAAAGTGCTGGTAGTTCGGCGTGGCGTAGATGGCGCCATGGCCGCCTTCCACCTTTGTCATCTCGGGCAGCAGCTTCACGCCGAGATAGGGCGTGAAAACGACCGCGACGATCCACGACGCGATCAACGCGATCCCCACGATCCAGAACTGGTTGCCGGTGTACTCGCCTGCGGAAGACTTTGCAAAGCCGTTCGGCATGAAGCCCACGGCGGTGACGAGCGTGCCAGACAGCATCGGCGCGGCCGTATGGCTCCAGGCATAGGCCGACGCCGCGATCCGTCCATACCCTTCCTCCATCTTCACCACCATCATTTCGATGGCGATGATGGCGTCGTCCACCAGCAGTCCGAGGGCCAATATCAGGGAGCCCAGCGTGATGCGGTCGAAGCTCTTTCCGGTCGCGGCCATGACCACGAAGACGGCGGCCAGCGTCAGCGGCACGGCCGCCGCGACCACGATACCCACCCGCCAGCCCATGCTGACGAAGCTCACCACCAGCACCACGATCAGCGCGGCGAAGAACTTGACCATGAACTCCTCGACGGCCGACTTGATGTTGACGGCCTGGTCGGTGACCTTGCTCAGTTCCATGCCCAGCGGCAGCTCGGCGTTGACCTTCGCTACTTCCGCTTCGAGCGACTTGCCGAGGTCGAGGCCGTTCCAACCGTCGCGCATCACGATGCCGAGCAGCAGCGCCGGCTCGCCCTTGTTGCGCACGACGAAGGTGGCCGGGTCCTGGTAGCCGCGTTCGACGGTGGCGATGTCAGACAGCTTCAGCGTGCGGCCGTGTGCCACCACGGGGGTGTCGCGGATGCGTTGCAGCTTGTCGAACGCGCCGTCGAGCCGCACGAAGACCTGCGGCCCGTCAGTGTCGATGGAACCCGCGGGGGTGAGCACATTCTGGCTGTTGAGCGCGGCGAAGATGTCCTGCGGCGTCACGCCGAGCGTGGCCAGCCGGTCGTGCGAGAACGACAAGTAGATGCGCTCCGCCTGCTCGCCGATGATGTTGACCTTCTTCACGCCGGCCACATGCAGGAGGCGCTGGCGGATGGTCTCCGCCTCGCGTACCAGCAGCCGCTGCGGCTCGCCCCTGGCCTTCAGCGCGAAGAGGCCGAAGGTCACGTCGGAGTATTCGTCGTTGATGAGCGGGCCGATGACGCCGGCCGGCAGGGAACGCGCCTCGTCGCCGAGCTTCTTGCGGGCCTGGTAGAACTCCTCGGGGACTTCCTTTGGCGGCGTGCTGTCGAGCAGCGTGACGGTGGTGAACGCCAGTCCGGGCCGCGTGTAGGTTTCCGTGCGGTCGTAGTAGCGCAGTTCCTGCATGCGCTTTTCCAGCTTTTCAGCGACCTGGTCCTGCATTTCCTGCGCCGTCGCGCCGGGCCATGCCGTGATGAAGATCATCGACTTGACGGTGAATGGCGGGTCCTCCGCGCGGCCGAGTTGGAAGAAGGCGACGAAGCCGGCGACCGAGATGAGGATGATCAGGAAGAGGGTGACGGCACGCTCGCGCACGGCGAGTGCCGAGAGATTGAAGCCACTCATTGCTGCTCCCGCACGCCGTTGACGGGGTTGCGGCCTTTACCGTCGGTGGCGGCTTCGGCCACCTTCACCTCCGACGCCAACCTGACCTGCTGCCCTTCGTTCAGCAGGTGCGCCCCCAGCGCCACCACGCGGTCGCCGGGCTGGATCTGGCCCTCGACCCTCGCGGCATCGTCGCTGATGGCGCGCACGGTGACCGGCCGCCACGTCACGTGCGCCGGGGTGCCGGTGAGCACCCAGACGCCGGGGCCCTTGCCCGGATCGTGGAGCGCGCCGATGGGAACCTGCAGGCCGGATTGCGACGCTTCCTGTGGATCGGCCACCTGCAGCGTGACGGTGGCGCCGAGCGGCGCATCGGTCAGTGCGCCGCCAAGCACGTAGCGCGCCTCATAGGTGCGGGTCTGGCGGTCGGCGGCGTCGGAAAGCTGCCGCAGGGTCGCGGTGACTGCCATGCCGTCCTTGCCGTAGAGTGTCGCGCGGGCTGTGGAGCCTACCGGCGGGCGCAGGGTTTCGGGCAGGTGGATGATGGCCTCGCGTTGTCCGGCGCGGGCCAGCCGCGCCACCACCTGGCCGGCATTCACGACCTGCCCGGGTTCGGCGAGGGTCTCGACCACGACGCCGTCGGCATCGGCCAGTAGCACGGCGTAGTCGGACGCGTTGCGCGCCACGTCGGCCTGTGCCTCTTCCGCCCTGAGCTGCGCCCGCGCCGAATCGGCGGAGGCCTTGATCTGGTCATAGGCAGATGCCGATACCGCCCCGGCCGCCACGAGGTCGCGGTAGCGCTCCTCGTCAGCCGCCAGTTGCGTGGCGCGCGCCTTGGCGGCGGCCACGGCTTCCTGCCGCGCGCGTGCTGCCAGCTTCAGGTCGACGGGGTCGAGCCGCATTAGCGGCTGGCCGCGCTTCACGGATTGGCCAGTGTCGACCAGGCGCTCCAGCACCTTGCCCGACACGCGGAAGCCCAGGTCGCTCTGCACCCGTGCGGCGACGATGCCGGTGAAGGCGCGCCGGGCGGCTGACGCGTCCTGCACATTTTCCACCCTCACCAGTGGCGCTTGCACGCGGGGATCGGGCTGTGGCTTGCCGCTACATGCCGCAAGTGCGAGCGGTAGGAGGCACATGGCCGCGAAGGCAGGAGCACTGGTGGCGGCGTGGGTGACGGTGGATGCGGAAAATCGGCGCTGAAGCATGAGGGCCCTCCATACAGATGGCCTTCACTGTAGTAATAGTGACCAATTTAGTCAATGGTCACTCTCATTTTCGCGCCCGAGGACCTGCGCACACCCGGAGGGATCAGGGTGCCAGGCTGCGCAGGATCAGGCTGCTGAGCTGCGCCGGCGCCACTTCGACGAAGTCAAGGTTGTGCTGGAGCTGTAGCGGGTCGAGGTAGGGCTTCATCACGAGGTAGATGGCGTGAGCCGTTTCGTCGAGCGGCGTCTTGCGCTCGAACTCACCCGACTCGCGCCCCTCGCGCACGATCTGCAGGATCAGTTGCTGCATATGGGCATCGTAGGCGCGGGCCGAAGCCCACTGTTCCTCGCAGGCCACCACGGCAATGGCGTACAGCTTGCGGTCCTGGAAGAAAAGCCGGCTGCCAGCCTCCGCCAGCGTGCCGAAGAGGCGTCGCAGCCGCTCGGAGGCCGAGTCGGCGCCGGCCACCGCCTCGTCCACGGCCTGCCGCATCTGGTTGAGGCAGTTGCAGCAGATGACCTCGCCGATTGCCTGCTTAGAGTCGAAGAACTTGTAGACGTAGGCCTTCGAGAATCCGATGGCCTTGGCCAGGTCGGACACCGTGGTCTTTTCATATCCGTAGAGGCTGAAGTGCTCGGTGGCCGCCTCCACGATTTGGTTGCGCACGCCGTGGTCCACGGGACCGCGCGGCTGGGGAGTGGTGGGTTGGGTATCGGTCATGTCGTGAGCTTACACGTTGAATCGTCATTGACAAAGAGTGACTAGTTTGTATTATGGTCACAAGTCACGAAAAAAGTTCGACCATGTTATTCCGGCAGCCCATGCATTCCCGACGCCTCCCTTCCCGTTCCCGATCGCTCACTCACCTGTCCGGCCTCGTTGCCGCCGTGACTGCTCTGGCGGCGCTCGCCGGCTGTGCCGTCGGCCCCGACTACCGCAAGCCCGAGGTGCCCACCGCCGACCGCTTCCTCGGGCAACGCGACGTGGAGCAGCGCCGGGCCGCCACCCGGGCGGATCTCGAAGTCTGGTGGGAAGGGTTTGGCGACCCCCAACTGACGCGCTTCGTGCGGCTGGCGCTCGACCAGAACCTCAACCTGGCGGTCGCCTCCGCCCGGGTCACGCAGGCCGGGGCCGGACTGCGCTTCGCCACGGCCGCGCTACTGCCCTCGGGCGCCGTCAGCGCCCAGGCCGCGAAGCAGTACCAGTCCCTGGAGACGCCGCTGGGCCGGGTGCTGAATGCAACGCCAAACTTCGACCGGCATGGCAGCCTGTACGAGGCCGACCTCACTGCAAGTTGGGAGATCGACATCTTCGGCGGCCTGCGGCGGGAGCGCGAGGCGTCGCAGGCGGAGTACCAGGCGTCGGAGGCCGGGCTGGCTGCCACCCGCGTGGAGGTGGCGGCACAGGCCGCCGACACCTACGTGACCATCCGTGGCCTGCAGGCCCGGCTGTCGATCGCGCGGCAGCAGGTGGATACGCAGCAGAAGCTGGTCTCGACCGTCAGGCTGCTCTACGCCAAGGGACTGGCCGCCGCGCTGGAGGTGCAGCAGGCGGAAGGTGCCCTCGCGCAGGTGGAGGCCACCATTCCGGAACTCGAATCCGGACTCGACGCCGCGCTGAACGCGATGGACGTGCTGCTCGGCAGCCAGCCGGGCACCTACCGCGCCGAACTCGCCGACATCAAGGCGATCCCGGCCGCGCCGCGGATCGAAGCCACCGGCACGCCCGCCGACTTGCTGCGGCGGCGCCCCGACCTGATCGTGGCGGAACGCCGGCTGGCGGCGTCGAATGCCCGCATCGGCGCGGCCATCGCCGAGTACTACCCGAAGGTCTCGCTCAGCGGGCTGCTGGGCAGCGCGACGACCGTGGCCAGCGGCAACCTGTTCTCGGCCAGTGCCAACCAGGCTGCCGGCGTGGCCGGGCTGCGCTGGCGACTGTTCGACTTCGGGCGCATCGGGGCGCAGATCGACCAAGCGAAGGGGCAGGAGGCCGAGGCGCTGGCGGGCTATCGACTGGCCGTGCTGCATGCGTCGGAGGATGTCGAGAATGCCTTCACGGCGCTGGTCAAGCGCGAGGAACAGACCAATGCCCTTGAACGTGGGGAACAGGCGCTCCGGCAGGCGCGGAATTCGTCGTTCGCGGCCTACGAGAAGGGCGTTGTCCGCCTGATCGAGGTGCTGCTCGCCGACGAGAACCTGCTGAAGACATCCGATGCGAAGGCGCAGGCCGAAGCGCAGTCAGCCCGCGCGGCCATCGCGGCATTCAAGGCCTTGGGCGGGGGGTGGCAGGCGGCTGCGGTGCCGCCGGCGCCGGGGGGTACGGTGCTGTAGGCGGGCTGCGACCGGCCTGCGCGTGTGTTGAGGGCACGGCATGACATGACTCGCGCCATACTGTCTCGTCCGAGGTTCACTATCTTTATCAGGCAAACGCTTGTTTCCGGCCTTCGAGGCTGCAGCCTATGTTACCGGCGCCATCATTCCTGCCGACTGTGGGTGGTCTGTAGCGGGCGTGCGACTCAACAGTTGACGGGCGTGCCGGTTCAGGAACCGGGTTGACTCGCCGCACCCACTACGGCCGCCTGGAAGCGAGAAGCGACGCTTGGACGTTCGACGCGCTGGCGTGGACGAATGTCACATCATGGCCCGACACCGGCCGAAGCTTGGTAATTCGCGAAGGGCCGTGAATCGGCCGACGCGGTCACCCAAAATGTTGGGATGACTGACTCAAATTGGCCGACTACGGCCCGACGCTGAACACAGCCGAGTGCTCGTCCTGCACCGATCCACATAGGACAGAAGGCGACCCCAAAGAGGCGTTCGAGGCAACGCGCTGAACGGCAGAATCTGCGGGCCCATATCCGACGCCACCCTTTCGCGGAAACTGCAGCTTTCCTCTATATCAGCTTTTGACCCAACAGGTCTCCTTGGCAAGGCCGGCACGAGATGCATAGACTACGATGGCGCCCGTGCCCAGGAGCCATCATGACAACTACCGTCCCTGCCGCCAAAGGAATCAACCGGCTGAAATCGATGTGGCGAAATGGCCAAGCAACGCTTGGCGCCATCGCGACCATACCTTCGGTTCAGACCATCCAGATCATGGCTCATGCCGGTCTCGATTGGGTCCTCATCGACATGGAGCACGGCGCAATCGATGCCGGCACTGCTCACGCGATGATTTGCGCGACTTCCGGCACCCCGCTCGTGCCGCTGGTCCGGGTTGCATCAACCAATGCGTGGCAGGCCAAGGTCCCTCTTGACCTCGGCGCTTTGGGAGTCTGCTTTCCGATGACGACGACCCGGGCCGCTGCAGAGGCGGCAGTGCGGGCTGTCCGCTACCCGCCCGAAGGAGATCGCTTCTGGGGCCCGTTCTATGCCCCGCCGCGATGGGGTCTAACCATGCGCGAATATCTGGATTGCGCAGATGGCGAGGTGCTTGCCATTGGCACGATTGAACACGTCGATGCCATTGGCAATATTGAAGACATTGTCGCAACGCCCGGACTTGACCTTGTTTTCATCGGTCCCGGGGACCTTGCCACCAGCATGGGATACCGGGGCCGGACGGATCTCCCCGAGGTGCAAGCGGTAATCGCACAACTTGAGACCCCAATTCTAAAGAGCCGGGTTTTGCTCGGCGGCGTCGCGCCGACTACCGACCTGGCAAATGCCATGATCGCACGCGGCTACCGCGCGGTCGTCATCGGTATGGACTGGTCCCTGCTCCAAAGGGGGCTAGCATCAGTCGTTGACGGCATCAGTCGGTAGAAGTTCGTCACAATCAACAAATCCTCCCTAAGCGGCGAGTCCTCGCCCATCGCTTCGCGAAGCCGCCATACTCGGCATCTCAGCCGTGGGTTATCAGTGACCGTGATGGCCGCACAACAGCCCTTAGGCTTCGGTCGGCGACCGTCTCTTGATGGCCGGAGGGTTACCGCGCGAGCGGTTTAGGCCACCGACCCTTCTGAGCCATTCAGACTCCCGAAGGCGAAGGGCCGGTTTGGCCGATGAACGGACGGTGGCAGGGAGCCACCACAACGACGGCAACCGCCCAGGAGCGCGCATGTGTCTGCCGAGTTCCGGTCAGTTCCCGTGCGCACCATGTGCACGCATGTTTTCCAGCCACCGGGTACGTGTCCTCTCGTTGGCAAAGGTAAGCCCATACAGGTTCTCGCGGATCGGCTTGATCCCGGCGAAACTCAGCATACTGCGCTCGAAGCCGCGGACTCCGTATGCGCCAAAGTACCAGCGATACAGCAGCGCCGGCATTCCCATGGTCACGATGATGCGTGCCGAGCGGCCGGCGAGCAGTCGTCTGGGGAACCCTTTCTCCTTGTAATCCATGGCAAATCCGGGCCGAAAGATGTGTTCGAGAAAACCCTTGAATAGCGCCGGCATGGTTCCGTGCCATAGCGGAAACAGGAAAACCCAATGCTCCGCCCAGCGCATGTCCTCCCTTGGCTGCTCCAATGCAGGAGGCAGTGTGCCAGTCTCGAACTCAGCCTGCGTGCGAAGCAGCGGGAAGTCGAGCTTCGCCACCTCGATGCGCCGTACGCCGTGTCCTGCCGTGGTCGCGCCTTGAGCGTAGGCGTCCGCCAGCGCATGCAGCAAGCGCTGGCCCGATGGGTCTGGATGCCCCTGGATGATCACGATGCGCTTGGACATGTTGCGGGTGGAGCTGTTCGGAAGGCCAGCGGTACGACGCACTAAGGCACGCCGTGCCAGAGGGCAAGCCTCACGGCCAACGGGTCGTCTACCACGGCAGACGGCGTGTCGAAGCGCATCGTTGACCTGTGGACCGGATCGTAGGTGGGCCAGCCGCAATCGCCGTTGACGGCGAACGCAACCCAGGCCCGGTGCATCGCGTCGGCGAGCGACTGTGGCGGTGTTGGGCCGACCAGCGCCTCTGCTCCGGGGCCCAAAGTATCGAAGATGAATGGTATCTCCACCCCATGCGCCGCGCCCAGACGACCTCCCAACTGAGGCGAACGCCACGCGAACTCATACATGTACGTCGAAATCCGGGCATTCGCCGCGTGGGCGTCTGCGAGTCGAACGGCAGGGATGCGCCAGTACCAATCCGTCTGGATTTCCGAGAACAGCTCACCAGCGGTGGCCGTGGGATGTGCTGCGCGGTAGCCGCTCAGGCCTCCGGCCGACAGGCCGTACGCGGCCACCAGCGCCAGGACGGAGGCCTCGGTAATGCGATCTATGGCTCCGCTGGGGACCAGGAAGAGCCGGGTCTCCTTGGTATTCGAACCGACCAACAGTGCTGTGTTCGCGGCCACGCCCGCGCGAATGGCGTCGATTGGGGGGGCAGGAAGAATTGCTCCATCGACCGTAGGCGCCCACGGGAGGCTGCTAAGCGCAACCTCCCCCCAGAAAGCCGGGTCCGGATCGGCAGTCAGTTCCTCGCGCAATTGCGCCTGTGCCTGCAGAACCTGCGCGGGCGTGGTTGAGGCAATCGCCTCCCTGGTGGGATCGACCTTCAGGAGCGCCGCCAGCCTGTGGCCAATGCGTTTCGCCGTGTTGGCCGAAGTGACATGGGGTGTGTTTCCGCTTTCCACGATTGCCCGCCGAAACAACCCTTGCGCGCGTGGCACGGTAAGGAGGGCTGCGACGCTCATCCCGCCGGCCGACTGCCCAAAAATAGTGACCTGACCTGGGTCCCCGCCAAATGCATCAATGTTCTGCTGCACCCACTCGAGCGCGGCGATCTGGTCAAGTAGTCCGAGATTGGCGAGACCGTCGCCGAGGCAATCCTCGCCGCCGCCAACGAGTTCTCCGAGTGCCTCCGCGATGCCGGGCGGGTACGCAATCTGTGGCGATTTCGGCCCAAACGAGAGCGCATCCCGCACGCCACGCCAGGGTGCTGCGGATTGCGGCGGCCGCAGCCTGTTCATGCCGAACGGTGGGCCAGCATATGGGATGCCCTTGAACGCGTACACGCCATCGCAGCGGAGGCCTCGCACCTTGCCAAGACGCGTTTCGACAATCGGGTACATGGCCGGCTCCCCCGAAAGGTTGGCACTTGGATAGTGAATAGTCATGAAGGGCCGTGGCTGCTTTGCGCCGGATCAAGAGAAAGCGAGTCCTGGATGTCCCCGCTTCGACCGCGTTCCAATTGCTGCGGATCACCGACCGTTTCAAGGTCGGGAACGGCGCTTCGCACCGTTTTGAAAAACCCATTAGGACAGAATTGGCCTGGCTTGCCCTGAATTCTTGCTTGTCCACGCAAGTCGCCCGCCTCAACGGTATTGGCGGCGTACGCTTTGGGGACGAACTCAGGGCGGTCGCGCGAGTGGCCACATTAGAAGGAGCTTCCGCCGTTGGGTGCCACCTGTTGGATGGCAGAAACTGGCAGTTACTAGGCCGGCAAGCGACCGCGATCCGGCCACGCACTTCACTCCAAGATAGCGCGCTGTGCTCTCAAGTGGTATGGCCGACAAACAATTGAACGGCACGCAGATTCTTGGTCCGTCGATAGATCAGTGATGCTCTTTGGTGCGTCGGATGGAATGCATTCTGTAGGCTGAATCGTCAAGGCCAACCCCGTTGACTTAGGTCAACCGCGCTGGCGAGATAGCACCTAGTTTTAATGCAGAGGCTGCGTACATACGAGCCGCTAGTCTCAAGGCTTTGTCGCTAGTGTCGACGATCTGCGACGTTGTTGTGGTACGAGACGGATACTCTCCAACGCTATGAAACACAGGCGCATCATAGTCACCAACTACGGCGGGCCCGATGCGCTTCACGTAGTGGAGGAGGAATGCCCCGAACCCAAGGTCGGCGAAGTGCGGGTGAGGGTGCTGGCAGCAGGTGTGGGCCAACCGGACATAATGATGCGCGAGGGCTTTCACCCCGAAACGCCCCCGCTGCCTTTTACGCCCGGTTGGGATCTGGTCGGCATGGTGGACAAACTAGGCAGTGGGGTCTCCGGGGTTGAACCCGGTCAGATCATTGCAGCCTTGCCGATCAACGGCGCATACGCCGAGTTCGTCTGTCTGGCTCAGCGCGAACTGGTTCCCGTGCCTCCGGGAGTGGACGTGGCCGAGGCTGTCAGCCTCGTACTGAACTACGTTACTGCGTACCAGATGTTGCATCGCTGCGCCAAAGTCGAGCCGGGTCAGCAGGTCTTGATTCACGGTGCGGCGGGCGGAGTTGGCTCGGCACTATTGCAGCTTGGGCGCCTCGCCGGGCTGCAAATGTACGGGACCTGTTCATCGCAAGATGCGATGGCGGTTTCTGGCCTGGGCGGCATACCCATTGACTATCAAAGGCTTGATTTCGTGGAAGAGATACGCCGCCTGACGGGTGACGGCGTAGACGTCGTCTTCGACGGGATCGGCGGCAGCAACATCTGGCGTTCCCGCGACGCTCTCCATCCCCGCGGGAAAGTCGTAGCCTATGGCCTTACTGCCTCGCTACGTGGGGGACGCCTGGCATCAGGTCGCTCGGGGCGTCGTAACCGCTTCCAGCGACTTGCGATTTTCGGTGTGTGCATTGTTGGAGGCTGGCTCCTCCCGGGCCGGAAGCGGGTGGTCCCCTACAGCATTCAATGGCTCAAGCGGATGAAACCGGCATTGTTCCGGCAGGACTTGACTGTTCTGCTGGACCTACTTCAACAAGAGAGAATCAAGCCGCTGATTGCTCGGAAATTCTCTCTTAGCGAGGCAAAACTTGCGCACGAGTTGCTCGGTGAGAAAGGCGTGGCCGGCAAAATCGTGCTCATGACCAACGAGGCATTGATGGGGTGACCGACGCCAAGCTCGAAAACTCGCAAGTCAGGATTGGCCTGACTGAGGCGGAAAGGGCGAGCATGTAACGCTGGCCTGCCGCAACCACAGACTTCCGTTTGCGACCCATCTCCGCCATCGACTGGGTGTCGATTCAACGACCGTTCATGCCGTCTCTACGGACAAATGATCATACCCCGTTAGTCGGAGGAAAGATCCACGGCCGCCCCGGCTTTCAAATTCTGGTTCGATCGACAAGAATAGGAGTCGGCGGTGAGTCGCCGTCACCCACAGAAAGTGCCGAATTTGGCTCAATCCTGCTACAAAGGAGATTGCCATGAGCAAGCCCTACAAGCGGTTGGACAAGAATGATGCAGCCGTTCTCTTGGTCGATCATCAGGCCGGTCTTCTCTCCCTCGTTCGCGATATCGAGCCAGACAAGTTCAAGAACAATGTTCTGGCCGTTGCAGACCTTGCCAAGTATTTCAAGCTCCCCACCGTTCTGACCACCAGTTTCGAGGATGGACCAAATGGCCCTCTGGTCCCGGAGTTGAAGCAGATTTTTCCCGATGCACCTTTCATTCCTCGGCCAGGACAAATCAATGCGTGGGACAACGAGGACTTTGTCAAAGCAGTGAAGGCCACGGGAAGGAAGCAGTTGATAATTGCCGGCGTGGTCACTGAGGTCTGCGTTGCCTTTCCAGCGCTTTCCGCGATGGCCGAAGGCTATGATGTGTTCGTCGCCACGGATGCATCGGGTACGTTCAATGAAGTAACGCGCCACTCGGCGTGGAACAGGATGGCAGAGGCTGGGGCACAGTTGATGACGTGGTTTGGTATCGCCTGCGAACTGCACCGCGACTGGAGGAATGATATCGAGGGACTTGGAACGCTATTTTCGAATCACATCCCTGATTATCGAAATCTGATCACGAGCTACACGACCGTAAAGGCAGGCCAGTAACGCAAGAGGCCTACTTCAATCAAGCCGGCCTGATCGGCGCCTCCAACGTGCTGGATATCCAGCCGTCGCTGACGCTGGTTCCCGCGGCCGGCATCAAGCTGACCTTCGCCTGTGACTTCATCTGGCGGGCAACCACGCACGACGCGGTCTACACCTCGGCGGGCATCCCGGTTCCCGGCACCGCGGGCCGCTCCGGCCAGTACAGCAGCAGCCAGCTCTCTGTGGATGTTGCATGGCAGGCGAGCCGGCATGTGCTGGTCAATGGCGGCGCCGTGTATGTGGATGAGAGCCGCACGCTGAAGGCCGTTGGCGGACACAACACGCGCTTTCTCTACCTGGCGCTCGGCTATACGTTCTGATGCGGCGGGTGCCATGCGACACATCCACAAGCTATTGAGCGCGACGAGCGGTCATGGGTGCCTGCGGCCGCGCCCGGGAGTGCGCGGCATAGCGCACGGCTTCCGGCGTCCAGCGTCCTATGCCTGGAACGCAGTGGTACAGCCACACCCGCTACCAGGCACGTCCCCAAGTACCTATGCTCAAGCCCGACAGCGTCGGCTTTTGCGGCACTGGCAAGGCGTGGCGCGGGCCCGGTATTCCAATAACAAATCGGTATGGTGACGAAAAGAAAATGCGAATGGACGCTGTGATTCGCCATTTCTAGAATCACCTCACGCTGAATGGTCGCGTAAATCCGCCGCACTAAAAGAGCGCCACCAAGAATCCACCAGATGCTGATGCCGTAAATGGGGCAGGGGTCGTTGTTGCCCGCGGTTTCGTGCACAGGGCGGGGCAGGCATCCCCGTATCGGTTCGGACAGGCGCAAGACACTGGAGACAATATGAAGAACCCCCTTGCGGGTGCCGCCTTTGCGGCGCTTGCGGCCTGCTGCACCGGCGCCTTCGCACAGAGCAATGTCACGCTCTATGGCCGGCTGAATACATCGATGGAGTATTCCGATGCGTCGACGGCTTCCGACGGCACCAAGCTGGGCGGCACCGGCCGGCTAACCAACAACCGCTCGGTCTTCGGCATGCGCGGCGAGGAATCGCTGTATGGCAGCCTCAAGGCGATCTGGCAGATCGAGAGCAATATCTCATTGGATACGGGCAGCGGACAACTGGCCAGCCGCAACACCCGCATTGGATTGGCCGGCTCAGCTGGCAGCTTTTTCATGGGCAACTGGACCACGCCCTACCTGGAAGCCACCTCGTCCTACGATCCGTTCTATCCGACCACGGCCGGCTACATGGCGCTGATCGGCAATGGCTCGACCCCGACCTCCGACAATGTCCAGGACACCAGCTCCTTCGATCGCCGCCAGAAGAACAGTGTCCATTACCGCAGCCCGAAGTGGAACGGCTTCAGCGGCGGCGTGACCTGGGGTATCAACGAAGAGCGCATTACGGTGCCGCGCAACCCGAGCCTGTGGTCGTTCGCGGGGGCCTATGACAACGGCCCGCTCAATGTCGTGTTGGCCTATGAGCGCCACAACAACTACCAGACCGCGGGACGCGATGACGAAGGTATGAAGATCGGGCTGTCGTACCAGTTCCCGACCACCAAGGTCTCGGCCATCTATGAGCGGCTGCACTACCGCACCGCCACCGGCGACCTGAAGCGCGATGCCTACTACGCGTCTGTGGTGCAGAAGCTATGGACGGGCAGCCTGCGCGCCGGCGTCGGCGTGGCCGGCAACGGCCGTGGCAACGCCACCGAGACTGTCGGCTTCTTCCGCAGCGGAGCGGATACCGGCGCGGTCCAGGCCACCCTGGGCTATGAGTACCCGCTGTCCAAGCGCACCTCGGTGTTTGGCTTCTACAGCCGCATCTTCAACAAGAAGAATGCCACCTACGACTTTGCGATCAATGAGCTGGGCATTTCCGCCGGCGCCGATCCGCAGACCGTTGCGCTGGGCATGCGCCACGTCTTCTGAGCACGGCGCACGTCAGGCCATCCCCCACGATTCCAGGAGTACCCCAATGAAATTCCAGAACATCCTGCGCGCGGCGCTTGCGACGGCGCTCTGCCTGCCGCTGCTGCACGGCGCGGCGCAAGCCGAAGCGTATCCCGACAAGCCGATCCGCATGATCGTGCCGTTTGCTGCCGGCAGCGCCACCGACCTGCTCGCACGCATCGTCAGCGCCGAGATCGGCACCAGCTCGAACATGCAGATCGTGGTGGACAACCGCCCCGGCGCGGGTGGGACCATCGGCACCGCGGTGGTGGCCAAGGCGCCCGCGGACGGCTACACGCTGCTGCTGACCTCCGCCGGGCATGCGGTCAATCCCACGCTCTATCCCAAGCTGCCGTACGACACCACCCGCGACCTGAAGGGCATCTCCACGGTGGCGACCATGCCCTACCTGCTGGTGGTCAGCGCCTCCAGCCCCTACCGCACGCTCAAGGACCTGCTGGCGGCTGCGCGCGCCAGGCCCGATTCCGTCACCTACAGCTCGGCGGGCAGCGGCAGCTCTTCGCACCTGAGCGGCGAGCTGTTCAACGTGACCGCGGGCGTGCAGACCCGGCATATCCCGTACAAGGGCGCGCCGGCGGCGATCACCGATGTGATGAGCGGGCGCGTCGACATGTTCTTCGCGCCGTCCATCACTGCGCTGCAGTTCGTCAAGGACGGCAAGCTGCGCATCCTGGGCGTGGCCACGGCGGCGCGGGTGCCGTCGCTGCCGGACGTGCCCACCATCGCCGAAGCGGGCGTGCCGGGCTATGTCTTCGATGCCTGGTTCGGCGTGCTGGCGCCCGCGGGCACGCCCAAGGATGTCGTCGCCCGCCTGAACACGGCGATGCAGCAAGCGCTCAGCGCGCCGGCGACCAAGGAGAAGCTGATTGCGCAAGGCGCCGAGGCCAAGCCCTCGACGCCGGCTGCCTTCGACAAGCTGATCGCCGCCGACATCGCCAAGCTCGAGCCCATCGTCAAGCGCTCGGGCGCACAGCCGGGCCAGTAACGCCGCCACGGCGCCCGGGGGGCCGGGCGCCACCTCTCCTGCACGAAGGGAACATCGATATGCGTTGCATTGCACGGGCCCTGGCGCATGCCATGGCCGTCGGCTGCCTGGTGGCGGCTTCGGGAGCGCAGGCGCAAGCCGGCGCGTATGCCGACCGGATCCTGGTCAATGGCACGGTACTCACCATGAACGCCACGGACACAGTGGCGCAGGCCCTGGCCATCCGCGGCGACCGCATTGCCGCGGTGGGGACCAGCCGGGACATCCGGCGCCTGGCCGGCCCGCGCACGGAGGTGATCGACCTGGGCGGGCGCACGGTCATCCCCGGCCTGATCGACACCCATATCCACGCCATTCGCGGCGGCCAGAGCTATGCCTTCGAGACTTACTGGTATGAAGGCGAGACTACCAGCCTGGCCGCGGGGCTGGAGCTGCTGCGCAAGACCGCGCTGTCGCGTGGCCCCGGCAAATGGGTGGCCGTGACAGGTTCCTGGCACCCCGACCAGTTCACCGAGAAGCGCGCGCCGACCCCTGCCGAGCTGACCGCGCTGCTGCCTGACAATCCGGCCTATGTGCAGTACCTGTACGACTATGCACTGGTCAACGCCAGGGCGATCGAAGCGCTCAAGCTCGACCAGCCGGATGCGCTGCCGCCGGGCATCCGCGTGGAGCGCGACAGCGAAGGGCGCCCCACCGGCCGGATCTTCGGCGCGATCCGGCCGCTGTCGGCGCTGTTCGGCCGCATCCTGGCGCAGAGCCAGGTCGACGCCAAGGCCAGCCTGCAGTCCTTTTTCAGCCGCCTCAACAGCCTGGGAGTCACCGCGCTGATCGATCCCACCGCGGGACCGGGCCCCGCCTACGATCCGCTGTACGCGTTGTGGCGCGAGGACAGCCTGTCGCTGCGGGTCGGCTACCGCATCCCGACCATGGTCGCTGGCAACGAGGCCGAATGGTTCCGCAATACGCTGGCTTACCTGCCGCCGCGCCTGGGCGACGGCAAGCTGCGCTTCCTCGGCCCGGGCGAGATGCTGGTGTTCGGCATGGACGACGGCGTGAAGATGGGACCTGGCTTCCAGCCGTCGGCGAAGGACCGCGAGGAACTGCTCAAGGTGGCAACGTTCGCCGCCAGCCGCGGCTATCCGGTCGAGATCCATGCCTATACCGACGATGCCGCCAGCGCGATCCTCGATGTCTTCGAGGAAGTGGGCAAGCGCCATGACCTGGGCAAGCTGCGCTGGGCCATGGCCCACCTGAATACCGGCAAGCCGGAGACGTTCCGGCGCATGAAGGCGCTTGGGCTTTCCTACACGGTGCAGATGGGGCCGTACTTCGAGGCCGGCGCCATCGGCCACGCCAACGACCACCATGTGGCCGAGGCCGCGCCGCCCGTGCGCCTGGCCCTGCGGCACGGGCTGAAGGTGGCGGGCGGCACGGATGCCACGCGCATCGGCATCCCCGGCGTCTGGCGCGCGTTGGAGTTCCACGTCGGCGGCTATTCGATCGGCAAGGAAGTCAGGCGCAAGGAGGACTTCCGGCTGTCGCGGCTGGAGGCGCTGCGGCTGTACACCGCCAATGCCGCGTGGATTTCATTCGACGAGGCCTCGCGCGGCACGCTGGAGGCCGGCAAGCTGGCCGACCTGGCGGTGCTCGACAAGCCCTACCTGACCGTCCCCGTTGAAGACATCCACCGCATCCGCTCGGTGCTGACGATGGTCGACGGCAAGGTGGTCCATGCCGACGGCGGCTTTGCCGCGCGCAAGGCGCGCTAGCCATCGGCGCCGCAAGCGCACAGGAGGGAATACGCCATGCCGCACCTGATCGTCGAATACACCCACAACCTCGCGCCGGTCGTGCGCATCGATGCCTTGCTGGCCGGACTGAGCGCGGTCCTGATCGCGCAGGACGGCGCGTTTCCGGTGGGCGGCATCCGTGCGCGCGCGCTATGCCTGGAGTCCTACCGCATGGCCGACGGCAGCAGCGACGATGCCTTCGTGCACGTGACGCTGGCCGTCGCGCGGGGGCGCTCGCAGGACGTGCTCGACCGTACCGTCAGCGCCTTGTTCGATACCTTGACCGCACATTTCGCCGAGCCATACCGGCGCCGCTACCTGGCCTTGTCGCTGGAGCTGCGGGAGTTTGCCGGTGCCTACCGGAGCCTCAACAACATCCATCAGCGCTACAACACCACGGCTGCATAGGGCGGCGGCCGCGTACCACCACAACGACAAGAAAGACCCACGGAGGAGACAGCAAATGAAGATCGGAACCATGGGGGCCGCGCTGCTTGCGCTTAGCCCGACGCTGGCCGCGGCGCAGTCCGTGACGATGTACGGCGTGATCGATACCGGCGTGGAATACGTGAACAAGGTCGGCGCGGGCGGCGACAGCCTGGTGCGCATGCCGACCCTCACCGGCACCGTGCCGTCGCGCTGGGGCCTGCGCGGCACCGAGGACCTGGGCGGCGGGCTCAAGAGCGTGTTCGTGCTGGAGTCCGGCTTCGCCCCCGATACCGGCGGTGCCAACCAGGGCGGACGGCTGTTCGGGCGGCAGGCGCTGGTGGGGCTGAGTGGCAAGTGGGGCCAGCTGTCGCTGGGGCGGCAGTACACCATGCTGTTCTGGGCCAACCTGGACTCGGACATCCTCGGCCCCAACGTGTACGGCGCGGCGTCGCTCGACAGCTACCTGCCGAATACGCGTGCCGACAATGCGGTGGCTTACAAGGGCACCTTCGGCGGGCTGACCGTCGGTGCCACCTACAGCTTCGGGCGCGATGCGATCAACGCCGGCCCCAGCCCGGCCGGCACCAATTGCGCGGGCGAGAACCCTGCCAGCAAGTCTGCCTGCCGGGAATGGTCGGCGCTGATCCGGTATGAGCACAAGGGCTGGGGCGTCACCGCTGCCTATGACTCGCTGCGCGGCGGGCCCGGCGCATTCGGCGGGCTTGGCAACAAGTCGCTGACCGACGACCGCCTGTCGCTGAGCGGCTATGTACTGCTGTCGCGCGCCAAGCTGGGCGTGGGCGTGATCCGCCGCGACAACGAAGGCAGCGCGACGCCGCGCAGCGAGCTCTGGTATGGCGGCATGGCCTACGACATCACGCCGGCCTTCACGCTGGCCGGGCAGGTCTATTACCTCAAGTTCCATGACAGCGCCAACAAGGCCATGCTGTATGCGCTGCGCGGTGCCTATGCCTTTTCCAAGCGGACTTCGGTCTATGCCACGGCTGGATTCATCGATAACGGTGGGCAGCTTGCCCAGTCAGTCAGTGCCGGGGCGGCGGGGTCCAATCCCAGGGCGGGTGGGTCGCAGTTCGGGACGATGGTGGGGGTCAAGCACGTCTTTTAGCGGACTGTCTGCATTGGCGCCATGCGGTCGGGTGTCGTGCCGAGGCAGACAGGTCTGCAGGCGGCAGCGGAATGCGCTGCATGATGGCTAGGAATCGTCCTAATTTGCTGGCTTTTCGATAAACGTTGCAATCTTTGACACGTGTAACGCACGTTTTGCGGATAACATCGCCTGCGCTCCGCAGAAGGTGCTTCGCGCGTAATACGGGTGCCATGCGGTAATCCTCTCTCAGGAGGCCGCTCGCATGGGTATTCGCGACAACCTGCCTTTTCCCGCCCGCACCGTCACGGTCTCCGGCCCCGCCTTGCCGGATATTCTCGGGCAATCCCCCTTCACCTTCGTGCGCCTGGAGGGCAAGGAAGGCGTCTGCGGCCTGTTCGAATACGACATCGAACTGAAGACGCCGGACAAGGCCTACAACTTCCACGGCCCGGAAGGCAACTTCGACTTGCGCGAGATGAACGGGCGCGAGCTGACCGTACATGTCGAACTCGACGGCATGGGTACGGGGTTGGCGGGACGCATTGGCGCAGGCACTCGCGAGATCAGCGGCATTGTCGATCGTGCCCGCTACCTGCGCGCCGAAGGGCGGCACTTCGTCTACGGACTGACGCTGCGCCCCTGGCTGTGGATCGCCTCGCAGAACCGGAACAGCCGCGTCTTCGAGAACCGCACCGACATCGAGATCATCGAAGAGGTCCTGTCTGCGTACTCCTTTCCGGTTGAGCGCAGGCTCGACGTGGCGAAATACCCCAGGCGGGTCTACCGCACCCAGTGCGACGAGAGCGACTACACCTTCATCGCCCGCCTCATGCAGCACTGGGGAATATCGTGGTTCTTCGAACACTCGGAGAGTAAGCACCGCCTGGTTCTGGTCGATCACGTCGGCGGTTACTTCAACATGCCGAGCGAGGCGTATCAGGTGCTGGAAATCCATCCGCCTGGCGCCCGGGTCGATCAGGAACACCTCGATGCCTTCTCGGTTGTCGATGCCGTGGTCGCAGGCAAGTACACGACCAATGCCTACAGCTTCACCCAGCCACGCGGCAACCTGAGCGCCAGCAGTTCGGACCCGCGGGACACGGGCCTGAACACTGGCGCGCTGCATCAGGAGGTGTACGACTTCCCCAGCGAGCACGCCCAGCCCGCCACGGACAACCGCCCGTGGGACGAAGGCGACATGATCGCCCGCATCCGCATGGAGGAGATCCGTTCGCGCGGCCTGCGCTGCTTTGGCGCCGGCAACCTGCGTGCCGTGGTGCCCGGCTGCACCATGCACGTCAAGGGACACCCCCAGCACGCCGCCAACCGCGAATACGTGGTGCTCAACACCAGCCTCAGGCTGGAAGACGTGGCCGAAGCCTCTGGTGAAGGCCAGCGGTGGCACTGCCGGGTGGAATTCGAGTGTCACCCCACCCATGAGGTCTTCCGTCCGGCACTGAGCATCCCGTGGCCAGTGGTCACTGGCCCGCAAAGCGCGACGGTAGTTGGCCCCGAAGGCCATACCGTATGGCCCGACCGCTTCGGGCGCGTGCGCGTGCAGTTTCCGTGGGACCGCTTCAACAGGATGTCCTGCTGGGTACGCGTGGCGACGCCATGGGCGGGTTCGCAGTACGGCCAGGTCAGCATCCCGCGCATCGGCAGCGAAGTGCTGGTGATGTTCCTGGACGGCGGTGATCCGGACAAGCCCATCGTGATGGGCGCGGTGCCGAACAGCCTCAACATGCCGCCGTGGCAGCTACCGCATCAGCATGCGCTGACCGGCATTCGCAGCCGTGAGCATGACGGCTCCAGCAGCGGTCATCTGGTGTTCGACGATACCAAGGGGCAAATCCAGTCCCAGCTGTCCTCGGACTACCAGCGCTCGCAACTGAGCCTGGGCTACCTGAGCCGCATCGAGGACAACCGGGGTCGCCAGGATCATCGGGGCAACGGCTTCGAATTGCGCACCGATGGGCACGGTGCCGTGCGCGGCGGCGATGGCCTGCTGATCAGCACCGAGCCCCGACCCGATGCCAGGGCGCACCATAAGGACATGGGCGAGACGGTTGACCGGCTGCAGCAGGCCCAGCATGCCCACGACACCATGGGCCAGCTCGCGCAGCACCATCACGCGCAGGATGAGGAACAGCAGGACGTCGCCAAGGCGCTCAAGGCCCAAGATGAAGAAATCCGCGGTTCGGGCGAGGTCAATGGCGAGTTGACCGCGCCTCATCTCGTCCTTGCGTCGGCAGCAGGATTGGCCGCGACGACCGCCAAATCCACCCAATTGCACAGCGGCGAGCATCTGGCTGTCACGACTGGCAAGCATGCATCCATCGTCAGCAGCGGCGGCATCTTTGCCAGCGCGGCGCGACGGATTGCGCTGTTCGCGCACAGCCTCGGCATACGGCTGGTGGCCGCCACGGACCACATTGCGCTCGAAGCGCAGGATGGCGACATCAAGGGCACCGCCAAACGCAACATTCATTTCCGCGCGCTTGGCGACATCGTTTTCGAGGCCGACCAGGGCATTCTGTTCAAGGTCGGGCAGACCTATATGCGCGTGACTCCCTCGCAGATCGTCGAGGGCATGGGCGGGGTAAGGCAGATTCACGCGACCGATTTCAGTGTCGATGGCCCGGATGGCATGAACCCCAGCGCCCTGGCGCTACCACAGAGCGATTTCGATCAGGAGGTGTACTTGTATCTGCCCGACGGCTCGCCCGCCAGGAACCGGAAATTCCGGCTGACGCAATCCGACGGCAACGTGATCGAGGGCCTCACCGGCCCCGATGGGCTGACCAAGTTCCAGCAAAGCCAGGGCGCTGAAAACATCATGATTCAGATTCTGGAGTCCGCAAGTGGCCACTGATCGCATCCATCTGAAAACCGGCGAAGAGATCGGCGGACACGCCGGAGCCGTCGTTGCACTCACACCTTCGACCGACACGCGCCGCGCCAGTCTGCCGGTGCCGCCTGACAAGGTGATTCCGGTCATCTTCCTGCCGGGCATCATGGGGAGCCACCTTCGCATGAGCCGGAAGCGGCAGGAAGATCTCAAGCGCGACGACAACATTGCCTGGCGGCCGGATGACACTGGGGACACGCTTGCCCGCCGCAACGACTCTCCGGGTCGCCGGCAAATGAACTTCGATCCCGATGAAACCGAAGTGGACCGTTACGAGATCACCGAGGACGCCGGAAAGTTCGACATGACCGGCGAGGAAACGGTCAATTCCGACAAGCGGCACGCCAACGTCCCCAATGGGCTGCCCGATATCGGCTTGCTGATGAGCGCGCCGTTGCCGCCTGCCGCCGAGCAGTGGAAGGCCAAGCGTGGCAAGCACGAGGCCACCGCCGCGCAGAAGGCCCGCTGGCGCGGCTGGAGCGAAGTCATGTTCGAGACCTACGGCGAGGTGATCAAGCTGATGGAGGCTCACCTGAACGACATGCTGGTGGCCGGGGAACTCTCGCCGGCCTGGAAGAAGGGCAAGAAGGTGGAAGTGCTGGGCGTCAACCCCGCCTATTGGGGCGGCGCCGGCGATGCGCTGACCGAGGCCGATGTCCTGCGCGTGGCGAACTGCTGGTATCCGGTCTACGCGATGGGCTACAACTGGCTGGAAAGCAATGGCACGTCCGCAAAGAAGCTGGCCAGGCGCATCGACGAAATCATCGGGATGTACAAGGCCAACGGGCGGCAGTGCAAAAAGGTGATCGTCGTCACGCACTCGATGGGTGGCCTGGTGGCCCGCGCCCTGCTGCATCCGGACTACGGCAACGCGCAGGACAAGATTCTCGGCGTCTACCATAGCGTCCAGCCCGCGCTCGGCGCCGGGGCGGCCTACAAGCGCGTGCGCACAGGGTCCGACGTGCAGGACAATCTGGTTGGGAACATTGCCCGCAATGTCATGGGCAGAACAGGCAAGGAAGTGACGGCGGTATTTGCCAATGCCTCGGGGCCGCTGGAGCTGCTGCCGACCGCCTCCTATCCGCGAGGATGGTTGCGTCTGCAGACCGGCGACTACCGGCAGGCCATGGCGCTGCCGATTGCATCGGATGCACCGCTGAAGGCGTATCTGAGCGATCTGGACTTGCATCAGAAGCTGGGCGTGGACAAGCCGGCGCCGCCGATGGCGGTGGGCGATCCGGTCTACGACATCTACACGCGCAATCCTCAGGCATGGTGGCGGCTGTTGAATCCGGAATGGATTAATCCGGCAGATAAAGATCTTAGAGGGGCGGAGCCGTACGCACTTGCGAAGAAGCGGATTGCCGCCGCGCAGCTTTTCCACAAGAACATCAAGGACCTGTACCACCCCACGACCTATGCCAGCTACGGCGAGGACAGTTCGCAGAAGTCCTACGGCAGCGTGACCTGGCGGGCGGAGACGGCCGATCTCGCGCCACATGGCGACCCACTCACGTGGACCATCGAGAGCGAGGATGCCGAGGGCCGCATCGTGGTGCGCACCAAGAGCAGACAGCCGCTGACACTGCGCCTGGAGCCACCGATTGACGCAGGTGACCAGACGGTGCCTGCCAAGGCGTCCGCCGAAGCCGTGCGCGGTACGCTATTCCGGCAAACTGGCTACGAGCATCAGGGCAGCTATCAGAATGACCAGGTGCTGGCGAGCGCGCTGTATTCGATCATCAAGATTGCCAACACTGCGACATGGTGGGGCCAATGACCCGCCGCGGCTTCACCAAGGTCTTGGCTGGCCTGCTGCTCGCGGGCTGCCAATCGTTTGCGTATCCGGAGAACAAGATGTCGGAACCCGTTGCGCTGTCGCCGCGCCTGCAGACCCTTTTCGCCAAGACCAAACCGGTGTGCTTTGGCCGCTATGTGATGGAAGTCCCGGTCGAAGCCGAGATGCTGTGGGGATTCCGGGAGTTTCCCGGCAAGATTATTACGCACGACGGACAAGCGGAGCGCTTGAAAGAACGAGCGGAGTCATTTCGTCGCGAGATACTTAGTAAAGATCGAACTGCCAAGATTAGCTATTTTGGTCAGGCGGCGACTTCGCGAAGCTGGGAAATTCGATATTTTGAAGACCAGCTCTCGATCGACTACGGGGTGGAAATGAAGCATACCTTCGTAGCATCTGGTTCGAATCTGTTCGAGTGGTTTACTGGTGGCGATAAGCTCGCCCCCTTAGTGCGTGGCATACGGGCACGCGACAACGCAGAAATCCCCACGGCCCCCGGCGTCTGCATCGACCACGGCTTCGTCGCGGACGCGTCCGGCAGCTATCAGGAAATCTTTGGCGCAGGCATTCGGCTGCCCAGCCTGCCCGATGTGAGCTTTTCCGTGGACTCCAACAAGCTGGCCAGCGTGGACGGCGAACCTGGTCTGCTGACTTCGATTGCCGAGCAAAGGAAGTACCTGGGTAGCCGCTACCCGAAATTGACGACCCTGCGCGAGGGCAAGCGCACGGTCGGCGTCTGGCAAGGGGAAGAATCGCTGGTCCGCCGTGCGGATGGCACACATGACTTCGAGTGGGAAGCTGTTGGCAGGGAGCGAACGACGCTGCATCCGGCAGTGATCGGCGCCAAGATGTACACCAAGGTGGCGGCCAATCGCATCGGCGCTGCGGATCAGGCATCGCTGACGGACGAAGAAGCTGTAGCCCTCTGGGACAGGCTGCTGGATGGTGTGCGTTTCCGCGTGAACGCACCGCCGACGCAGACCGGCGATCCGGTCACGGTTCGGTCGGGCGAAACCACCCCGCTGTCCGGCATCTGGCGCGCCTCGCTTCCGCCCGGACACCCTCAGGCGGATTGGGTGGCCAGCAAGTCCGGCATCCTGCGGCAAAAAGGGATGCCGATGATCCGCTTCGGGCTTTCACCATCCGACGAAGCGCTGGTTGTCTGGACGTGGATGGGCGAGGCCAGCACATGAGCCCCCGCCGCATCATCACGGTCGGTGACATGACAGATCGCACAAGCACTACAACATGGGAGGAGCAATGATCCACCGCGCCTTGGCCATCATCAGCATGACTGCCCTGCTGATGGTGGGCGGCCAATCGTATGCCGCGCCGGAGAACGGAAAGTTGGAATCCGTAGCGATGTCACCGCGCTTGCAGACCCTCTTTGCCAAGACCAAGCAGGTTTGCTTTGGGCGCTCGGCGCGGGCATTGATCTGCCGAGTCTCCCAAATGTCAGCTTTCGGGTTCGCTCCAACAAGAGGGTGGACGCCCCCAACGGGGAAGGTCTCTTGGACTTGATCGCCCGGCAAAAGAAGGACCTCGGAGACCGCTATCCGAAACTGACCACCCTACGAGAAGGACAGCGCACGGTCGGCGTGTGGCAAGGAGAGGAATCGCTGGTTCGCTATCCGGATGGCACGCACAGCTTTGATTGGGTGGCTGTTAGTAGGGAACGTTCTACGCTGCACCCAGCTTGGATCCACGCGAATATGCGAACAGAGGTCGTCGCTGCGGACAAGGCATCGCTGAGCGACGAGGAAGCCATTGTCCTTTGGGACAAGCTACTGGAAGGCGTGCGTTTTCGAGTCAACGCGCCGCCCACCCAAACGGGCGATATGACCGACCACAATGGCGTGGTGGCCACGGGTTCCCCCAAAATACAAGCGCCGTAGCGCGGCTGTATGACGAGGTGGACTGCCCAACAGCCGCGCCCGCCAAGCGCGTCCGCTAACTATCCAAGACCTCCCCCAACAACCGACTATTAGGCCAGTTCCCATCAACCGCCAATTCCCTGGCAACATCCCTGAGCGTTTCCATCACAGCCAGCGTCGCCCGCGACGGCGGCCGCGCGGCCGCATAGCCGATCATCCGATGCAACTCCAGCCCACGAATCGGCAAGGCCTGCAGACGCTGCGCCTGCAGCTCGTCGCGTATCGCCGCGGCAAAGTGCACGGTCCAGCCGAACCCGCGCACCACCAGGCGCCTGGCCACCTCGATTGATTCGACCTCCATCGTGACTTGCAGCTCCACCCGCTGGCGCGCCGCCAGCGCTTCCAGCGCCAGGCGCACGCCTGACTTGGACACCCCGGTCAGGATCAGAGGCAGGCCCTGCAGCTGTTCAATGTCCACAGGCCCATCCCCCAGCGACGCAGCGCCCCAGGGGCCGATCGCGCACAGGCTTTCGGCAACCAGCGGCACTACCGAGACCCCGGGGCTCGACACCGGCCCGCTCAGCAGCCCGACGTCGAGCGTGCCTTGCAGCAACGCATCCTGTAGCGCGGGCGCAAAGTTCTCGACCAGTCGCAGCCGGATTTCCGGATAGCGCTGGCGCAGCGCCTCGGCCAGCGGGATGAACAGCAGCGGCGCCAGCGCCGGGGTCAGTCCCAGCGCCACCAGCCCGCGCGGCGAGGCCGCCAGGTCGGCGATGTCGACCTTGACCTGGTCGGCATAGCGCAGCAGGAAGGACGCGCGGTCCAGCAACACCAGGCCTTCCGGCGTGGGCGTGGCGCCGCGCACATGGCGTTCCAGCAGTCGCACGCCCAGCTCTTCCTCGAGCAGCCGGATCTGCCGGCTCAGCGCGGGCTGCGCGATGTGCAGCGCAGCCGAGGCGCGGCCGAAGTGCTGCAGCGTGGCCAGCACCTTGAAATAGCGAAGCTGTCGGAGATCCATCGTCATGCCTCAGGGTAGGTGCCTTATCGTGCAATCGATTGCACGATAAGGCACAAAGAAGCGGAGCCATATGGCGGCCGCCTTACAGGGGCCGGGTTGATGCCCGCACCACCAGCTCGGGAGTCAGCAGGGTCCGCGCCGTGGTGGCGATGCTGCCGTCGAGCGCGCCCAGCATCAGCGCCGCCGCGCGCGTGCCCATCTCGTAGAACGGCACGCGGATGGTGGTCAGTGCCGGCGACACCGCGTGCATCAGCAGCATGTCGTTGTGACCGACCACGGACAGGTCCGACGGACAGCTGCCGCCCGCCGCGCGCACGGCCGCATAGCAGCCGAGCGCAAGGAAATCATTGGCGGCCACGACCGCGGTGATGCGCTGCCGCCGCGACAGCAGCTGCGCGCACGCGGCCTGGCCGGCGTCTTCCGTATAAGCCGGCGCACGCTCCACCGGGCATTGGGACGCGGACAGGCCCAGGTCAGCCACTGCCTGCAGGAAGCCCGCCTCGCGTTCATGCCCGGTCGACAGGCTGGATGGCCCGGCAACATGCCCGATGCGGCGGTGGCCCAGCGCATGCAGGTGGCCGACTGCCAGCGCCATCGCCTGGCGGCTGTCGCCGACCACGCTCGACACGCGCCCCGCATCGTCGCTGCGGTTGACCATCACAATGGGCACGCCCTGCGCCAGGCAGTGCGCCACCACGGGGTCGTTGCGCTCGGCGGTGGCCAGGATCAGGCCGTCCACCTGGCGCGCCAGCAGCTGGTCGACGATAAAGGTCTGGCGCGCCTTGTCGCCGCCGGCATTGGCCACGATCGGAATATAGCGATGCCGGGACAGGGCGTTCTCGATGCCCAGTACGATCGGCGGGAACACCGGGCTGCCGATGTCAGGCACCACCACGCCGATGGTGCCTGAGCGCCGCGTGCGCAGTGCCGCCGCGATGCGGTTGGGCGAGTAGTGCAGGTCCTGTGCCGCCTTGAGCACGCGCGCCACCAGTTCGTCGCCGATGCGGTGGCGGGTCTCGGGGTTGAGCACGCGCGACACGGTGGAAGGATGGACGTCCAATGCCTCGGCGATCTGCTTGATGGTGGGTTTGCTCATCGCTGTCGTGCCATGTGCGGCAGGCTGCTTGCCATACCTTCTGGTTATCGGGATGCCGCCAAAAAGTGGATTGGACGCCGGGCTGCGGCCATTCCTAGAATCGGCCTCGATGCCGGCCAGCTTCGCGTTTGTTGTGCAATCGATTGCATTGTAATCTGCTGACCAGGCGATGCCAAGTCGCAGATCGACCCGGACCAGAAGGACATCAAGGACAAGGAGAAGCACATGAAAGGAGCGGTTTCGCTCGCCGGCAGGGCGCCGGTGTACCAGGAGTTTGACGATCCCACCCCGGCGGGCGGGCAGGTGGTAGTTGACGTAGGCGCCGCGGCGCTGTCACGGCTGGATATGGCCATTGCCGAGGGCCGGCATTACATCAAGCCGGCGGCGGGCAGCTTTGTCGTCGGGCGCGAGGGCGTGGGGCGGCTTGCGGATGGACAACGGGTCTACTTCAACGTCAACGCACCGGTCGCGCCGTTCGGCTCGATGGCGCAGCGCGCGCTGGTGGATCCGGCGCTGACCTTCCCGGTGCCGGACGGCATCGATGACGAGCGCGCCGCCGCGCTCGGCAACGCCGGCCTGGCGGCATGGCTGCCGCTGTCGTGGCGGGCGCGCATGCAGCCGGGCGAGACCGTGCTCGTGCTCGGCGCGACCGGTATCTCGGGATTGCTGGCGGTGGCCGCGGCAAAGCTGCTGGGTGCCGGCCGCGTGATCGCGGCAGGGCGCAATGTGCAGGCGCTGCAGCGCGCACGCCGGCTTGGCGCGGATGCGGTGGTGCCGCTCGACCAGCCCGGCGACTTGCTGGATGCCTATCGCAACGCGGCCGACGGCAACGTCGACATCGTGCTGGATTACCTGTGCGGCGCGCCGGCAGAGGCCGCGCTGCTGGCGCTTGGCCACGGCGGGCGGCTGGTCCATATCGGCACCACGGTGGCGCCCACCATTGCCTTTGCCGGCGCCGCGGCGCGCAAGGCGTGTTTCGACATCATGGGCTTTGCCTACTACCACGCGCCCGTCGCGGTCCAGGCGCAGGCCTATGCCGAGCTATGCCGGCATACCGCGGCAGGGCGCATGGAAATCGATATCGTCACCGCGCCGCTGGAGGATGTCGGGCAAGTGTGGGCCGCGCAGGCCAGGGGCGCGCGCCAGCGTTTCGTGCTGGTGCCCTGAGTCGGCAGGGGTTCTTGCCAAGCGGCATCGAGCGATGCCGTTTGGTCATGACGCCGGAAAAACAAGCCCGGCCGGATCGCCGCGTCCGCGCATGGCGCCGGACTGGCGACCGCCAGCACTGCCACGATTGCGTGGACATCCAATGCTGGCGGTCGCGTGACCTGAATGAACTACGGAGCGAGCACGTCAGGGTCCGCGGCTTCGGCGCCAAGTTGCAGGGCGCCGGGCGGGCAGGTTCAACATCTCCGTGAGTCGAAAGAGGTTCAGGGCAAGGGCGGCTTGGGCAGGCGCGTCTCCCCCGGTTCGAGTTTCAGTTCGACATCGAGACGGAAGCCGCCGCCATCGACCGGCTCAAAATCGCGCAGCAGCGAGCCGACGGCGCCAAACGCCGCGTCGCTGAAGGCAAAGGGATCCAGGGCATCGAAGATCTGCGTGGTCAGTACCTTGTGCCCTGGTGCGATGGCGATGAAGTGAAGATGGGCCGGGCGCATGTGGTCGCGGTTCTGCAGGGCCAGGAGGTCGCCGCAGGGGCCGTCGATCGGGACGCCATAGCCTGAGGGCCGCACGCTCTCGAACCAGAAGCGCCCGTCGGCATCGGTCTCGAACGCGCCACGCAGGTTCATGTCCTCCTGGTGTTCGTCCTGGTTCTCGTACAGGCCGCTTGGCGCCGCCTGCCATGTCTCGACGCGCGCGCCGGCGATCGGCGTGCCGTCGATCGACACGACGCGTCCCTGCACGAACAGCGGATCGCCCGTGGTATCCGGGGTTGCGATGTGCGCGCCGTTGGCGCGAACCGGCTGGTTCGCACGCCAGAACGGGCCGATCAGCGCGGGCTCGGTGCCGCCGGCTGCAAGCACGGCCTTGGCATCCATCAGAAGCACCAGCGTGGCAAGCCCGAGAATATCCGCCAGCAAGATGCCCTCGTGTTTTTTCGGTCCGGTGGCCTGGCCGATGCGGACCATGAAGTCCAGGCCATGGTGGAGTTCCTCATAGGTCAGTTGGACCTCTGACGCGAAGGCGTGCGCATGCCGGATAAGCGCATCAAGAATGGTCCTGGTGCGCGGGTCGTGTGTCCCGGAATTCGCTTTGAGCACGGCCTTCAGCAGTGCCTCGGGGGTGGCTGGAATCGATTGCGCGTTCGATGCGGAGGGCGCGAGCGCGCTTTCTGCGGAGGCAGATGTCATGATGGTCGGCTCCTGATGATTGAAAGAGTGGATGTTGCCTGGCGAGGAGACGGACATTGGCGCCCGGTCTCAGTCGCTCTGGATACGTGCCTTGTTCGCGACTTCGGCGCGGCGCGGGACATTTTCCGCGACCCGGGCAGCGAGTTCTGTGGGCTGGCACAGCCACGGCCTCGAAGCCGAGATCGCGCGACTGTTGCCGCACTTCGCTGCTCGCCAGGATGCGACGGACGTACAGGTGGCGGCTCGGGTGCGCCTGCCGGAGCAAACAGCGCCTGTATGGTCTCGGAACGATAGCCCGCAAAGCCGGACTCGGCCAAGGTCGGAATCTGCGGCAGCCCGGGCCAGCGCCGAAGGCTACCGGGCGCAAGCACCCTGAGCGACCCGGCGGCCGTCTTCAGTCTGCGGCGCGGTGTTCCGCCTTGTCCGCTTCCGTTTCCGTGATGTAGCCGTCCTTGCCGTAGACGAGACCGGTGGCCTCGGCGGCCTTCACTACGTCCGGGTGCCAGGCAATGCGGCCGCACTCCTCGTCGGTGCCGCCGACCACCGAGTACACGACCAGGGCGTGGTCGTTAGGGTTGCGGAACCCTCTCATCACGCCGATCGGGCAGGAGATCACATCCCACTGGTTCAGCATCAGCGAGTACTGGCCCTTCTCGCCCCAGATGACTTCCATCTGGCCATTCAACGGGCAGAACACTTCCTCGGTCTTGTGCGCGTGCAGGCTGGCGCCTTGCCCGACCGGGATTTCGATAAAGGTCACGCCGAAGCGGTGGTTACCCGGAATCGCCGGCTCGACGCCTTTGTTCTCGAGCACGCCGCGGTTCATGATCTTGTAGATGTTCTTCTTCATGCCGGGCAGGCGGCTTTCGATGAAGGTCTCACCGTAAGGTTTGACCTTGCCCCAGCGCGCGATGCGGGTGGCTTCCATTTCCTGAGGAGTGGGATCCATGCTGATTCCTTGGTGCAATGAAGTTGGGAGAACGAGAGGGCGATCGCCTTCTGTCCGTGCAACTTTAAGAAGCGCCCAGCGATTAATCCATTACCATTTTTCTCGCGACTCGATAACATTTCGGTATCGAGAACTTGCAAGACTTCGGTACTTTGTCGTGACGGTATCCTGCCGGCCGATGGAATCTTCTCCCTTCAGGGAGTGGCCTGCTGCTTCAGCCTTCCGCGCCGCCGCGCGCCCGCCCCGCGGCGGCGCGCAGGCTGCGCACGATGCGGTCGAAGGTGGCGGCTCGCGCCTCGTCGGTGCGCTGGCGCAAGGCGAACGACGGGTGGTAGGTGGCGATGACAAGCCGTCCCTCGTGCTCGACTGGCGTCTCCATCATTCCAGCCAGGGACACGCTCTTGCGGCCCAGCACCGCACGAGCCGCGGTGGCGCCAAGCGCGACCACGACCCTGGGCCCGACCTTCTCCAGTTCGCGCTCCAGCCACAGGCTGCAGGCCTCGATCTCCTGCTGCGCCGGCGACTTGTGCAGCCGGCGCTTGCCGCGCCATTCGAACTTGAAGTGCTTGACCGCATTGGTCATGAAGAGCTTGTCGCGGTCCAGCCCCGCGCTGGCCAGTGCTTCGTCCAGGAGGTGCCCGGCCGGGCCGACGAAGGGGGAGCCCTGCAGGTCTTCCTGCGCCCCCGGTTGCTCGCCAACCAGCATGATGCGCGCATGGGCGGCGCCGGCGCCGGGCACGCCCTGGGTGGCATTGCGCCACAACGGGCAACGCCGGCATTGGTTCAGTTCATCGCGGCTGACGGGCAGCTTCCTGTGCTCGGGCATGGGGGCACGGCGCGCTGTGCTGCTGTCGGTCTCATCCGGTGGCAGCTTCGGTCGCCGATTCTTCAGCGTCGGCCATGGCCGCGGATGCCGCATGGGGCTGGGCGCCTGGCTCGGCGGCGCGGATGCGCAGCACGGTCTGGCGTGAAGTGCTGAAGCGCCGCGCGGTCTCGCTCACTGAATTGCCCGCGGCCAGCGCGTTCAGGATCGCATGGCGCTGTTCAGGCGTGTGCTTGGGCGGGCGGCCCACCTGACGTCCCATGGCCTTGGCCGCGGCCAGGCTCTCGCGCACGCGCACGCTGCGGGCGGCGCCTTCCAGCGCGGCGACCGCACGCAGCACCTCGACCGCCTCCGGCGGCGTGGTGTTGGCCAGGTCGTCACGGGACAGCTGCACGCAATACAACGCCACCCCCAGCAGGCGGAAGCGCCGGATGGTGGCCAGCACCTCGGGCACGCTCCAGCCCAGGCTGCACAGCCGCAGTGACACGACCGAGTCGGCCGGCTGCACCTGGTGCTGCAGCGCGCGCAGGCGCGGGCGCTGCAGCGCGGGCACTGACGCGGGCTCTTCTTCCCAGAAGGCATGGCGCGCATCTACGCCATAGCCGGCCTCGCGCGCGGCTTGTAATTCGTCCATCATGGCCGGCTGGCCATCGGCACAATTGGAGTAGAGGAATGAGGTCGGCATGGTGGTGATGAACGGCGCGGACGCGCCGTCCGGTATCGGTTGCATTTCGGACAGGGATACTCCTGTTTCGGCTTACTGCGCCACGCCGCAAATTTCATGCCGCGCTTGCCCCGCACAGGGCAAAGGTGAGGGGGCTCCCAAGGCACGGTATGCAGGCAAATGAAGCCGCGGCAAGCCTGGTCCGACCGACGCGGCGCTGCGGGCACAATTACAAGGCTTCGCGCAGGAATTGCAACGACTGGCAGGTGCGCTGCCTGCGCTGGGGCGGGCACGGAATCTGCGTTCTCCCCAGCGCAAAGCCGGAGCGCCGGCAAATCCCACCAGGAGAAAGCCGTGGACAAGTCGAAGATTCCCGCAGACCAGGCCCAGGCCCTCGGCGCATTGATGGACGACCATCGCGCTGTCAAGAAGCAGTTCAAGGCGTTCAAGGACACTGAAGATCGCGACGAGAAGCAGGCGATCGCGCTGGACGTGTGCCACCAGCTCACGGTGCACGCCACCATCGAGGAGGAGATCTTCTATCCGGCGCTGCGCGGCGTCAGCGACGAGATCGACGACCTGCTGGACGAGGCCGAGGTCGAGCACCAGGTGGCGAAGGACCTGATCGCTGCGATCGAGGAGGATCCGGCCGGCGACAAGCTCGAGGCCAACTACACGGTGCTGTCAGAATACGTTGCCCACCATATCGAGGAAGAGGAGGGCGAGCTGTTCAAGAACGCGATCAAGGAAAAGGTCAACCTGCGCGACGTGGCACAGGCCATGGCGGCGCGCAAGGAAGAACTGATGCGCGAGACCGCTTGACGCGCCTGCGCCCGGGCCAGGCCGGGCGCGGCTCTTCAGCGGATTTGAAGGAGTCGCACAATGCGGCGCGTCCCGCGCCCGCGGGCGGGGCGTTACCATCACGCGGTCATCACCCGCCGTACCGCAACTGCCCCATGACCTTTGTCGTGACGGATGCCTGCATCCAGTGCCGCCATACCGATTGCGTCGAAGTCTGCCCGATGTCGTGCTTCCACGAAGGGCCCAACTTCCTCGCCATCGACCCCGACCAGTGCATCGATTGCTCGATGTGCGTGCCGCTGTGCCCGGTCGGCGCGATCTACTCGGAGCATGACCTGCCCGAGGACCAGCGCCATTTCATTGCCCTCAATGCCGAACTGTCGCGGCGCGCTGACTGGCTGCCGTTGCTCAAGGCCAAAGGGCCGATCCCCGGCCATGAGCAATGGGCCGGTCATCCTGACCGCCTCTCGTTGCTGGAGCGCTAGCGCGCCTCAGCGTAATCCGGGAACGCTTCTTCCAGCGTCAGCACGGTGCCGGTCAGCGTGCCGTCGTAGCCGGGCAGTGCATTGACGCGCTGGCGGAAGGCTTCGCTGGTAAGCGCGTCCACCGCGCCGGCCAGTGCCGCGCTGCGCAGCTTGGCGCGCTCGATCGCAAAGAAGTAGCGCTCCTTGATCACCGGCACGAACGCCAGCCCGAAGCGCCGCGCCGCGGTTTCCACGCCAAAGCCCACGTCGGCCATGCCGCTGCCGATATACGCGGCCACCGCGGCGTGGGTGAATTCACCGTTGCTGTAGCCCTCGATGCGGGCCGTGTCGATGCCGCGCGCGGCCAGCATCAGGTCCAGCAGCAGGCGCGTGCCCGAGCCCACCTGGCGGTTGACGAAGCGCACCTCGCGCCGGGTCAGGTCTTCCAGCGTGTGGATGCCAAGCGGGTTGTCCGGCCGCACGAACAGTCCCTGGCTGCGCACCGCCAGGTGCACCAGGCAGTGGGTGTCCGGCTTGAGCCAGGTGGTGAAATGCCGCCACATGCCGTGCTCGAACTCGCCCACCGGCACATGGAAGCCGGCGATATCGCAGGCGCCTTCGGCCAGTGCCGCCACGGCCTCGACGCTGCCGCAGTACTTCAGGTCGTGCCGCACCTGCTGCTCGTCGAGGAAGTCGCGCAGCGCCGCCACCGCGAAGCCGTGGCTGGCATGCAGCCGCGCCGTGGCTTCGGGCTGGTCCATCAGCTTCTTCAACTCGATCTCCAGCTCGGACGCCAGGCTGTCCAGCGTCGGCGACAGCCGCGCGCCGATCCGCTTGCTGGCCCACACCAACTGCTGCGCCAGCGGCGTCAGCGCGCTGCCGCGCCCGCGGGTCTTGTCGATCAGCGGGCCGCCGAACAGCGCCTCGGCATCGCGCAGGATGCCCCAGGCGTAGCGGTAGGACAGCGATACCGCCTGCGCCGAGTGGCTGATGCTGCCGGATTCCTCGATATGGCCGAGCAGGGCCACCAGGCGGGACACGTCCAGGGCCTCGCCACCGGGGCTGGCGTCGTCCCGGATCTGCAGGTGCGGGTGGATCGAGATGCGAATCATATGTAGAAAATAGCTTATTGAAGGGCCGCTGTCACTCTCATATAGTCCTTCAAACGGGAAAAAACGGCGACGTCACAGCCCGTAAATAGGAAAAAAATAGCATATAAGAGGCCGCGCTGCCGATCTGCGCAACGCCTCACAGGAGACGCTATGCCAGAAATTTCCCCCCATGCACCGGCATCCGCCGATGCCACGCGCATCGCCGCCATCGTGGCCGCGCGCCAGGACATACCGGGCGCCTTGCTGCCGATCCTGCATGAGATCCAGGACACACAGGGCTATATCCCCGACGCCGCCGTGCCCGTCATTGCCCGCGCGCTGAACCTGTCGCGCGCCGAGGTGCACGGCGTGATCACCTTCTACCACCATTTCCGCCAGCAGCCGGCCGGGCGCCACGTGGTGCAGGTCTGCCGCGCCGAAGCCTGCCAGTCGGTCGGCGCCGAAGCGCTGGCCGAGCATGCGCAGCGCGCACTTGGCTGTGGCTTCCATGAAACCACCGCGGACGGGCAGGTGACGCTGGAGCCGGTTTATTGCCTGGGCCAGTGCGCCTGCGGCCCCGCCGTGATGGTCGGCGAGCAGCTGCACGGCTATGTCGATGCCAGGCGCTTCGACGCGCTGGTGCGCTCGCTGCGCGAATCGTCCGCGGAAAAGACCACGGAAGCCGCGGAGGCACAGGCATGATCACGATCACCACCATCTTCGTGCCGCGCGATTCCACCGCGCTGGCACTGGGCGCCGACGACGTCGCCCGCGCCATCGCGCGTGAAGCCGCGGCGCGCAACGAGCACGTGCGCATTGTGCGCAATGGCTCGCGCGGCATGTTCTGGCTGGAGCCGCTGGTCGAGGTGCAGACCGGAGCCGGCCGCGTGGCCTATGGCCCGGTCAGCGCCGCAGACGTGCCGGGGCTGTTCGACGCCGGCTTGCTGCAAGGCGGCGAGCACGCGCTGTCGCAGGGCGTCGCCGAAGAGATCCCGTTCCTGAAGCAGCAGGAGCGCCTGACCTTCGCCCGCGTCGGCATCACCGATCCGCTGTCGCTGGACGACTACCGCGCGCATGAGGGCTTTGCCGGCCTGGAGCGCGCGCTGGCGATGCAGCCCGCCGAGATCGTGCAGGAGGTCACCGACTCCGGCCTGCGCGGCCGCGGCGGCGCGGCGTTCCCGACCGGCATCAAGTGGAAGACCGTGCTAGGCGCGCAGTCCGCGGTCAAGTACATCGTCTGCAATGCCGACGAGGGCGACTCGGGCACGTTCTCCGATCGCATGGTGATGGAAGACGACCCGTTCATGCTGATCGAAGGCATGACCATTGCCGCGCTTGCGGTGGGTGCGGAGCAGGGCTACATCTACTGCCGTTCCGAATACCCGCACGCGATTGCCGTGCTGGAAAGCGCGATCGGCATCGCCAACGCCGCCGGCTGGCTCGGCGACGACATCCGCGGCAGCGGCAAGCGCTTCCACCTCGAAGTGCGCAAGGGCGCCGGCGCCTATGTCTGCGGCGAGGAAACCGCGCTGCTGGAAAGCCTGGAAGGACGGCGCGGCGTGGTGCGCGCCAAGCCGCCGCTGCCGGCGCTGCAGGGGCTGTTCGGCAAGCCCACGGTGATCAACAACGTGATCTCGCTGGCCACCGTGCCGGTGATCCTGGCGCGCGGCGCGCAGTACTACCGCGACTACGGCATGGGCCGTTCGCGCGGCACGCTGCCGTTCCAGCTTGCCGGCAACATCAAGCAGGGCGGACTGGTGGAAAAGGCGTTCGGCGTCACGCTGCGCGAGCTGCTGGTCGACTACGGCGGCGGCACGCGCAGCGGCCGCGCCATCCGCGCGGTGCAGGTGGGCGGGCCGCTGGGCGCCTACCTGCCCGAGTCGCGCTTCGACGTGCCGCTGGACTATGAAGCCTATGCCGCGTTCGGCGGCGTGGTCGGCCACGGCGGCATCGTGGTGTTCGATGAAACCGTCGACATGGCAAAGCAGGCCCGCTACGCGATGGAGTTCTGCGCGATCGAATCGTGCGGCAAGTGCACCCCGTGCCGGATCGGCTCGACCCGCGGCGTCGAAGTGATGGACCGCATCATCGCCGGCGAGCAGCCGGTCAAGCACGTGGCCCTGGTGCGTGACCTGTGCGACACCATGCTCAACGGCTCGCTGTGCGCGATGGGCGGCATGACCCCGTACCCGGTGCTGTCCGCGCTGAATGAATTCCCCGAGGACTTCGGCCTCGCCTCCAACCCAGCCAAGGCCGCCTGAGCCAGGTCCAGCAGAGACACGGGAGACAAACCGCCATGAACGCCCGCAACGAGATCGATTTCGGCACGCCCGCCAGCCCATCCACCGAACTGGTCACCCTGGAGGTCGATGGCGTCAGCGTCACCGTGCCCGCCGGCACCTCGGTGATGCGCGCCGCGATGGAAGCGCAGATCGCCGTCCCCAAGCTGTGCGCCACCGACAGCCTCGAAGCCTTCGGCTCGTGCCGGCTGTGCCTGGTCGAGATCGAAGGGCGCCGCGGCTATCCGGCATCGTGCACCACGCCGGTCGAAGCCGGCATGAAGGTCAAGACACAGAGCGACAAGCTGGCCGACCTGCGCCGCGGCGTGATGGAGCTGTATATCTCCGACCACCCGCTCGATTGCCTGACCTGCCCGACCAACGGCAACTGCGAGCTGCAGGACATGGCCGGCGTGGTCGGCCTGCGTGAAGTGCGCTACAACGACGGCGGCCCGGAAGCTGCGCCGATCGCGACGCACACGCAGATGAAGAAGGACGAATCCAATCCTTACTTCACCTACGACCCCTCCAAGTGCATCGTCTGCAACCGCTGCGTGCGCGCCTGCGAGGAAACGCAGGGCACCTTCGCCCTGACCATCAGCGGCCGCGGCTTCGATTCCCGCGTTTCGCCCGGAACCAGCCAGTCGTTCATGGAATCGGACTGCGTCTCGTGCGGCGCCTGCGTGCAGGCGTGCCCGACCGCGACGCTGACCGAGACCTCGGTGATCAAGTTCGGCCAGCCCTCGCACAGCACCGTGACCACCTGTGCCTATTGCGGCGTGGGCTGTTCGTTCAAGGCCGAGATGAAGGGCAATGAAGTGGTGCGCATGGTGCCGTACAAGGACGGCAAGGCCAATGAAGGCCACGCCTGCGTCAAGGGCCGCTTTGCCTGGGGCTACGCCACGCACAAGGACCGCATCCTCAAGCCGATGATCCGCGCCAAGATCACCGATCCGTGGCGCGAGGTGTCGTGGGAAGAGGCGATCGACTATGCCGCGTCGCAGTTCAAGCGTATCCAGGCCGAGCACGGCAGGGACTCCATCGGCGGCATCGTGTCGTCGCGCTGCACCAATGAAGAGGGCTACCTGGTGCAGAAGCTGGTGCGCGCAGCCTTCGGCAACAACAACGTCGACACCTGCGCGCGCGTGTGCCATTCGCCGACCGGCTACGGCCTGAAGCAGACCCTGGGCGAATCGGCCGGCACGCAGACCTTCAAGTCGGTGGAGAAGGCCGACGTGATCATGGTGATCGGTGCCAACCCGACCGACGGCCACCCGGTCTTTGCGTCGCGCATGAAGAAGCGCCTGCGCGCCGGCGCCAGGCTGATCGTGGTCGATCCGCGCCGCATCGACCTGGTCGACTCCCCGCATATCCGTGCCGACTATCACCTGCAACTGCGCCCGGGCACCAACGTGGCGCTGGTGACCTCGCTGGCCCACGTGATCGTCACCGAAGGCCTGCTCAACGAAGCTTTCATCGCCGAGCGCTGCGAGGACCGCGCCTTCCAGCAATGGCGCGATTTCGTCTCGCTGCCGGAGAACTCGCCGGAGGCGATGGAAAGCGTGACCGGCATTCCGGCGGAACAGCTGCGCGGTGCCGCACGCCTGTATGCCACCGGCGGCAACGCTGCGATCTACTACGGCCTGGGCGTGACCGAGCATGCGCAAGGCTCCACCACCGTGATGGGCATTGCCAACCTCGCCATGGCCACCGGTAATATCGGCCGCGAAGGCGTGGGTGTGAACCCGCTGCGCGGCCAGAACAATGTGCAGGGCTCGTGCGACATCGGTTCGTTCCCGCATGAGCTGCCGGGCTATCGCCACGTGTCGGACTCGACCACGCGCGGTCTGTTCGAAGCCGCGTGGAATGTCGAGATCAGCCCCGAGCCGGGCCTGCGCATCCCCAATATGTTTGAAGCCGCGCTGGCCGGCAGCTTCAAGGGCCTCTACTGCCAGGGCGAGGACATTGTCCAGTCCGACCCGAACACGCAGCACGTGTCCGAGGCGCTGTCATCAATGGAATGCATCGTGGTGCAGGACATCTTCCTGAACGAGACCGCCAAGTACGCGCACGTGTTCCTGCCGGGCTCGTCCTTCCTGGAAAAGGACGGCACCTTCACCAACGCCGAGCGCCGCATCTCGCGCGTGCGCAAGGTGATGCCGCCCAAGGCGCGCTATGCCGACTGGGAAGCCACCATCCTGCTGGCCAATGCGCTGGGCTACCCGATGGACTACAGGCATCCGTCGGAGATCATGGACGAGATCGCGCGCCTGACGCCGACCTTCGCCGGTGTCAGCTACAAGCGCCTGGACCAGCTCGGCAGCATCCAGTGGCCGTGCAACGCCGACGCGCCGGAAGGCACGCCGACCATGCATATCGACACCTTCGTGCGCGGCAAGGGCAAGTTCATCATCACCAAGTACGTGCCCACCACCGAGAAGATCACGCGCGCCTTCCCGCTGATCCTGACCACCGGCCGCATCCTGTCGCAATACAACGTCGGCGCGCAGACGCGCCGTACCGACAACGTCTACTGGCATGCCGAGGACCGGCTCGAGATCCATCCGCACGATGCCGAGGAGCGCGGCATCAAGGACGGCGACTGGGTCGGGGTGCAGAGCCGTGCCGGCGACACGGTGCTGCGCGCGATCGTCAGCGAGCGCATGCAGCCGGGCGTGGTCTACACCACCTTCCACTTCCCGGAATCCGGCGCCAACGTGATCACCACCGACAACTCCGACTGGGCCACCAACTGCCCGGAGTACAAGGTGACCGCGGTGCAGGTGCTGCCGGTGGCGCAGCCGTCGGCGTGGCAGCGGGAGTACCAGGAGTTCAACGCCCAGCAGCTGCAACTGCTGGAAGCCGCCAGCGCCGACCCGGCGCAGGCCGTACGCTGAGCGGAGGGCCGTACCATGATGCGCTGCATGCAGTCACCGGAGGTGCATCCGGCCGCGGCCAGAGACGCCGAGCCGCCCACTCACAGCACCTTCGCCGTCAGCCGCTGGCGCCGCGGCGAGCTGATGCTGAGCCCCGATGAAGTGGCCGAGGAAGTGCCGGTCGCGCTGGTGTACAACGGCATCTCGCACGCGGTGATGCTGGCGACGCCGGCCGACCTGGAGGACTTCGCACTCGGCTTCAGCCTGAGCGAAGGCATCGTTACCCGTGCCAGCGACGTCTATGACATCGAGATCGACACGCGCGAGCACGGCATCGCCGTGCAGCTGGAGATCGCATCGGAAGCCTTCATGCGGCTCAAGGACCGCCGCCGCTCGCTGGCCGGGCGCACCGGCTGCGGGCTGTGCGGCACCGAATCGCTGGAACAGGTGATGCGCCTGCCGGCACCGGTGCGCAGCGATGCCAGCTTCCATACCGACGTGATCCAGGCCGCGTTCGTGCAACTGCAACTGCGGCAGGATCTGCAGCAACACACGGGTGCGACGCACGCTGCCGCATGGCTGCGTGCCGATGGCCATGTATCACTGGTGCGTGAAGACGTGGGCCGCCACAACGCGCTGGACAAGCTGGCGGGCGCGCTCGCCAGCAGCGGCGAGGACATCTCCAGCGGCGCGGTGCTGGTGACCAGCCGCGCCAGCTATGAAATGGTGCTGAAGACCGCCGCCATCGGCGCCGGCGTGCTCGCCGCAGTGTCCGCACCGACGGCGCTGGCCGTGCGGCTTGCCGAACAAGCCAGCATCACCCTGGCCGGCTTCGTGCGCGCCGGCGCGCACGTGGTCTATGCCCATCCCCAACGCCTGCAGCACGAAGCGAGCCTGGCATGAAGATCGACAACCTCATCACCATGGCCAACCAGATCGGCAGCTTCTTCGAGGCCATGCCGGATCGGGAAGAGGCCGTCTCTGATATTGCAGGGCATATCAAGCGGTTTTGGGAGCCGCGCATGCGCAAGGCCTTGCTGGGGCATGTGGATGCCGAGGCAGGGAGCGGGCTGCTGGACATCGTGCGCGAGGCGCTGGGGCGGCATCGGGCGATGCTGGAGTAGCTTGCAGGCCGGTTGCCGCTATGTGTCCTGCGCCCAGCGCTCCACCAGATCCGCAGGGATCGCCTGGAACACTTCATCGAAGCGCTTGCCGGTCAGCCGCTCGGCTTGCCTGAGCAGCAGTGCCACCGGGCTGCTGGGTTCGTGGAACTCGAACCATTGACGCGCGGTGCGGATGGCGGCCAGGGCGGCATCGCGATCCCGCGGTTTGCAGGCGCCTGAGTGCACGGCGGTTGCGGCAGGGGAAAGACCGCCGGCAGCATCGCCGCATGAAGGAGAAGCGACTGGCGCGGCGGTGGATGCGGCGACCGGCGGTGCCGGGGCGGTCGCGACAGTGCTCGTCATCATGCCAAGCAGCTTGAGCAGAGGGCTCAAGTCGGGGCTGTCCTGCCGGAGGTTGGCTTTTGCCCAACCGTCAATGGCCGCTGCCTGGCCTGCGGCCTCGTCGAGTGCCGTGAGGGCGGGGCTGTTCTGCTGGCGCAGATCCTGCATTTGCTGCCGCACCGATTCCGGCGCCAGGGCGTCCGCGGGCCGCGGCACGCCGAGCGAGCGCTCGACATCCCGGATCTGCAGCCGGAGCGCCGCGTTGCCTGTGATCGTCAACTCCCGCACGTCCCGCATCAGCCCCTCCGGGTCGGTCAGCGCGGCGAGCGCATTGGCGCGCATCGCGGGATCGGTTTCGCCATCGACGCATAACTGCGGATGGATGGCATCGGGCCATTTTGCCAGCAGCCGCGCCATGGCCGCGAGTCCGTCGCGCAGGCCGCTTGCCTGGCCTAGCCGGGTACGGCAGCGCAGCAGCAGCGCCAGGATGCGGATGTCGCGCGTGCGCAGCAGCAGGCGCCGGCAGTCGCGCTCCAGATCCGCCCAGTTGATGGCCTCGGGCTCGCTGACGAAGTTGCCGTACTGCGCGTCGGGCTTCGGCGCCGCCTTGGCCAGCAGCACGACGAACTCAGGGTCGTACTCCAGGTCGTCACCGCATGGCCTGTCGGGTGCGACAGGTTCCAGCAGTTCCGGGAAGGGAAAGTCAGGTCTTGGCACCGGTACGGCCTTGGCTTTGGCATTCATGGTCAGTGTGTTGCATAGTGTTCTGGCTCGAACACCATGCCGGTGATGGCGCGGCTTCGATCCGGTTCGCTCAGCCATGTGGACCAGCCCAGGCGTTCCTGCGAGCCCAGGATGGCAGGCGGCGCCGAGTCCGGGATCACCTGCAGCTCGGCTTCCCAGACGAACTCGAAGCCGACGAAGGCGCGCACCCATTCGATGAGCGTCGGAAGGTCCCTGCCGTTCGGCGTGAAGTTCAAGTATTGCTGCAACCCGAGCGGGCCGATCACCAGGCGGAACTTGTGTTGGCGGTCCGGCACCATTTCGCCAAGCATGGCGCCTTGCCCCATGACGCCTGGGGCGCCCGGGTGTCCCAGGCGGCTGCGCTCGGCCGGATCGACGGCGATCCAGTGCAATACATACTCTTCAAGCCTGACGGGCACACCAAAGAAGTGAGAAAGCGTGGCCGCGATGCCGTCGGGATCGCGCGCTTCGCGCACCTGGTGCGCACTCGCAGCGAGCCGGGCGTGCGGCGGCAGGGTGCTGTGCGCGATTTCGTCGGCTTCATTGCCCGCCAGCCAGCCGACATAGCGGGAGAACACCTCGCAGTCGCGCCGATCGAGGCCCGCGGTGGCTTGGGCGCTTGCCCACGCGCGGTAGAACTGCGTGAAGGCGCGATGGTGGAAAAGATCCAGGAAGTCGGCGGTGGTGTTGTCCCGGTGTGCTTCGCTACGCTCGCGTACAACTTCCGTCAGGTGAATCGGCAGCGCCCCGTTCGGCCCCAGCATACCCAAGCCAAACAATTGCACCTTGAGCCGGCCGGCCAGCGGCTGCACCTGCGCGATCTCCCGGGGCGCGAAGGTGAGCGCGGCCTGCTGGCCAGCCCGGAAAGGCTCGTCGCGTGGCCGGCTTGCCTGCCCGATCGGGGGCAAGTCAGGGTGCCGGGCGGACAGATGCCGCAGGAGCCCCAGGAAGCTCAGCTTCCACGGCGCCTGGCCGGCATAGTTTCCGGGCGCGGCCGTCGCCGCCGGCGAGGGCGGCACATTGTCGTCGTTGCCTTTGAACATGGCTACACGGCGCTGCGGCCGCCCATGCGCACGGGCCAACGATGCACCAGGCCGCGTTGCATGGAGTGCAGTTCGGTTTGCGTGAAGACATTGACCGAGACGTGGCGCGCCAGGAAATGCTCCAGCACCACGCCGAACAGGTATGGGCTGATGCCGGAGAAGCCGCCTTCGTCCACCGTGAGCTGGCACTGGATGCCGCGGCCGTAGATCAAGGGCCCGTTGCCTGGCAGCCGGCGCATGACTGGCTTCACGTTCGCGCCGATCAGGCTCTGGATTTGCCCCTGGTGCGCGAGGTCGTCGTTCGCCACGAAAAGCCGCAGCATGTCACGCAGGCCCTGGCCGCCTGAGCGATGCTCCAGGTCGGTCAGCGACAAGTAGTTGAAGCCCAGCAGCCGTATCAGGCGCCAGGCCATTTCTCCGTCCGCATAGGGCGGCCGTGGTGCCGACGGCGCGCGGATCAGGCCGATCCCGTCCACGGGGATGGAAGCTGCCGGGGTCAGGTCGTGCCGGCCATTGCGCGGTACCAGATTGGGCAGATCGCGATTTGTAACCAGCGATTCCACTGACAGGTAGCGCAAGGCGTCCGGGTAGGGAGCTTCGTTCTGGTCCACCAGCGACACGAACAGCTCGGTGCCGACGTATGCCGTGCGTGTGCCGTACTTGCGAGCCTGCTCAGAGATCAGCCGACGCTCGCGCCGCAGGGAAAAGTAGCGGCCGTGGTTGCCTTCATCACTATTCAGGGTGGTAAAGAGCGGCTGGAAGTCGATGCCTGCGCTGTGCTCGGACCTTTGTGCGCAGAGCTGCCTGACGGTGTGGATTTCGTAGTCAAGCGGATGCTGCCGGTCGGCGACCAGGTGAAACTCGGCGCGGCCCGGCGTGACCTCGATGCGATCGGTGCGCTTTGGAAACAGATTGACCACCGGTGTGCAAAACAGCGCGAACTGTTCGCGGTCGACCTTGCTGGTCAGATCCCGGGGCGGCTTTGACAGCAGCACGACGATCTCGGCTTCCTTGCCGCGGATCCGGCTCAGGCCCTGAGCGAGCTTGTTGAGGCCGAAGAAATAGAAGCGCTGTGGGCAAGCGAAGTACTCATGCAACAGGTTGTGCCCGTGGAAGCTGTTCCACTGCAAAGGCAGCGCGCCTTCGCCCGGTCCCATTCCCACGTAACTGACAGCATCCTGCGCCACTGCGCAGGGGCGCTCGCTCATGGCCCCGGGGTGTCCGATCAGCGTCGCCACACCGGCGCTGTGCAACAGTTCGAACAGTTGTGAGGCGATCAGGTCATCGCCGCGCAGATAGACCGGCAGGTGGTCCAGGCCGGGCAGCTGGTCGAAGGTCGCGCCTCGCGTACAGCGCAGGCGCAACCGCAGTGCACCCTGTACTGTCACATGGGCGGGCACATAGCGCTCCGGCCCCCTGACATCGGGCGGAATGCCAGTGAGCCGCGCTTCGGTGATCTCAACCGGCCACAGTGTCAACGGCTGCGTGGTCCTGAACTGGCAGGCCGTCTTCTCTCCAGGCGCCGCCGCCGCGTTGACCTCCGTGCCGCGCGGAACCTCCACGCCATGCGCAAAATCGCCCTCGTTCTGGCTGGGTCGGAACTGCGCGACCGCAATCGATGGCGTCGGCGCCACATAGTTGGGGTAGATCACCTCCAGCAGCCGCTGGGTGAAGCGTGGGAACTCTGCGTCCAGCTTGATCTCGGTACGCGCTGACAGGAAGCAGAACGCCTCGATCAGGCGCTCGACGTAGGGGTCGGCCACCTCGATGCCCTGCATGCCCAGCCGTTTCGCGACCTTCGGGTGCTGTTTGGCGAATTCCCCGGCCAGCTCGCGCATATAGACGAGCTCGCGATTGTAGTAATCGAGCAGTTGCGGATCCATGGTGTCAGCTGGCGTGGATCGATTGGACACTCATCCGGCTGGTTTCCAGGTCGAGCGAGCTTTGGGCAGTGAACGCCATCGGATACGGGTTCATATGGATCAGGCCTTTGATCTCGAACACCAGGGTGTTATAGCGTTGTGGCGCATCTTCTTTCAGTAGCGGCTTCACTTCCAGCGAGCCGGGGATGAGCCGGGGTTCGAAGTCCAGGATCGCACGCCTGACGATGGTGACGATATCGCTCCACTTGTGTTCGGCCAGATAACTGCCGGCGACCGGGGACACGCCGTAGTTGATGGTCGATGCGGCAGCAGCGGGATAGCGCTTGCGATCGATTTCATCCTCGCGATTGGTGGTGTTGAGCAGATAGGTGAGGTCGCGTTGGATGATCTCGCGCATCTGGGCACGCGTGACGGTGTATTCGTCCGCGCTTTCCGTCTGGCGCTGGGGCGCGTCGTCGCGCAGCCGGTCCAGCAACGTCGGCAGCAGTTGCGAATTCGGGCGGCGCGGCGGGCGGTGTTCAGCCATGCTCCGCGTCCAGGGTGAGCGTTGTCACATCCAGCATGGCGACATCTCCCGTGTCTGTCATCCAGGTCTTCTGGCCGAAACCGATGACACCTGTCTCACCCGCTTCACTCCAGCTGGTTTCGCGAGCCAGCCGAATCCCGTCGCTGCCTTGTTCGGAGCCTGGGTAGCGCACCGGCAGGAAGCCACGGCTGACCACGCCGTCGGCGAGTGTCACCGTGGCCGGGCGCCATAACAGATCCAGCAACCCGGACGCCTTGCCCAACTCGATCTTGCGCATCTGCGCAAAGGGCAGCCAGGCGTAGCGCCCCGCGGTCACGATCTCGCAGGTCGGTCCCAGCCGTGTGTCTGTGTCGGTAATCCAGGCAAAGCGCACGCCGTCGTGCGCGCCGGCTGAGGCTGGCACCTGCGACAGGGCCAGGTGCCGGCTGGCGTCCGCGGCTGAGCATTCGCCGGCCTTGTTTTCCGCCAGAGCCGTGTGGAGCTTTGCCACCCACGCCGGGGCCGGCAGCAGCGAGCCGGGGGTGCGCTGGCCGGCGAATACCTCGCCACGAAACACCTCCGCACGGATCAGGTCGCGGTACACATGCGCGGTTTGCGCGAAGCCGGGCGCAAGCTGCGTGGCGACCTGCAATTGCTTGAGGGCCCTGGACCAGTCACCGACCACGCAGAGCCACTGGAATAGCTGCCAACGGAAAGCGAAAGAGCCAGGTTCCTCGCGGACCTGCGCCTCCGTCTGGGCCAGCGCGCCTTTGACCGAGCCGCTTCGGCGAAGGATTGATGACAGCCCCGTGCCGGGTGCCTGACGAGGGGTGTGCGCTTCAAGCGTCATGGCCAGGATCAGGCGGCAGCGCCGGCGCGGGACGGTAGGCGCTGTCCATCGACACCAGATGGTGTTCGCGACGGGTAAGCAGGGCCGTGACATCGCGGCGCCGCGTGGGCGCAATGTCGCCAGCGAACAGCCACAGCACGTCCGGCGCAGCCGGGGTTGAAAAGAGTTCGTGCTCTTCCAGGGATTCCCGGGAGCCGATCAGCGAATCAATATGGCCTGCCGTGTCCAGCATGTCCATCAAGCTATCGGCATGGTTCGCTTCGCGCGCGAGCGTTTGCAGCGGCTTCGGTTCGCCCTCCGCCGGGATCGGAGCTGTCGACGCTGCATTGGAGCTGGCATGTGCACTGACGTAGTTCGGGTCCCTTAGCGCCGCCTCGGCCTCGCGTTTGAGCTGATCGAGCACGTCGGCCGGCTCAGGGCCAGCCGCCGCCGTTGTCCCCGCACCACCGGCTGGCTTCACCAGCGAGAACGGATCGGCACCGTCTGGCTGCGTCCCGCCGAGCGCATCCCAAGGCCAGGGCGCATTGCTGTCGCCATCGAGTCTGGCGTTGACGGCGTGGATTTCCGCAGTGCGGTTCTGCCAGTCGCTCATAGCCCGGCCACCTGAGGTTATTGGTTTTCGAAAGCGTCTGATGATAATCGCAAATCCTGGCGTAACGAAATTCTAAATGGAATGGAATTTTCCTATTTAATATCCGGAAAATCAGAATTAAAAAGTGATCATAGAGATTTAAGGGTGATCCTATGGACATTGGATAAAAGTTATGTATATCTCGGATGGATTGTCAAAATTTGTAATATTCCATGGGGACATGGTGTTGGGTCATTGTCGGCCAGAAGAAAACGTGATAACCGCGCGATGGAGTGAATAAAGTACATAAAATCAATGAGTTATATAGATTTTGGGTGCCGATGCGCCAGAGGCCTGGTCGCGGACGAGACATTTGCTAGCGTATTGTTTTGGTCATATCCTAAAAAAGCCAAATAACAAAATCTCCGTGCAATGGTAGTCCTCTTATCCAAGGGGCGAACGGCAAAGGCATCGAATGGATATTTCGCGTCAGACTTTATTTGGCCGACTCAATCTCACGCTATTCAAGGCGATCGAAAGCGCGACGGCCTTTTGCAAGCTCCGCGGCAACCCGTACGTGGAGCTTGTGCATTGGCTCCACCAACTGCTGCAAGCCCCGGATGGCGACCTGCAGCGGATGCTGCGCCATGCCGGCGCCGACCTGTCCGTGCTTGAAGCCGACCTGACCCGCGCGCTGGCCGCGTTGCCTGCCGGCGCCACCTCGATCAGTGACTTTTCGTTCCAGCTTGAGTCGGCGATCGAGCGAGCGTGGGTCTATGCGACGCTTGCTTTTTCCGATGACCGCGTGCGCGGCGCTTATCTGCTCGCTGCGCTGCTCAAGACGCCGGAGTTGCGCCGTACGGTGCTGGGCATCTCAAGCCAGTTCGCGAAGGTGCGGCCCGATGACCTGGTGGAAATGGCACCGGCGCTCATCGCGCAATCGCCTGAGAGCCGTGAAGCGGCTTATGACGGCAGTGGCCTGGCGCCGGCCACACCGGGTGAAGCCAGTGGCGCGACGGCACCTGCCAGTGCCGGCAAGCCCGCCCTGGGCAGGTACTGCCGCGACCTGACCGAGGAGGCACGCGCGGGCCGGCTGGATCCGGTGATCGGCCGCGAGCATGAGATCCGCACCATGACGGACATCCTGCTGCGCCGCCGTCAGAACAATCCGCTCCTGACCGGAGAGGCGGGTGTCGGCAAGACTGCCGTCATCGAGGGGCTGGCACAGGCCATTGCCGCGGGTGAGGTGCCGCCCAGCCTGAAGGACATCAGGCTGCTGAGCCTCGACGTGGGTGCGCTGCTGGCGGGCGCCAGCATGAAAGGCGAGTTCGAAGCGCGGTTGAAGGGCGTGCTTGAGGAAGCTGCCAAATCCCCGACGCCCGTGATCCTGTTCGTCGATGAGGTCCACACACTGGTTGGCGCCGGTGGCCAGGCCGGCACCGGCGATGCCGCGAACCTGCTCAAGCCGGCGCTGGCGCGTGGGACACTGCGCACGATCGGCGCCACCACCTGGAGCGAATACAAGCGCCACATCGAGAAGGACCCGGCGCTCACCCGCCGCTTCCAGGTCCTGCAGGTCATGGAACCGGACGAAGCCAGGGCGGTTGCCATGGTGCGGGGTCTGGTCCGGACGTTCGAGGCGCATCATCAGGTACTGATCCGCGACGAGGGGGTGCGCGCCGCCGTCAGGCTATCGCATCGCTTTATCCCGTCGCGGCAGTTGCCCGACAAGGCGATCAGCCTGCTCGACACCGCTTGTGCGCGCGTAGCCCTGTCATTGCATGCGCCCCCGGCAGAAGTCGAACATCTGCGCCACGAACTCGCCGCGGCCGACGCCGAGTGCGCACTATTGGCCCGGGAAGCCGGCTTTGGCCGGCCGGACGCTGCGCGGATTGCGCTCGCACGGGCTCGGCGCGAGCAGTTCGAAGCCGACCTGGCTTTGGCCTCGGCGCGCTGGGACCGGGTGCGCGGTCTGGCGACCGACCTGGTCGCCCGCCGATACGCACTGGTGCAGTCCGCGTCGGATGAATCGACTGTGGCCGCGCCGGCGCGACGAACCCTGGATGAGCTCGAGGGCCATCTTCATGCCGCGCAAGCGGATGCGCCGCTTGTGTACACGGAAGTGGATGAACGCGTGGTCGCCGCAATCGTTGCCGACTGGACCGGTATCCCGGTTGGGCGCATGGTCGCGGACGAGGTGGCAACCGTGATGCAGCTGCCGCAGACACTTGGCGAACGCGTGATCGGGCAAGGCCATGCGCTAACCCAGCTCGGGGAGCGCGTCACGACCGCCCGTGCACAACTGACTGACCCCAACAAGCCGGTCGGAGTCTTCCTGCTGGCAGGCCCGTCGGGCGTTGGCAAGACCGAGACTGCGCTGGCGTTGGCCGACGCCCTGTACGGCGGTGAGCAAAACCTCATCACCATCAACCTCTCGGAATTCCAGGAGCCGCATACCGTCTCGACGCTCAAGGGCGCGCCGCCGGGTTATGTCGGCTACGGCGAAGGGGGCGTACTGACCGAAGCGGTGCGCCGCCGGCCCTACAGCGTGGTGTTGCTCGACGAGGTCGAGAAGGCGCATGCCGATATCCACGAAGTCTTCTACCAGGTCTTCGACAAGGGCTACATGGAGGATGGCGAGGGGCGCCATATCGACTTCAGGAACACCATCCTGCTGCTCACCAGCAATGCCGGCTCCGATCTGCTGGCGAATCTCTGTGAAGACCCGGCGCTGATGCCGGAGCCCGCTGCACTGCGCGACGCGCTGATGCCCGAGCTGCGCAAGGTGTTCCCGGCGGCGTTCCTCGGGCGGCTGGTAGTCGTGCCATATCTGCCGCTGGCGGCTGAAAACCTGGGCCGCATCGTGCGCCTGCATCTCGATCGCGTGGCGGTGCGCATGCAGCATCAGCACGGCATTGTGCTGACTTACGACGACCCGGTGGTCGAGTTCATCGTGGCGCGCTGTCCGGTCGGCGAGACCGGCGCCCGGCAGCTGACCGGCTTCATTGAGCAGGTCATCCAGCCGCAACTGGCGCGCCTGTGGCTGTTGGCCCTGTCCGAGAAGCGCGAGCTCGCCGTGATCGCGATCCGCGTCGCCGACAGCGCGCCTGCCGGGCTCGCCTACCACACCGAATACCGCGCTGGCCACGATGCCGTTGTGCCGGAGTGTACCCGAGGCCGGCTCGGCTTGACGCCGACCGGCATGTCCATGTAACCCGCAGGGGAGATCCATGTCTGTTGTGAACAGTTCGCAGAAATTCATCGCGCGCAACCGCGCGCCGCGCGTGCAGATCGAGTACGACGTCGAAGTCTATGGCTCGGAGAAACGTATCGAGCTGCCCTTCGTGATGGGCGTGCTGGCCGACCTGTCGGGCAGGCCGGCCGAGCCGCTGCCGGCGGTTGCCGATCGCAAGTTTCTTGAGATCGATATCGACAACTTCGACGAGCGCATGAAGGCCATGAAGCCGCGCGTGGCGTTTGCGGTGCCCAACACGCTGTCCGGCGACGGCCAGCTCATGGTCGACATGACATTCGAGAGCATCGAGGATTTCTCGCCCGCGGCGGTAGCCGGCAAGGTCGATGCGCTCAGGCAATTGCTCGAAGCCCGCACCCAGCTCGCCAACCTGCAGACCTACATGGATGGCAAGTCGGGCGCCGAATCGCTGATCAACCAGTTGCTGCAGGATCCCGCGCTGCTGCAGTCGCTTGCCAAGGCGCCCAAGCCCAGGGCCGGCGACGACGAACCTCAGTCGCCGCAGTCCTGAATGGATCGGCTACTTGCCTTCCTGAACCACCTCATCAAGCAAGGATTCCATGGCCACCGCCCAACCAGCACAACACCAAGCGCTCGCGAGCGCTGACCATTCCGACTTCGCCGCGCTGATCAGCCGCGAATTCTCGCCCAAGACCGAACAGGCCCGCGAGGCCGTCGACCTCGCCGTCAAGACCCTGGCCGAGCAGGCGCTCGCCAGCTCGTTCACCATGAGCGATGATGCCTACAAGAGCATCGAAGCCATCATCGGCGCCATCGACAAGAAGCTCTCCGAGCAGATCAACCTGATCCTGCACCATGATGACTTCCAGAAGCTGGAGTCCGCCTGGCGCGGCCTGCACCACCTGGTCTCAAACACCGAAACCGACGACAAGCTGCGCATCCGCGTGATGGATGTGTCCAAGGAAGAGCTGCGCCGGACCCTGCGCCGCTACAAGGGCATCGGCTGGGACCAAAGCCCGTTCTTCAAGCGCATCTATGAAGAAGAGTACGGCCAGCTTGGTGGTGAACCCTACGGCTGCCTGGTAGCCGACTACTACTTCGATCACACACCGCCCGACGTCGAACTCCTTGGCTCGCTTGCCAAGATCTCGGCAGCGGCTCACGCCCCGTTCATTGCAGGCGCCTCGCCGTCGGTGCTGCAGATGGATTCGTGGCAGGAACTCGCCAATCCGCGCGATCTGTCCAAGATATTCCAGAACCTGGAATACGCGCCGTGGAACAGTCTGCGCAACTCGGAAGATGCCCGCTATGTCGGCCTCGCCATGCCGCGTTTCCTGTCGCGCCTTCCCTACGGCATCAAGACCAATCCGGTCGATGAATTTGACTTCGAGGAAGACACCGACGGTGCGGATCACCGCAAGTACGTGTGGAGCAATGCCGCCTACGCCATGGCGGTCAACATCAACCGTTCGTTCAAGCTCTATGGCTGGTGCACGCTGATCCGCGGCGTCGAAAGCGGCGGCGTGGTCGAGAACCTGCCGTGCCACACCTTCCCGACCGACGATGGCGGCATTGACATAAAGTGCCCGACCGAAATCGCCATCTCGGACCGCCGTGAAGCCGAACTGTCGAAGAACGGCTTTATCTCGCTGGTGCACCGCAAGAACACCGACTACGCAGCTTTTATCGGTGCCCAGTCGATGCAGAAGCCAGCCGAGTACTACGACGCTGATGCGACCGCCAATGCCAACCTGTCGGCACGCCTGCCGTACCTGTTCGCCTGCTCGCGCTTTGCCCATTACCTGAAGTGCATCGTGCGCGACAAGATCGGCGCCTTCAAGGAACGCGAGGACATGCAGCGCTGGCTCAACGAATGGATCATGAATTACGTTGATGCCGACCCGGCCAACTCGTCGCAGGAGACCAAGGCACGCCGACCGCTGGCTGCAGCCGAGGTGGTCGTCGAGGAACTGGAAGGCAACCCCGGCTACTACAGCGCCAAGTTCTTCCTGCGTCCGCACTTCCAGCTCGAGGGCCTGACCGTTTCGCTGCGGCTGGTGGCGCGCCTGCCGTCGGTCAAGGACGCCGCCTGAGCGTCGCTCAGGCGTTGAAACGTACCGGTAGTTCCACGCCGAGGTATCGCGCCCCTGACCTGATTGGGGCGCGGCCCTGGCTGTGGCTCTTGTCTGCAGTACCTGTCTTAACGTCAAGGAGTTTTGCAATGGCACAGGACATTTTCCTGAAGATCAATGGCATCGATGGCGAGTCGCAGGATTCGTCGCACAAGAACGAAGTCGAAGTGCTGGCCTGGGACTGGAGCATCGAGCAGCAGTCCACCATGCACGCGGGCAGCGGCGGCGGCGCCGGCAAGGCGACCGTGTCGGACCTGTCCTTCGAGCACTTCATCGACCGCGCCTCGCCCAACCTGATGAAGTACTGCCTGACCGGCAAGCACATCAACGAGGCCGTGCTGGTGGTGCGCAAGGCCGGCGGCAATCCGCTCGAATACCTGAAGCTCACCATGACCGACGTGATCGTCACCAAGGTGAGCCCCAAGGGCTCGGTGGATGACGAAGTGCGCATGCGCGAGAAGGTGGCGCTGTCGTTCTCCAGGGTGAAGCAGGAGTATGTGGTGCAGAACGCCCAGGGCGGCAGCGGTGGTGCGGTGACCGCGGGCTACGACATCAAGGGCAATAAGGAAGCCTGACTGTCATGGTTGGCCTCGCCGGCTACCAGTGTTGAAGCTGGCGAGGCCAAGGAGTCTGGCACCGACCGAATGCGGAATCCATGCGGACGACAACGGCCCGACTCTGAGGGCCGTTAAAGAGATGACCTCATGAGTGCGCTAAACAATCTGAAAAACCTGGCCGTTGGGCGGAATCGCACCGTCAGCGTCTCCAGCGCGGCGATTCCCGACCTGTTGGGGCAGCCCCAGCTGGAGTTCGTGAAGCTCTCAGGTCATGAGGGATTGAGCGAACTCTTCACCTACAAGGTAGACCTGCGCGCAGTCTCGCCTGCCGCGGAAC
>NZ_JBYSZW010000038.1:0-77207 GCF_058787575.1 Cupriavidus sp. FW305-3-2-15-C-LB2
GGGGGAAAACTTCACTGACTTCCTCATGGCTCCATTCTCTCAACGATTGGAGCCTCCTCAAAATCCGGGGCGGTTCAAGAAGCGGTTCCGGACTGGCTTATGCGGAGGCAATAGCAGTTGCAGGGCGCGTGCGAAGCACCAACGCCAACCCAAAGATCAATGCAACAGCATTAGCCATGGCATAACCCAGCACGGCCCCGCGTGCACCTAGCCGCGGTACAGCAATAAGGTCGACAACGACAGTAGTTGCGAGCACCAGCGCCCACTTCACTGCCACCCACCGTGGCTTGCGCAGATACACCGGCAATAAACCCAATCCAACATCCGCAAATATCAGCGTCGACGCCAGCGCTGCCAGCCGCAGCAGCACGACCGTCTCACCGAACGCCTGCCCGTACAACAACTGAACCACCCATTCAGCACAAAGTGCCAGGATGATTGCCCCGCAAAGCCCGATTGCGACAATGCCGCCAGTTACGCGCAGCACATTCCGTCGTGCCGCTCCCACCGATTGCTGGCCGAACACATACATCGGCGCAACCCCGGCCGCCAGGATCGTAGCGATAGCCGAAAAATTATCCAGTACTTGCATGGTCGCTGCATACGCCCCCAGCTCCGCAAGTGGCACGTACGGCTTGAGAATCAGCTGGTCCGCACGTCGCGCGCACACCATCAGCATGAAGCTCACCCAGAACAGCGTCCCATCGCGTACCAGGTCTCGGGTCAGCGACGTGTCGCGGGTCGGTACGGTACGCGGCGCGCGCGACAGGTAGTACCAGGCTAGCAGCGCAGCGGCAATCAGCGGTTCGATGGCAAATGCTGTCGCATACGCAGGCACCAGGTTGACGCCGGTAAAGAACAGTGTGCCGACCAGCCCAGCCTTCGCAGCCAGTGCAATGAGGTTGAAGACTACGTTCGGCCGGTTATGCGTACGCGCCTGCATCCAAGCGATGACCACGCCGAAGGGTTCGCGCAGCATGATGGCCGTGCCGAGGATGGCTGCGGGGATCCACGTGTCTGCCGGCTGTTGTGTGAATGCCAGGTAAGCGCACATCAGGGCATAGCCGGCAAGGCCTGCGGTCAGGCGGATCGCAAAGGCGTGGGCGAGCAGCGCGTGGGTGGCTTCCGGGGCCGGCCGGGCGACGAGCATTGGTACCACGACTTCGGCGGAGCAGATCAATGGAATGGAGGCCGCGATGAACACCAGCGATTGCGCATACTGGAAATGCGCGAAGCCCTCAGTACCAAGCGCGCGCGCCAGCATGCCGACTACTGCGATGCCGACCGCGACCTGAAGCCCGCGGTCAGCGAGCATCCAAAGCAAGTTGCCGGCAACTTTGCGGCGCATCAACGGGCTTCCTTCAGTTGGTGGTATTGCGCCAGCCATTGCCGTGCGACGGCGGCCATGTCGAAGCTGTTGATCACCCGCTGTCGGCGTCGATGCTGTTGAGCTTGGGTGCCGGGCAGTTCCTCGATGGCGGCCGCGAGGCCCCTGGCCAGCGCTGCAGCGTCGCCAACCGGTGTGATCGTGGCGACATCGCCTGCCAGTTCGGCCACACCGGCCGCTGCGGTCGAGACTACCGGCAAACCGCTGGCCAAGGCTTCGCCAACGGCCAGCGGCATGCCCTCGATGCGCGATGACAGGACAAAGACATCGGCTGCGCGCAATAGCTCAGGGATGTCGTTCCTTGCGCCAGCCAGCAGCACGGCTTGATTCAATCCAAAATCTGCGATCTGGCTTGCGAGTTTGGCGCGCAGCGGTCCGTCGCCGGCAATCATCAGCCTGGCCCTCGGAAGCCTGCGATACACCTCGCGGAATGCCTCGATCAACATGGCCTGGTCCTTCTCTGGCACCAGCCGGCCAACATTCAGCACCAGCACTTCTTCAGCATTGAGGCCAAGATCCTGGCGCATGCGCTCACGCGAGGCATCGTCCTGCCGGAAGCGATTGGTATCGATGCCGTTGGGCATCACGATCACGCGGCCGCTTGGCACCGCGCCACTCGCAATCATGGCCTGCCTGCCCGCTTCGCTGACATGGGTGGTGAGGTCGCACCAACGGTCCGTCGCGCGATAGGCGAGGGCGCTCAGCCTGCCGCCTTCGCGCGCGCTATGGGCGGAACAAATGACTGGCGGCATCGCGCAAGTCCGTGCGAGCATCCGAGCAAACAGGTTGCCGTGGATCATGTGGGCGTGGATCACGTCCGGTTGCCACTGGCGAATAATGTGTCGTGCCTTGCGCAGCGCAGCGAGCATCGACGCCGGCATTTTGCGCATGCCAAGTTCGGTCACGGGGATGCCTGGCGGCAGATCCACTTCCGTGCCGGCGGTCAGGTTCAGGATGGCAACGTCGTTCCCAAGGGCTATGAAGCTTCCGGCAAGCGCGGCGATTTGCTGCTCGGCCCCACCTAGCTTGAGCCCAGTGGTGATCACCAGGATGCGCAATGGCCGTTGCGAATCATGACTGCCTGCATTCGCCATCAGCGGGCCCCGTAGCCTGTCAATAGCGTACGCATTGTCTTCACCGCGATCAGCATATCCAGTGCCAGCGAGCAGTGCTTGACGTAGTACAGGTCGTAGCTCAGCTTGGTCACGGTTTCTTCATGACTACCGGCGTATCCCTGTTGTACCTGCGCCCAGCCGGATAGCCCGGGACGAACCAGGTGACGGTAGGGGTAGTAAGCAATCGTTTCCGAGAACTGCTCGACCATTGGCACCTGCTCCGGCCGGGGTCCAATGAAACTCATTTGGCCGATCAAGACGTTCCACAGTTGTGGAATCTCGTCGAGCCGGTATTTGCGGATGATGCGGCCCACACGCGTGACACGCGGATCGCGCTGCGCGGCGAACTGCGCCGGGGCGCTTTTATCGACGCCCATGCTGCGGAACTTGAGCATGACAAACGGTTTGCCGAACAGGCCCACGCGTGACTGGCGGAAGATGGCGCTGCCTGGCGTTTCCAGCCGGATCGCCAATGCCACGGCCAGGCCGACGGGCAGGGCGAATGGTGCCAGGCAAAGCACGCCAAGGATGTCGACGGCTCGCTTGAGATAACCGTAGAGGTAATGGGCCGCGTAGTCATCGAGGAAGTTCTCATCGATGTGGGACAGCCCAACTCTTCCGGTCAGCATTTCGCCAACGCGCTCCACCGAATACATCCGCACGTCGCTCATCTTGTACCGGGCGAGTTGCCGGGTGCGCTCCGGGTCTGCCGTGGCGCTTCGGTCGAGCATCAGCCCGTCACAATGCTCGGCGTCCTCCAGTGAGCGGATGAGTTCGAATCGCATGTGCGCAGCTCGTGCTGCACCGGGTATGGTCAGTATGGTGTCCAGTTGCTCTAGCGCATGGGGGTCCGTATAGCCGAACACCGGAACGTAGTTCTGCACGAAACGGCGGTAGCCCAGCCACGTCCAACCCAGCGTGATGATGTAGGCGAGCAGCATCGCGCCGCGGGAGTATTCGATATGGAATGCAGCGAAGACGAATAGAAGCGCCACGAATGGCAGCGTGGCGGCCAGCCCGACAAGGCTGTTCCCTTCCATCGCCGGCAGGTGCAGTGAGCGATGCAGGAGCATGAAACCGGCCAGATACGGCACGATCGACCACAGCAGCGTGCGCGTGAACACATGGGTCACGAACCCGGCCCGATGGGCCAGCTCCGCCAGCGCCGCGTTGACTGCAAACAAGGCCAGTCCCAGCGCCGCCCATGCCAGCATCCGGCTGATGCGGCGAATGGTTTCCGAGCCGGCGATGCGCCGGCGGACCGTATGGCGGGGCAGGGCGTCGGTCTTGGTCGAATGCATCATGTCGGCACTCGCGTCGCGCTCGGCGGGGTCGGGAGCGCGGCCTGGTAGATGGTCCATGTGGCGTCGGCCATCCGTTTCAGGCCGAAAAGTTGTTCCCAGCGTTGGCGGGCGGCGCGGCCAAGGCTGGCGCGGAGGGCGGGTTCGCCGGCAAGGCGCTCGAAGGCTGCGGACAATGCGGATTCGTCATGGTGGTTGACCAGCAGGCCATGCTTGCCATCTTCCAGCTGTTCCCGGATTCCGGGCAGGTCAGAGGCGATGATCGGCAGCCCGGCTCGCATGGCTTCCAGCACGGAAAGGGGGAAGCCTTCATGGTCGGAGGCCAGCGTGAATGCCTGGGCAGTGGCCAACAGTCCGGCGATATCTGTCACGCTGCCTGGGAATGAGACCCGGCCGGGCGCGATGGCCTCGGCCAACTGCTGCATTGCCTCACGCTCCGGACCATCCCCTGCCAGAACGAGTTCGCAATCGGGCAGGCTGGATCTCGCAAACGCCCGGATCACCGCATCGGGCCGTTTCGGCGCCGCAAAGCGTGCCACCATGACGATCCGGCGCATCGGCTTCTCAAGCGTGGCACGCTGAATGGTATCCGCTATCCCATTTGGAACGACAGCGATTCGATCAGCCGGCAAGGGCAGTGCCTTTGCCAGCCGCCGCTCCGCTTCCGCCACGCAGATTACGCGCGCCGTCAGCGGCGCCAACATCCACTCCGCCACGCGCGCAGCGATGCGCTGGCGCGCCGGAGCCTCGGGCTTGAACGCGAAGCCATGGACTGTGTAGATGACAGGTATGCCGAGCAGGAATCCGGCGATGCGGCCCAGCGCCCCGGCCTTGGCGCTATGCGCGTGGATCAGGTCGGGCGCGACCTGTTTCAGCGCCTTGACCATCTCGCGCAGGGCAGCGATCGCCCGCCACGGGGACAGCGCGTTGTCTAGCCGCTCCAGCCGGATGGCCCGGGCGCCCGCCTGTTTTGCGATATCGAACAGGGGGCCGTCGCCGCCCGCCAGCAGGACGGTATCTGCCTTGCCCGCCATCGACTGCAACAGGTCGGCGACATGCGACTGCGCGCCGCCGATCTCCGAATTGGTGATCAGATAGGCGATGCGAGGGCGTGGCGAAGGCTGGGCAGTTGGTCTCAAGGTTCTGTACGTCTGTAGCCGGGTCGCGGCCGCCATATGTCACAGGGCAATGCAAGCTGTGAGGGAGGTTGCCGGGTGCCCGGGCAGATTGCTGCCGGCAACCATGGCGCCCCAAACGGGGAGCGGCCCAGGAGCGGCGGACAGGGCACCGCTCGATGTAGGACAGACTCCGAAAATTGTGTCCATCCGTGATAATGCGGCGATTATACCGCCCGGGGATGCCGCAATCCGGCAAAATAGCACCCTTTGGTGCGTCGCATTTTCTGTTTTTGAAAGTGCGGTGCGGCCGGAACGCGATACAGGAAGCCACATGCAAATCGATCCCACCATTTTTAAAGCCTACGACATCCGCGGAATCGTGGGTAAGACTCTCACGCGCGACGTTGCGCGCCAGATCGGGCTGTCGTTCGGTTCGGCGGCGACTGAACTGGGCGAAAAATCCATCGCCGTAGGCCGCGACGGCCGCCTCTCCGGCCCCGACCTCATCTCCGGCCTGATCGAAGGCCTGCGCGCCGCCGGCCTGGACGTGATCGACATCGGCCTGGTCGCCACCCCGATGGTCTACTTCGCCACCAACATCGAGATCGACGGCGTCCGCCCGACCTCCGGCATCATGGTCACCGGCAGCCACAACCCGCCGGACTACAACGGTTTCAAGATGGTGCTGGCCGGCAAGGCGATCTATGGCGAGCAGATCCAGGCGCTGCGCCAGCGGATCGAAGCGGGCCAGTTCAGCAGCGGTGCCGGCACCTACAAGCAAGTCGATGTGCGCCAAAGGTACCTCGACCGCATCATCAGCGACGTCAAGCTGGCCCGTCCGATGAAGGTTGCCCTGGATGCCGGCAACGGCGTGGCCGGTGCCTTCGTGGGTGACCTGTTCCGTGGCCTGGGCTGCGAGGTGACTGAGCTGTTCTGCGACGTGGACGGCAATTTCCCGAACCACCACCCTGATCCCGCACATATCGAGAATCTGCAGGATCTGATGAAGGCCCTGCGCGAGACGGACTGCGAGCTTGGCCTGGCCTTCGACGGTGACGGCGACCGCCTTGGCGTGGTGACCAAGGACGGTCAGGTGATTTTCCCGGACAGGCAACTGATGCTGTTCGCTGAAGAGATCCTGTCGCGCAACCCGGGTGCCCAGGTTATTTACGACGTGAAGTGCACTGGGAAGCTGGCCCCCTGGATCCGCGAACATGGCGGTGAGCCGCTGATGTGGAAGACCGGCCATTCGCTGGTCAAGGCCAAGCTGAAGGAAACGGGCGCGCCGATCGCGGGCGAGATGAGCGGCCACGTGTTCTTCAAGGACCGCTGGTATGGCTTTGACGATGGCCTGTACACGGGGGCGCGCCTGTTGGAGATCCTGTCGCGCCACGCGGATCCGAGCGCGGTGCTGAATGCGCTGCCGAATGCCAACAACACGCCGGAACTGCAGCTCAAGTGTGCCGAGGGTGAGCCGTTCACGCTGCTGGACCAGATCAAGGCGAACGCGAAGTTCGAAGGGGCGCGTGAGGTGATCACCATCGATGGCGTGCGCGTGGAGTATGCCGATGGCTTCGGCCTGGCACGCCCGTCCAACACCACCCCGGTGGTGGTGATGCGTTTCGAGGCGGATAACGACGCCGCGTTGGCGCGTATCCAGGCGGAGTTCAAGCGCGTGATCCTGGCAGAGAAGCCGGATGCTCAGCTCCCGTTCTGAGCGCGCGACGGTGCCGGCGGCATCATCGGACGCGGCCGGTGTGGCGCAGCCCACGCCGGCCGCGGTGCCTTTCACGCTGCCGGAACGGCCGCGCATCCTGCTGGTCAAGGTGTCGTCGCTCGGTGACGTGGTGCACAACATGCCGCTGGTGCATGATCTGCGCGCGCGCTGGCCGGGTGCCGAGATCGACTGGGTGGTGGAAGAGGGCTATGTCGAGCTTGTCCGGCTGCTGCCGGAGGTGCGCCGGGTAATCCCGTTTGCGCTGCGGCGCTGGCGCAAGCGCGTCCTGCAGGGCGGCACCTGGCGCGAGGTGCGCGAGGTGCGTGACGCGTTGCGCCAGGAGCGCTATGACGCGGTGATCGAGAGCCAGGGTTTGCTCAAGACCGCGGTGGTTGCGCGCGTGGCCGCGCGGGCGCCCGGTGCGCCGATTATCGGGCTGGGCAATGCCACGGAGGGCTCCGGCTATGAGCCGGCGGCGCGGCTGCTATACACCGATCCTGTGCGGGTGCCGCGCCAGACGCATTCGGTGCGGCGCTCGCGCTTGCTGGGCGCTGCGCTGACCGGGCTTGTGCCGGCGGAGCCGCCGCAGTTTTTCGGGCCTGCCGCGCAGTCGCTGCATGTGGACGATCCGCTGTGGGGCGATCTGCCTGCGCACTATGCCGTGTGCTTCCATGCGACCGCTGGCGCGCGCAAGAAATGGGCGGTGCAGAACTGGCATGCGCTGGGCAGGCGGCTGGCGGATGAGGGGCTGGTGATGTTGCTGCCGTGGGGCAATGACAAGGAACGCCAGGCTGCCGAAGAGATCGCTGCCGGTGTGCCGCAGGCGAGGGTGTTGCCGCGTTTCTCGGTGATGCAGGGCTTTGGGCTGATCAACCGGGCCGAGGTGGTGATCGGGGTCGATACGGGCCTGGTCCATATCGCCGCGGCATTGTGCCGGCCGACGGTAGAGATCTATACGGCCACGTGGCGCTGGAAGACTGAGGGCTACTGGTCCGGGCGCATCGCCAATGTCGGTGACGACGGCGTGGTGCCGTCGGTCGATGAGGTCTACGACGCGGCTTGCCGCGTGCGCGGAGTGGCTGCCTGATGCTGCGTTTGCTCTATAGCATGTTATGGGTGGTGGTGCTGCCGCTGGCGCTGCTGCGCCTGGCCTGGCGTGCGCGCAAGGAGCCGGGCTACTTGCAGCATGTCGGCGAACGCCTGGGTATATACGGCAGCCTGCCCCGGAAAGGTCCGTGGCTATGGGTCCACGCCGTGTCGGTGGGCGAGACCCGCGCCGCGCAGCCGCTGATCGAGGCGCTGCTCGGCGCCTATCCGCGCCACCGCCTGCTGCTGACGCACATGACGCCGACCGGCCGCCAGACCGGTGCGCAGCTGTTCGGCAAGGAGCCGCGCATCCTGCAGTGCTACCTGCCGTATGACCTGCCATGGCTGGTGGGGTGTTTCATGCGGTACTTCCGGCCGCAGGCGGGCATGCTGATGGAGACGGAGGTGTGGCCCAACCTGGTGCGCGGCGCGCGCAAGGCCGGAGTGCCGCTGTTCCTGGTCAATGCGCGCCTGTCGCCGCGCAGCTTCCGGCGCACGGCGCGGTTTGGGCGCGCTGCGGCGGTCATGTATGGGGATTTTGCGGGCGTGCTGGCGCAGACGGCGGGTGATGCCGAGCGCTTTCAGGCGTTGGGCGTGCCGGCGGTGCAGATCACCGGCAACCTGAAGTTCGATATGCAGCCGGCGCCGGCAGGCGTTGCGCTGGGCGAGCAGTTGCGCAAGGTCATTGGCACGCGTGCGGTGCTGGCAGCCGCCAGCACGCGCGAGGGAGAGGAGCCGATGTTGCTCGACGCGTTCTCCCGTTGGCAATCACTGGCGGGCGATGTCCCGCGTCCCGCTCTGCTGCTGATCCCCCGTCACCCGCAGCGCTTCGATGAAGTCGCCGCGATGGCGGCGCGTGCGGGGTTCTCGGTCGAGCGCCGGAGTGCACTGGATCTTGACGGCATCCAGTCGCCGCTGACTGCCGATATCGTGCTGGGCGATTCGATGGGCGAGATGGCGATGTACTTTGCTGCGTCGGATCTTGCCTTTATCGGTGGCAGCCTGTTGCCGTTGGGGGGACAGAACCTGATCGAGGCCTGCGCGGTCGGCACGCCGGTACTGGTTGGCCCGCATACCTTCAACTTTGCGCAGGCGACGGAGGACGCGATTGCCGCGGGCGCTTGCCTGCGCGTCGACAATGCCGATGCGCTGATGCGCATCGCGGCAAGCGTGCTGGCCGATCCGGCCCGTCTGGCCGATATGCGCGCGCATGCGCACACCTTTGCGGGTCTGCATCGGGGCGCCACCGTGCGCACCCTCGCTGCGCTGGCCCCGGCGCTGGAAGGCTGATCCGGTGCCTACCCTGGTGCCTTGACCAGGGCATCCCACTGCAGCGCAAGCCGCTCCAGCGTGAATTGGCTTGCCTTGTCGCGGCCGCCGGCGCCAAGGCGGCTCGCCAGTTCCGGCTGGCGGATCACTGTCAGCAGCGCCTTGGCCAGCGCATCGGCATCATCCACGGCAACCACCAGAGCATCCTGCCCCGGGGTAAGCAGTTCGCGGGGTCCGGTCTCGCAATCGGTCGATATGATCGGCAGGCCAAAAGCCATCGCTTCGATCAGCACCAGCCCGAATCCCTCATAGCGCGAGCTCAGGCAGAAGACCGATGCACGCCCGTAGGCCTGCGCCGGATCCTGGCAGATACCCGGCAGGCTGGCCCGGCCTTGCAGTTGCAGCTGGCTGACCAGTGCAGTGAGGGCAGGGCGCGCTTCGCCTTCGCCGTGGATGACCAGATGCCATTCCGGTTCCGCTTCCACCACCTTCTGCCAGGCGCGCAGCAAGACATCGAAACCTTTCGCCGGGACCAGCCGGCCCATGGCCAGCACGGTCTTCTGCATGCGTGGCGCGGGTTCGGCCGGCATCGGAAATGGCAACGGATTCGGCAGGCAGACTACCTCGCCGCGCGGCCGCAGTGCCTCAAGCCAGCGGCGGCGGTCCCGTTCTGTCAGCACGACCACCTGCCGGCAGAACTGCGCGGCCAGCCGACGTGCCACCTTGCGTGCCGGCTTGCCGAGATCCTCGTCGAAATGGCAATGCTCCCACGCGATATGGTGCAGGCCCAGGCCGAGGGTGGCAGGCAGCACGAAGAGTTCAAGCATGGTGTCGACCTGTACCAGCACATCGATGCGATGCGCGGTGCAGTGCCTGCGGATGCCGGCGACCGTGGCGAAATAGGCGCGTTTGAAGGAGGGCCGTTGCGCGAACAGCGCTTCATGGCGCACGCGTGGATGCAGAGGGAACCGGCTGGCAGCATCCCAGAGGCTCAGGATCGTGACACGATGGCCAAGATCGGCCAGCGCATTGGCGATCGTTGCGGTCATCCGCTCCGCGCCGGCCATCGCATTCAAGGTACCGGTCAGGAAGCAGATGTGGCGTCGTGAGTCCTGGCTCAACTGGCCGCCCGCGCGGGCAATGCGTCCTTGCGCGCAACCACATAGGCAAAGCAAACGGCCATGATCAGGCTGTAGAAGGCATTGACCAGGGTCGTGGCGAACATGACCTCGGTCAGGCCGAACACCATGAAGCCGCAGCACAGGGCCAGGCCCATGGCGCTGGCAACCTGCGTGCCCCGGTCTGCATTGCCAAGATGGCGCAGGAAGAAGGCGGCTGGTACCAGATACAGGGCAAGGATTGCCAGTAGGCCCGGGATGCCGAGCGTGGCCGTAGCATGCAGGAGTTCATTGTGTGAATGCGGCATGGTGGCAGCCATTGGGGTGATTACATGCCGCGCCGCAAGTGTTTGCAGGGTCCACTCAAACTTCTCTGGCCCTACGCCGGTCCAGGGGTGAGCCTGTATCATTTCCAGTGAGGCCCGCCAGAGCTGTAGCCGTATCCCGGTTGGGGTGTCCAGCGTTACATGCTGAGCGAATTGAGACACTTCGGATACAACGTCTGCCATGCGCTGCTGCACGCGGGCGCTGCCGAGCCACGCGAGGCTCATGAGGCCAGCCAGCCCAACCATGGCCGCCGCTTTGTGCATCCGCGTCAGCCTGTGTGATGCAGCTAGCGCAATGAGTGCCAGCACGGGGATGGCGAGCCAGCCGCCACGCGTGCCGCTCATGTATGAGGCGTACAGGCCGGCAAAGCCTGCCAGCAGCTTCAGGCCCGATTGCAGGTAGTCCCTGGGACGATCCCATCCAATTGAAATCAGGGCGAGTATTCCCATCAGCATGGAAAGATTGCTAAGGGGAATGATATTGGAGGACCCTACGTGAGCTGGGCGACCGGCAGCTGTCGCCTCGTGAATCCAGGCCGCGGAAAGGAGCGCACAGACCACGAAACCCCACTGCACATTCCGCATCCCACCCCTGCCAAGCCGTACCATCCCAAAAACCAACGGAATGAACAAAGCAAAGCGCAGGTAAAGGTAAGAAACATGCGGCTCCTCCGCCCCCGACAGCAGTTGCTGCAACAGCACTGCCAGCGGCAACGCCGCCATGGCCAGCATGAAGAACCAGTACCTGCGCAACAGCCCCCCACATTCCGTCCGGCCCTCGCGTCCGCCGGCAACGAGAGTGATGGCGCTCCAGCCGAGCAGGAGTCCGTAGCAGAGGTTGCTAACCGTCGGCTTGACAAACATCAGCGCAGGGAACGCTGCCAGAACGGCACAGGCGGCCAGGTACAGAGCTTTGTCGACCCCATACGATTGGGATCTCTGCAATCTCGTCATCAAGAGCATGGAGAGAGGTTTCCGGAGGAAGGGTTGTGCACTCGGGATGCGGGCCGATCCATCCTTCTTATTATTTTGTCGCCGCCTGTTGGGCAGCGGAGCCTGTCGGTCACATTGCTGCGCCGGGCGAGGCAATTATATCGGATGGTCAGGGTGGGATTTTCTTGATGTTCCGCATCCTAGCCCGCCGAACCGGTTGGGACGTTACAGAATGTATGTGATTCAATCGATGCTTCACCGGCGCTTTGGCGCAACCGCCTTGCTAAACTGATGTATCAGTAGGGTGCACTTTTCGGCATGCCCTTTGTCAGATCTGTCGATTGCATCCATGCGGCCGTCTTGAGCGGCCTGTTACAGGAGTCCTTCATGCACAGCCGTACCAGCCTGTTCTCCTTCTCCCTGGCTGCCCGCAGCGCGGCCGCCTTGCTGGTGGCAGCCATGCTCGGGGCCTGCACGACCGCGCCGGCGCCTGACCTCCCCTCCGCCGGCACCAACCTCAACCAGACCCAACCCTCCGGCCCCAGCCGCTGGGAACTGGTGCGCTGGCAGCAGCCCGACGGCGCGCAGCGCGATATCCCGCACGGCGACAACGGCCAGCCCATCATTTTTGAGTTCAATGAGGGCATCGATGCCGCGCAGGGCACGGTCAGCGGTACCAGTGGCTGCAACCGCTTTACCGGCAGCTATGGCAAGACCGATACCGGCATCCGCTTCGACCGCATCGCCGGCACGCGCATGGCTTGCCCGCCGCCGCGCATGGAACTGGAATCGGCGTTGCTCAAGGCGATGCAGACGCCGTTTGCCACGGTCGGCACGCAGCCGTCGGCGGGCAGCACGGGCCGGCAGATCATCTGGAAGACTGCCGGCGGCGACCTGCTGCAGTTTGTCGAGCGCGAAGGCGTGGGCAGGCGCGGTGCGAGCGTGGAGGCCGCCGGCGTGGAGAAGGTGGTCTATATCGATTCGCAGCGCGTGGAGTGCTCGGGGGTGGGCAAGATGACGTGCTACCGCTGGCGCGAATCGCCGGAGGCGCCGTGGCAGCTCTGGTATGGCCCGATCGAGGGGCTGGATTTTGAGCCGGGCGTGGCCTACACGCTGCGAGTGCGCGAGTACCAGGTGCCGAACCCGCCGGCGGATGCGTCGTCGATCCGCTGGCAGCTGCTGAAGGTGGAGTCGCGTACGCGGGCGAAGTAGTGCGACGCCGTTCACGCAAACGGGCCGCAGTTGCGGCCCGTTTTGCTTTGCGGCGTGCTGCGGAGGATCAGGAGCGCGGTGCGCCGGCGGGCGTGGCTTCGCGCCGCGTGCCGCGGCGCTCGACCGAGGCGCGCGGGTTTGCCGGGGCCCTGGCGCCGGCCTGGGCGGGCGCGGGCAGCTTGTATAGCGCGCCCGGCGAAGAGGTCAGCAGGGTGTTGATCTGCACCACATCGGCTTCCTGCAGCACGCCAGTGGAGGCCTTCAGCCTCAGGCCGTTCATGATGGTGTCGTAGCGGGCCTTGGCCAGGTCGCGCCGGGTCGAAAACAGTTGCGCTTCGGCGTTGAGCACGTCGATATTGATGCGCACGCCCACTTCATAGCCGAGCTGGTTGGATTCCACCGCACTGGTGGCCGAGCGTTCGGCGGCTTCCAGGGCCTTGACCTGGGCCAGGCCGTTGGACACGCCGGAGTAGGTCTGGCGGGCCGTCTGCGCGGCGCTGCGGCGCGCGAATTCCAGGTCGCTGGCGGCCTTGTCGGCCAGGGCCAGGGTCTCGCGCACGCGCGACTGGATCTGGCCGCCGGCGAAGATCGGCATGGTCAGCTGCACGCCGATCTGCGAGGCGTTGTAATGGGTGGAGATCGCCTGCGTGGCGCTGCCGGTCTGGTTGGTGAAGCCGTACGAGGCCACCAGGTCGACCGAGGGCAGGTGGCCGGCCTTGGCCTTGTTGGTCTCGCGCTGGGCGGTTTCCAGGTTGTAGCTGGCCAGGTTCACCTGCAGGTTGCTGGTCTCTGCCTGCGCGGCCCAGGCGTTGACGTCGGGCGGCTGCGGGCCGGGGATGGGTGCCTCGGGGCGCAGGCCCAGCACTTCGTCGACCGGCTTGCCGGTGATCTGCTGCAGCGTGGCGCGCTTGATCTCAAGGTCGCTCTGCGCGGCGATTTCGGTCGAGGTGGCCAGGTCATAGCGGGCCTGGGCGTCGTTGGTGTCGGTGATGGTGGCGGTGCCGACTTCGAAATTGCGCTTGGCCTGCTCCAGCTGCTCGGAGATGGCCTTCTTCTGCGCGCGTGCCAGGTAGAGGTTGTCCTGTGCCGCCAGCACGTCGAAGTAGGCCTGCGCGCTGCGGGTGATCAGGTCGAGCTCGGCCTGGTGGAAGCTGACTTCACCGGCCAGCGACGCCAGTTCGCCCTGCTTGTAGGTTTCCCAGCGGTCCCAGCGGAACAGCGGCTGGCTCAGCTGCAGCTGCCAGTTGTTGTTGTTGAAGAAACGCGTGCCGGAGGCGCTGGGCGATCCGCCGATCGGCAGGGACGCGGTCTGGTCGAGCTTGGTGCGGTTGGCGCCCGCGGTGCCGACCACCTGCGGCAGCAGCCCGGCGCGGCCCTGGGGCAGCCGCTCGCGCGTGGCCAGCAGCTGCGAGCGCGCGCTGGCAAACTGCGCGTCATTGGCTTGCGCATCGCGATAGACCTGCAGCAGGTCGGCCGCGCTTGCCGGTGCCGCCGGCATCATGGCCAGCAGCGGGGCAAGCAGGGAAACCGCGATCGCCAGGCGTGTCCGGATCACTCCGGGCAGGGCGTTGGGCGCAAACGTCATGAAAGCTCCAGGTTGCCGGGCGCGGGCCGCGGCTACAGTCGATTCTTCTTGGTGTTGCTGTGCTGGACTGCCGCTTCAGTACTTCGGCATGGCCGGGTCGACATCGCTGGCCCAGGCGTCGACGCCGCCGGTCAGGTTGTAGACCTTGCCGTAGCCCTGGCGCTCCAGGTAGGCCGCCACCTGCATGCTGCGTGCGCCGTGGTGGCAGATGCAGACGATGTCGGCGTCTTCGTCGAGTTCGGCCGCGCGCGCGGGGATGTCCCGCATCGGGATGTGGGTGATGCCGGGCATGGCGCAGGTCTGCACCTCCCAGCCTTCACGCACGTCGAGCAGGACCGGCTTGGCGCGGCTGGCATCGGCCAGCCACTGGGCCAGTTCGGTCGCTTTGATGACCTGCATGGTGGATCCGTCCTCAGAACTGGAATTGCGACGGCCGGGCCGCGCCCTGCAGGGGCTTGACGGCGGTTTCGAACAGGTTGACGACCTGGTATTCGGTCTCGGACACGCGTGTGACCAGGCGCGCTTCCATTACCGGCAGTTCGCCGATGAAGGCGGCGATGCGGCCGCCCACCTTGACCTGCGACAGGATCGACTGCGGAATCGCCGGCAGCGAGCCCGAGATGCAGATCACGTCGTAGGGCGCGGCGGCGCTCCAGCCGTCGGCGGCGTTGCCTTCGGCCACGTCGACGTTGGTGACGCCCGCGTTGGCCAGGTTGGTGCGGGCCAGCTCGACCAGCTCGGGCACGATGTCCACGGTCAGCACGTGGCGCGCGCGGTTGGCCAGCAGGGCGGCCATGTAGCCGGAGCCGGCGCCGATTTCCAGCACGTTCTCATGCTTGCGCACGGCCAGGTCCTGCAGGATGCGGGCTTCCACGCGCGGCGCCAGCATGTTTTGCCCGGCGGGCAGCGGAATCTCCATGTCGACGAACGCCAGCGAGGCGTACGCGGCCGGGACGAACTGCTCCCGCTTGACTACCGCCAGCAGGTCCAGGATTTCCTGGTCCAGCACGTCCCACGGGCGGATTTGCTGTTCGATCATGTTGAATCGGGCTTTTTCGAGATCCATCTTGCCATTCCTTACCAATGCCAACCGCTGTCGGTCTGTGCGCCGGCCGCGCGGTGCCACGGCCGGACAGTCTTATCAAACCCTTTATTTTAACCTTGCAGACGCCGCCAGGCTCATTCCGCGCTGGCCTCCGCCGGGGCCGGGCGATCCGGTGCCGCTTGCCGGCCGGGCGCGGGCTGCGCGTGCGCTGCGGGCTCGCTGGCGGGCTTGCCTTGCCACAGCCGGCGCAGCCAGGCGCCGAAATCATCAAGATACGTATAGATCACCGGCACCACCACCAGCGTCAGGATCGACGAGGTAATGATCCCGCCGATCACGGTCTGGCCCATCGGCGCGCGCTGCTCGGCGCCTTCGCCCAGGCTGAAGGCCAGCGGCACCATGCCGAAGATCATCGCCAGCGTGGTCATCAGGATGGGGCGCAGCCGCACGCGCGCGGCCTCCACCAGCGCCGCCTCGCGCGACAGCGGCTGGCGGCCGTCGCCAACTCCACCCTGGTCCACATGGCCCTGGCGCGCCTGGTTGGCGAAGTCCACCAGCAGGATTGCGTTCTTGGTCACCAGCCCCATCAGCATGATGAAGCCGATGATCGAGAACATGTTCAGCGTCGAGCGGAACAGCAGCAGCGCCGCGAACACGCCGACCAGCGTCAGCGGCAGCGAGGTCATGATGGCGATCGGCTGGAAGAAGCTGGCGAACTGCGAGGCCAGGATCATGTAGATGAAGATCACCGCCAGCGCCAGCGCCGACACGGCGTAGCCGAAGGACTCGTTCATCGACTTGGTCGACCCGCCAAAGCGGTACTTGTAGCCGGCCGGCCAGTTCATGCCGTCCAGCGCGGCCTTGACGTCGCGCGCGACTTCGCCGGCCGAGCGCCCGGCCACGTTGGCGGTCAGCTCGACCTCGCGGTTCAGGTCGCGCCGGCTGATCTGGTTGGCGCCGGTGGTCGGCACCAGCTCGGCGATCTGGCGCAGCGGCACCATCCTGGGCGAGCCGTCGGCGTTGGTCTGGCTGCTGGCGATCATCAGCGCGCTCAGGTCGGCCATGCCGGTGCGCGCGTCCCTGGGCAGGCGCACGCGCACGTCGTAGTTCTCGTCATCGGGCGCGCGCCATGAGCTGATGGCGTCGCCGGCCAGCAGCGGGCGCAGGGCATTGCCGATCTGCGCCACGCCCACGCCCAGGTCCGAGGCCAGCTCGCGCCGGATGCGCACCTCGATGGTGGGGCGGTCGTCCTTCATGCTCGAATCCAGGTCGGCCAGGCCGCGGATCGCCTTCATGCGCGTGCCGGCTTCCCTGGACAGGCGCCGCAGTTCGTCCAGGTCATCGCCCTGGATCGATACCTGGATCGCCTTCTGGCCGCCGGCGCCGTCGGGCATGCCCACCATCGTCAGCGTGATGCCGGCAATGCCCGCCAGGCGCTGCCGGATCAGCGGGTTGAGCTGCGCGGTGGACAGCTGGCGCGAGCGCCGCTCGGTCAGGCGCACCGACACCAGCGCATTGTTGCGGCCCGAGGCATTGCCCGAGTTGATGGTGGCGTAGGTGTAGGCCACTTCGGGGAACGATTTGAGCGCGGCTTCCACCTGCCGCACCTTGGCTTCGGTGACTTCGATCGAGGTGCCGACCGGCGTGGTGAATCCCACCTGGGTCTCGCCCAGGTCGGCATTGGGCACGAATTCCGTGCCGATCAGCGGCACCAGCGCAAAGCTGCCGAAGAAGGTCACCGCGGCGATGATGGCGGTGGCCAGCCGGTGCTTCAGCGCCCAGCCCAGCATGCCGGCGTAGCCGTTGCCAAGCTTGTCCATCTTTGCCGAGAACCAGTCCAGCAACCGCCCCACCGTGCGCCCGTACCAGCTCTTCTTGTTGCCGGTGCCGTGCAGGTCCGGGTCACGCCAGACCGACGACAGCATCGGGTCCAGCGTGAACGAGACGAACATCGAGATCAGCACCGCCGCCACCACGGTGATGCCGAACTGGTGGAAGAAGCGCCCGATGATGCCGCCCATGAAGCCCACCGGCAGGAACACCGCCACGATCGAGAAGGTGGTGGCCAGCACCGCCAGCCCAATCTCGTTGGTGCCGTCCAGCGCCGCACTGCGGTGGTCCTTGCCCATCAGGTTGTGGCGCACGATGTTCTCGCGCACCACGATGGCATCGTCGATCAGCAGGCCCACGCACAGCGACAGCGCCATCAGCGTGATCACGTTGAGCGTGAAGCCGCACATATACATCACGCCGAAGGTGCCGATCAGCGCGATCGGCAGCGTCAGGCCGGTGATCACCGTGCTGCGCCAGGAGCCCAGGAACAGGAATACGATTGCCACCGTCAGGAAGGCGCCTTCCAGCAGCGTCGATCGCACCTCCTTGACGCTGCTGCGGATGCCGCGCGCGGTGTCGTTGACCACGTTCAGCTGCACCCCGGCCGGCACCAGCTTGCGTGCTTCCTCGGTCATGCGCACCAGGCCGTCGACGGTATCGACCGTGTTCTGTCCCTGCGCCTTCACCACCGACAGGAACAGGGCGCGCTTGCCGTCCAGCAGCGCCAGGCTTTCCTGCTCTTCCTGGCCGTCGCGCACATCGGCAATCTCGCCCAGCGTGACCGGCTGTCCGGCGCGGCGCGCGACGATGATCTGGCGGAACGCGTCGGGGGTGGGCACGCGGCCCTTGATCTGCACCACCGTTTCCGTGGCCGAGGAACGCAGCTCGCCCGCGGGCAGTTCCTGGTTCTCGTTGCGGATGGCGTTCATGACCTGGTCCACGCCAATCCCCAGCGCCTCGAGCTGCGCCGGCCGGATGCGGATCTCGACCTCGCGCTTGGTGCCGCCCACGATATTGATGGCGCCCACGCCGCGCACCGTCTCCAGCCGCTTGCGCACGATCTGGTCGGCGATGGTGGTCAGCTCGCGCTGGCTGTGGGTGGCGCCCGGTGCGTTGGAGACCGAGAGATAGAAGATCGGCGCATCGGACGGGTCATAGCGCAGCACGCGCGGCTCTTTCACCTCGTCGCGGAACTGCGGGCGGATCAGCGCGATCTTGTCGCGTACGTCCTGCGCGGCCTGGCCGACGTCGACGCTCAGGTCGAACTTGATGACGACGACCGAAGTGCCCTGGTACGAATGCGAGAAGATCTCGTCGATGCCGGAGATGGTGTTGACGATCTCCTCGACCTTGCGCGTGACGTCGGACTCCACCGACTCCGGCGCGGCGCCGGGATATTCCGTCTGCACCACCACCACCGGGAAGGTGATGTCGGGGAACTGGTCGACCGGCAGCCGCTGGTAAGAGAACAGCCCCACCACGATGAAGGCCATCATCATCATGGTGGCCAGCACCGGGTTGCGGATCGACAGGCGCGTGAACCACATGGCGCGGGCCCTTATGCCTTGACGCGCTTGACCTGGCTGCCGCTGCGCAGCGTGCCGAGGTTGTTGCGGACGATCTCGGTGCCCGCGTCCAGCCCCGAGACGATCTCCACCATGCCGCTGGCCTCGTCGCGGATGCCAAGCTGCACCGGGCGCTCGGCCAGCGTGTCCTTGTCGATGGCATAGACAAAGGCGCGCTCGCCTTCGGTGCGCACCGCCGAGGACGGCACCGCCACTACGCCGGCACGCTCGCCCAGCACCAGCGCGCCGCGCGCGAACATGCCGGCGCGCAGCGTCTGGTCTGCATTCTCGATGCGGACATAGACCATGATGCTGCGCGTGCCCTGGCTGACTGCCGGGTTGATGCGCACCAGCTTGCCGGTGAAGCGGCCGGCGCCTTCCACGTCCAGCGCCACCGGCTGGCCGACCGCGGCGCGCGCCACGTCCGCCATCGGGATCGGCGCTTCCAGTTCCAGCACGCGCAGGTCGACCACGTCGACCAGGCGCGTATCCGGCGAGACCTTCTCGCCCGGCTGCACCGTGCGCGCGGCCACCATGCCGTCGAGCGGGGCCTTGACCACGGTGTCGGCCAGCGCCTTCTGCGCCACCGCCAGGCCGCCCTGGGCCGCGTCAAGGTTGGCGCGGGCAACGTCCAGGTCGGCCTGGTACTTGTCGAACGCGGTCCTGGAGATAAAGCCCTTGCCGACCAGCTCGCGGTTGCGCTCCCAGGTCTGGCGCGAGTTCTCGAACTGCCCGCGCGTGGCCAGCATCTGGCCGCGCGCCTGCGCTACCTTGGCCTCGTACTCGGTGGGATCGATGCGCACGATCACCTGGCCGGCGCGCACCGGCTCGCCCTCACGTACCAGCACCGCCTTGACCTCGCCGGAGACCTTGGCCTTGACCGAGGCCTGGTTCAGCGCACGCAGGCTGCCCGACAGCGGCAGCGACACCCGCAGGTCCTGGCGCGCCACGCTGACCAGGTCGGTCTGCAGGAATTCCACCACGTTGACGGCGGCCTGGGCCGGCGCCTGCGGCTGACGCGTGCTGCCGGCCTTGCGCACGGCGACCGTGGCGGTCAGCGCGATGGCGATGCAGGCGGCGGTGATCAGCAGGGTCTTGCGCTTCATGTTCAGGGGCCGGGTCGCGGCGCAGGGGGATCGGGTTCGGCGTCGGCTTCCATGGCGGCGGCGCGTTGCGCCAGCATGTCGTCGCGGATGCGTTCCCAGATATAGGGGCCGGTCTGCGGCGGCAGCGGGCGATTGCGGGCATCGCCGGTGGTGAGCCCGAACAGCAGCGTGTCCAGCAGGCCGTCCAGGAAGGCCTCGGGGTCGATGTCCTTCTCGGCGGTGGCGCGCAGCGCGCGCTGCCACAGCATCAGGAACACCAGCGGCGCACAGACCAGCGTCGTGGTGGGGTTGGCCGGCAGAGCGCGGAATTCGCCGCGCGCCACGCCGCGGGCCAGCACCTTGGCGAACAACTCGTCGCCCGGCATCATCACTTCCTGGTTATAGAAACGGGCGATGTCCGGGAAGTTGGCCGACTCGGCCATGATCAGCTTGGTCAGCCCCGCCACCGGCGTGGCGCCGATCAGGCCCCACCAGCCGCGCAGCAGCTCGCGCAACAGCTCGGGTGTGCTGCCGTCGTAGGCGTCGACCAGGTCCGAGCCGCGCGCCAGTGCCGGCACCAGGTTCTCGCGCACCACCGACTTGAACAGCTCTTCCTTGTTGGCAAAGTAAAGATAGACCGTGCCCTTGGACACGCCGGCCGCCGCGGCCACGTCTTCCAGCCGGGTGGCCGCATACCCGCGCTCAACGAAGAGGTCGAGCGCGGCGGCCACCAGCTCTTGCGGGCGGGCGGCCTTGCGCCGGCTCCAGCGCGGGGTGTCGGCTTCCTTGTGCGGATCGGCGGGCGTTTTCACGGATGTCTTGCGGCTACTGCGGGGCACGTGGGGGGCGGGTCAGAAAGTTAATAACTTGTGGGTCAGTAATGTAGATGAGCGCCATGAGGGGGTCAAGCGCAGGCCGGCGACCCTCGGGAACACACCGAGGCGGCACTGAGGCTGATTTGCCGCGTGTGGCTTGTTGTCCGCTTTTTCCGGCGGCGCCCGGGCGCGGCTTACGGTGTTTTCCTTTTCTTACAGGACGACAGCGGCCCTTCGGGCACAATGTCCGTTTTGTGCCGGCCGCTTTGCGGCTGTCCATTGCACATCCTGAACCATCGTCATGAGCTGCCGGTCAGACCTTTCCTGCCGCGCGGGCTGCGGCGCCTGCTGCATCGCCCCGTCGATTGCCTCGCCGCTACCCGGCATGCCCGCCGGCAAGCCGGCGGGCGAGCCGTGCGCGCAGCTGCTGCCGGATATGCGCTGCGCGGTATTCGGCAGCCCGGACCGGCCTGCGTTCTGCGGCGGCCTGAAGCCGTCGGCCGAGATGTGCGGCGATTCGCGCGAGGCCGCGCTGCACTGGCTGACCCGGCTGGAAATCCTGACCGCGCCGCAGGCCGGGCCCGGGCGGCCCGGTCCGCTCGCATGACGCCTGGTACGCTACCTGACTATCCCGCAATCGGAGGCAATATGATCCGGACTTCCCGACGGCGCTGGCTTGCCGCGGCAGCCGCGGCCACGCTGGCCGTGGGCCTGGCCGCCTGCGGCGCCTTCCGCAACGAATACACCTTCTCGCAAAGCCAGCTGCAGGCGGCGCTGGAGCGCAAGTTTCCGTTCAACAAGCGCTATATGGAGTTGTTCGACATCCAGCTGACCAACCCGCAGTTGACGCTGGACCCGGCGCGCAACCGCGTCAACGTGCAGTTTGACGCCATGATCGACAACAAGCTGTTCTTCAGCCGGGCCCTGTCAGGGCGTTTTGCCCTGGACAGCGGCCTGCGCTATGACGAGCCCACGCGCTCGGTGGTGCTGCAGGACCCCGAGGTGCAGCGCTTCGACGTGCAGGGCATGCCCGCGCAGTTTTCGCGCCAGCTCAACGCGCTGGGCGGCATCCTGGCCGAGCAGCTGCTGCAGGACTATCCGCTCTATACCTTCCGCGAAGACCAGCTGCGGGTTGCCGGCAGGAATGTGGCACCCGGTACAATCACCGTTTTGCCAGACGGCATCAACGTCAAGATCAACCGCCCGTGACCGGGGCGCTCATACAACAATCCAGGCGGTCCGGCGCGCATGCCGGGCAACGCCCATGACCACGTTTCTCCGTTCCGCATGGAAATCGCACTTGCCCTGAAAGCCGTGATACTCGGCATCGTCGAAGGACTGACCGAGTTTCTCCCCATCTCCAGCACCGGCCACCTGATCCTGGCCGGCCAGCTGCTCGACTTCAACGACGAGAAGGGCAAGATCTTCGAAATCGTGATCCAGTTCGGCGCGATCCTGGCGGTATGCTGGGAATTCCGCGCGCGCATCGGCAACGTGGTGCGCGGCCTGCGCGCCGAGCCGCTCGCGCAACGCTTTGCCGCCAACGTGGTGATCGCCTCGGTGCCGGCCATCGTGCTGGCCTTTATCTTCGGCAAATGGATCAAGGCCCACCTGTTCAACCCGATCTCGGTGGCGCTGGCCTTTATCGTCGGCGGCGTGGTGATCCTGCTGGCCGAATGGCGCGACGCGCGCCGCGGCACGGTCTCGCATCCGCAGGGCAATGCGCTGCTGGAGGCCGCCAAGGCCGGCGCGCCGCGGATTGAATCGGTCGATGACCTGAACTGGCGCGATGCCCTCAAGGTCGGCCTGGCGCAGTGTTTCGCGCTGGTGCCGGGCACCTCGCGCTCCGGTGCCACCATCATCGGCGGCATGCTGTTCGGGCTGTCACGGCAGGTGGCCACCGAGTTCTCGTTCTTCCTGGCGATCCCGGTGATCTTCGGCGCCACCGTCTACGAGCTGTACAAGGCGCGCGCGCTGCTGAACGGGGACGACCTCGGCATCTTCGCGGTGGGCTTCGTCTTTGCCTTCCTGTCCGCCTTCCTGTGCGTGCGCTGGCTGCTGCGTTTCGTCGCCACGCATGATTTCAAGCCGTTTGCCTGGTACCGTATCGCCTTCGGCATCGTGGTGCTGTTGACCGCGTACTCCGGCCTGGTGTCCTGGCACGCCTGAGCGGGATTGCAGCAGGCAACAAAAAAGCGTGGCAGGTGCCACGCTTTTTTGTTTCTCCGTCGCCAGCGCTCAGGCGCGCTTGCGGAAGACCACGTCCCACACGCCATGCCCGAGGCGCACGCCACGCCGCTCGAACTTGGTCACGGGCCGGTAATCGGGCCGCTCGGCAAATCCGTCCGCAGCGGTCGAGGTGTTCTCCAGCAACGGCTCGCCCGACAGCACTTCCAGCATCTGGTGCGCATACTCTTCCCAGTCGGTCGCGCAATGGATATAGCCGCCCGGCTTCAGCCGCGCGGCCAGCACCTTCACCAGCGGCGGCTGCACCAGCCGGCGCTTGTTGTGGCGCTTCTTGTGCCAGGGGTCCGGGAAGTAGATATGCACGCCGTCCAGGCAGTCATCGGTCAGCATATGCGCGATCACCTCCACCGCATCGTGCTGGAGGATCCGCACATTGCCCAGGCCGCGCTCGTCGATCAGCTTGAGCAGCGCGCCCACGCCGGGCTCATGCACCTCGCAGCCCAGGAAGTTGTCTTGCGGCCGCAGGCCGGCGATATGCGCGGTGGTCTCGCCCATGCCGAAGCCGATCTCAAGGATCGACGGCGCCTTGCGGCCAAATGTTGCCTCCCAGTCCAGTGGCTGCGGTGCGTACGGCACCATCATGCGCGGGCCGACTTCGTCGATGGCACGCTGCTGTCCGGTCGAGGTCCGCCCCGCGCGGCGCACGAACGAACGGATCCGGCGCGGATGCGCAACGCCTTCAGGATCGGCAGGAGAGGGGGCGGACGCTTGTCCGGCGCTGTCTACCGGCGCGGCGTCGTCAGCCGGCGTCGGTTCGGTGCTGGGGTCTTGGGGAAGCATGGCAACAAAAAAGCCGCCGGGCAGATCACCGTAATGGTGGCAAAGGCGGCTTGTCTCGACTGGAAGTGGAGCGGGCGATGGGAATCGAACCCACGTCTTTAGCTTGGGAAGCTAAGGTAATAGCCATTATACGACGCCCGCGAACCCGCGATTTTATGCGGATTTCTGGCGAGGACGCAAGCTGCCAGCTGCGGTGCCGGCCAAATAAGTGCCTGTGCCAGCACTAACGTCCTGATCCGCTACCACGTAGAAATCGCCTGCGGCGTAAACACCGGCATCCCGATACCAGCCGCCGCATCCGTCAACGGCTCGATTTCCACCGCGGGCCGCTCCGACCTTACCTGGCCGAAGATGGCCGCAAACGGTATGTCCGCGGCATCCCGGCCGGTGCCGATGCGAAGCAGGCCGGTGGGGATCGAGATGCCCGAAGGATCCAGCAGGTACCAGCGGTGCGACAGGTAGACCTCCACCACCGCGTGGAAATCCGGCCCGCCCATGTCTGCGTCCGCGCCGTAGTCGAGGCTGCTGGACATGCGTGCCGGGATGCTCAGCGCGCGGCACAGGGCGATCATCAGGTGGGCGAAATCCCTGCAGACGCCGGTGCGTTCCACGATTGTGTCGGCAGCCGAGGTGCGTTCGTTGGTAGACCGCGACAGGAAGCGCACATGATTGCGCACCCACTCGCGGATGGCGTAGACGCGCACATAGCCCCGCAGCATGCCGCCGAACTCGCGGCTGGCGAATTCCATCAGGCGGTCGGATTCGCAGTAGCGGCTTGGTGCCAGGTAGGGCAGGACATCGAAGGGCAGCTCGGCAACGGGCACTTCTGACAACCTGTCGCCGTCTTCCAGGTAGTGATCGATGTCGATGATCGCCTCATAGCGGATGCCGAGGGGGCCCTGGGGTGCGCGCAGTCTGAGCAGCCGGTTGGCCAGCACGGGATCGGTGTAGCGGGCGGTCTCGAGGCCGGGCGGCAGCGTCAGCTGCTCCGAGACGACGGACTGCCGGGGCGTGCGGGCGGCTTCGATATTGAGCAGGAAGTCCGCCATGGGATCCATGACCTCATAGGACAGGCTTACTGCGTACCTGAGGCGGTTCATCGGGTGGTCAGCACTGGCTGGGGCCGTGGAAAGGCGGCCGGTTCCCTGGGGCCGGAAATGGCGGTGCATCCATTGCCAGTGTAGTGCGGCAGCCAGACCGTGACCTGTCAGCGGCGCCGCGCGCGTGCCGGCGGTGCGCCGGTGTCCTGCCTTGTCACCGCTTCGAGGGCTTCGCGCAACCGGATCACGGCGGGCGGCGCCTCGATCTGCGCCGGGGTGATGAAGACCAGCCGGCCCGATGCAAACGGGGTGCGCAGCCGCACTTCCCGCACCATCGACATGGCCTGGTAGTGGGCCAGCGCCGTGGCCGGCGCCACCGTCAGGAAGCCGCCCGCGGCGGTCATGGCCAGGTTGCTGTGGAACGAGGCCGATTCGATATGCGGAACGGGCGGCAGCTGGCCGGCGTCGAGGAATGGCTGCTCGAACACGTCGCGCGTGTGGGTGCCGCGCGGCGGCAGGATCCAGGGACCTTCATGCAGGTCCGCCAGCGTGACCTCGCGGCGCCGCGCCAGCGCGTGGGCGGGGGCGCAGACCACGGCCAGGTATTCATCGCGCAGCGGGGTGATGTGGACCCTGGCCTTGAGCTGGTCGGTGTCGTCTTTCTGCAGCCGGCCCACGATGCAGTCGAGTTCGCCTTCGCAGAGCATTGCGGTCAGGCCGCCGACGCTATGTTCGCGCACTGCCAGCCGCGGCAGCGCGTCCTGGGCCCGCAGCAGCGCGACCGCCTGCGGCAGCACGTCCACGCCCACCAGCGGCAGCATGCCCAGCCGGACCAGCGGCACTTCCGGGCGCGCCTGCAGCGCCTCGCCGGCGGCGTCGATCACGCCCAGCACCACGCGCAGCCGCTCCAGCGCGCGTTCGCCCGCGGCACTCAGCCGTCCGCCGCGCGTGGTGCGTTCGATCAGCCTGCAGCCGAAGGCGTACTCCAGTTCCTGCAGCATCTTGGTGACGGCGGGCTGGCTGATATGCAGCGCTTCGCCGGCCGCGGTCAGCGAGCCGCTGCGCGCCACCAGGTCGAGCAGGCGCAGGTGCCGGATGCGCAGCCGGTCAATCCGGTTGGGAGACGGCGTGGCGGCGCTGGCGCGCGTAGGGGAGGCGGGACTCATAACAAAACGTGATGGTTCCATCAAGACTGGATAATTGTTTCGAATGGCCCGGCGCCGGACAATCGGGGCAAACCATGGAGGAGACATGCGATGCATGCCAACGTCGGGCGCCGCCTGCTGCTGAAGTCCCTGCTGGCGCTGCCGGCCGCTGCCGCGCTGGGCAGGGCCGGTGCGGCCAGTCCCTATCCCAACCGCCCGATCCGGCTGGTGGTGCCCTACGCCGCCGGCGGCGGTCCGGATATCCAGACCCGCAAGCTGGCTGAGTTGCTGGCGCGAGAGCTTGGCCAGCCGGTGGTGGTCGAGAACAAGGTCGGTGCAGGCGGCATCCTGGCCGCGGAGTTTGTCGCGCAGCAGCCGGCGGATGGCTACACGCTGATGCTGGGTGCCTCGACCCATGTCACGCAGAAGCTGCTGCAGCCCGGCGCGAAGTTCGACCCGATGGCGTTCACCCACATCATCCGCGTCGGCGTCAGTCCGGCGGTGCTGGTGGTCAGCGCCGGCTCGCCGTACCGGAACGTGGCCGACCTGGTCGCCGCGGCGCGGCGCGCGCCGGGCACGCTGAACTACGCCTCGGGCGGGATCGGCTCGGCCGCGCATGTGTCGGGCGCGGCGTTTGCGTCGGCCACCGGCATCGACGTGGTGCATGTGCCGTACAAGGGCTCGGTCGAGATCGTGCCATCGCTGATAAAGGGCGACACGCAGTTCGGCTTCCCGGTGGCGGCGACGGCGATTCCGCAGATCGCCAGCGGCAAGGTGCGGGCCCTGGCGGTGACCTCGGCCAGCCGCGCCGCGGTGCTGCCGCAGGTGCCCACGCTGAATGAGGCGCTGGGCCGCAAGGATCTCGATCTCGACGCATGGAGCGGCATCTGGGCGCCGCCGCATCTGCCCGCGCCGATCGTGGCGCGGCTGCATGCCGCGGTGCTGCAGGCGCTGGGCGATCCCGGCCTGCGCCGGCGCTATGCCGAGATGGGCGCGGTGCTTGCGCCGACGCCCACGCCTGAAGCCTTCTCGCGGCTGGTGGCCGATGAGACCACCCGCATCCGCCAGGTTATCGACAAGAACCGCATCACCATCGAATAGGCTATCCCATGACCCTCACTCCACAACCGGACTTTGCCCCGCTGGCCGGCATCACCGTGCTGGATTTCTCGCACGTGATCGCCGGGCCGTTTGCCACCTTCCTGCTGGCGCAGTTGGGGGCGCGGGTCACCAAGGTCGAGAGCGCCGGCGGTGGCGACGTGATGCGCCGCGCGGGCAAGGGTCATGCCGCCTTTGTCGCGCTCAATGCGGGCAAGTCGTCGCTGGCGCTCGACCTGTCGGATGAGGCAGGGCGCGAACACGCGCTGGAACTGGCCGGCCGCTGCGATGTCTTCGTCGACAACCTGCGGCCGGGCGTGCTCGAGCGCTTCGGGCTGGGCTATGAAGCCGTGCGCGCGCGCAATCCGCGCGTGGTCTATTGCAGCATCTCGGGCTTTGGCCGCGGCGCGGCGCAGTGGCATGGCCGGCCTGCCTACGACCACGTGGTGCAGGCCGCCACCGGCATGGCCTGGATGGGCGGCACCGAGGGCGATCCGCCGATGAAGACCGGCTTCCCGGTGATCGACTCGGCCACCGGCATGCTGGCCGCCTTTGCCATCCTGGCCGGCGTGCGCGAGAGCGAACGCACGGGGCGGGGCATGCTGCTCGATGTCTCGATGGCCACCGCCGGCCTGCAACTGATGTATCCGATGACGTGCGATGCCATGACCACCGGCGGCGTGCCGGCGCGGCAGGGCAACCAGGGCTATTCGGGCAGCCCGTCGGCCGATTTCTTCCGCACGCAGGATGGCTGGCTGGCGATCGGCGCGAATACGCCGAAGCAGTTGCTGGCGCTGCTTGACGCACTCGGGCTGGGCGGGCTTGCGCAAGATCCGGCCTTGTTCGAGACGCCGCTGGATGCGGGCGCCTTGCCTGCCTTCGTGCGCTCGCTCGATCCGGCCGCGCTCAAGCGGGCGATTGCGGGCGCAGTGGCGGCGGGCACCGCGGAGGATCTGGAATTGCGCCTCAGCGCGCTGGGGATCCCGGCGGCCCGCCTGCGCAATATCGCTGAGTTTGCGGGGGAGTCGATGGCCAATGGCAGCCTGCGGCCGGTGGCGCTGCAGGAAGGGGAGACCGAGGTGCTGTCGCCGGGGCTGGGCTTCCAGGTCTACCGCCCGGTATGACACCCGGCGGCGTATAGTTGCTGGCACGATGGCGCACGGCTGTGTGCCGCCATCGCTCCAACTCGCAACGTCAGGACGCCGCCACCTTGACCACCGATTTCTTCGCCCGCTTTGAAGCGGAATGCCTGCCGCGCATCGCCGCCGCGATTGGCCAGCATGACCGGCGCGTGCAACTCCACACCCTGCCCGCCGAAGCCCCCGGCCGGCCACCGCGCCTGCGCATGACCGGGGATGGTCCGCCGGACCTGCGGCGCCACCCTTATGCGCTGGATATCACGCTGGCGTGGGATGGACTGGAGGTGCAGCGCTTGTTCGCGGCCGGTGGCGAGGTGCGCTTTGCCGGTTACCTGGCGGCGTTGCCGGCCAAGCTGCGCGCCTGGCAGGAGCCGCGCGGGATCGACTTCCGCTCGCTGTCGCAGGCTGACCCGGCGATCCTGATCGGCGGGCTGGATTTCGAGCGCTGAGCCGGGTGCACTGACTCAGCCAGCCACCCGCAGCCGGCAGATCGCGCTTTCAGTTTGCCCCGGCTCGATCCAGCGCAGCCCCTGGCCGTGGTGGATCGCGTCGGGCAGGCCTGCCCACGGTTCCACGCAATAGAAGTCGGAGGTTTCGTTTTCGGACCAGGTCGTCACGGCATGCCATGGCGCGCTGCCGGCAAGGTCGAGTTCGAACGTGACGCGGCGGTCCGGCATCGCCAGCGCGGCGGACGGGCTGTCGCGAAAGACGTGGAACGTGTCCTGCAGGCGTGCGTCGTCCAGCCAGTAAGTCGTCTCGCCCCGCTCTGCGGGCCCGGGGCTGCCATCGGGTAGCTGGCGCATGCGGTCCGTGCCCGGCAATGCCAGCGACGCGGCGCCACGTTGCGCGTGCGGCAGCGCGAAATAGAAATGGTGGCCGGGATAGCAGGGCAGGCGTTGCGCGCCGGTATTGATGGTGCGCAGCGTGACTTCGAGGCCGTCGGGCAGCAAGCGGTAGATGGCGTCGAAGACAAAGGCAAAGGGGTAGCCGGCGCGCGTTGCATCGCTGTCGCGCAGCGTCATCGTGATCGCGGCTTGCGCGTCGATGGCGCTGACGACGAAGGGCAGGTCGCGTGCAAAGCCGTGCTGCGCCAGCGTGTGCATGGTCCCTTGTCCGTCGCGCCACTGGCCCGGATTGCCATTGGCAAAATGCCGGCCGATAAACGGAAACAGCAGCGGGTTGCCGCCGCGGACCGTGGCCGGGCGGGACCAGTCGGCAGCGTCCGGCCAGTAGAGGATGTCCTGTCCGCGGTGCACCCAGCGGACCAGCCGCCCGCCGTGTTGCGGGGCGAGCAGCAGGAACGTGTCGGCATCGCCGATCCGGACCAGCGGCTGGCCCTGGAAGTCTTGTGTCGGTAGCAATGGCATGTTGATCGTTGGTGCCGCGCCGTTCGCGTGCCGCCCGGCGCAGCTGCCATGATAAGCGAGGCCAGCGCGCTGGCGGCTGCCGGGTTAGCTGCTGGTGTAGATGGTGTTGCGCACCAGCGGGTACACCTGCGTCTCCCACCGCCTGCCGTTGAACACGCCATAGTGCCCGACCCCGGTCTGCACATGATGCATGCGCATGTAGGGGCGCAGGCTGGAGCACAGGTCCTGCGCCGCCACGGTCTGGCCGATGGCGCAGATATCGTCGCGTTCACCCTCCACGGTGAGCAGGGCGGTGCGGTGGATGGCGCGCGTGCGGACACGGCGTCCGCTCACGTCAAGCAGGCCCTGGGCCAGCAGGAAGCGCTGGAATACCAGGCTGACGGTTTCCAGGTAGAACTCCGCGGTCAGGTCCATGGTGGCGAAGTACTCGATGTAGAAGTCGCGGATGGCATCGGCCTTGTCGTGCTCGCCGCGCTCGCGCAGGGCGTAGAGCTCGCGCAGCGCCTGTTCGTGCCGCTCCGGGTTCATGCTCATGAAGGCCAGCAGCTGCACGTGGCCCGGGTAGACGCGCCGCATCGCGCCGGCAAAGCGCAGCGGCACCATGCCGATCAAGGTGCGCTCGAACCATTCGAGGGGTTGGCTCATGGCCAGCGCGTTGACCTTGGTCGGATTGACGCGCGCGTCGATGGGGCCGGCCATCAGCGTCAGGCTGGGCGGCTGGGCGGGATCCCCGTCCTCGGCCATGAGTGCCGCTGCCGCCAGCGCTGCCACGGCAGGCTGGCAAATCGCCACCAGATGCGTGCCGCCGCCCAGCGTCTGCAGGAAGCCGATCAGGTGCTGCACGAATTCATCGAAGCCGAAGCGCCCGGCCAGCAACGGAATGTCGCGGGGGTTGTGCCAGTCGGTGAGATAGACGTCGTGGTCGGCCAGCATGGTCTGGACCGTGCCGCGCAGCAGCGTGGCGAAGTGGCCGGACATCGGCGCCACCAGCAGCACGCGCGGCTGGCCGACGATGCCGTGGCGGCGGAAGTGCAGCAGCGAGCAGAACGGCGTGCGCGCGACGACTTCCTCGGTGACCGGCACCGGCTGGCCGCCGACGGTTGCGTGGTCGATGCCGAAGGCCGGCCGGTGGTGCGTGAGCCGCACCAGTGCGATGAGCTCGCAGGCGGCACGCAGGCGGGGCACCGCGTCGAAACCACCGGACCTGGGATTTGCCGCCAGCGTCGCGGCAGCCAGCTCCGCCAGCGTGCAGGCCGGCAGTATCATGTCCGCGTAGATCTGGTAGGCGTGGTACAGCATGGCTCGGTCCCCGCTATTCTGGTTCTTGCGAGCCGCAATATGCATGCCATCAGTTTATGCCTGGCACGCGCCTTGCGCATTGTGCTGTGAGCGGGCGGACAATGCCGCGCAAGTAGCGAGGCATGCGCCTGGCGCATGGGCATGGCGCCGCTTCGCGGCGCGTTGCGCGCAGCGGCTTCAGACTGGTGCCTGCCGGATGCACTGCATAGGTGCGCGGCCATTAGCGGCAACAAGCAGTAAAGGAGGCGCGATGTCCAAGACCACACTCACCATCAGCAGCAAGACCTATTCCTCATGGTCGCTGCGCGGCTGGCTGCTGGCGCGCTTTGCCGGCCTGGAATTCGAAGAAGTGCTGGTGCCGCCGGACGACGCCGCGGCGCGTGCGGAAATCCTGCTGCTGTCCCCGTCGATCCTGGTGCCGTGCCTGCGCCACCACGGCGTGACGGTGTGGGACACGCTGGCAATCGCCGAATACCTGAATGAAATCCACCCCAAGGCTGGCCTGCTGCCGGAAGACCGCGCCGCGCGTGCCCACTGCCGTGCCATCTGCGGCGAGATGCATTCCGGGTTCGCCGCGATGCGTTCGGCGCTGCCGATGAACCTGAAGGGGCATTTCCCCGGGATGAAGGTGTGGTCGCGTGCGCAGGCGGACATCGATCGCGTCACGGCGATCTGGACCGAATGCCTGACGCGCTACGGCGGGCCATACCTGTTCGGCACGCGCACCATGGCCGACGCCATGTACGCGCCGGTGGTGACGCGCTTTGTCACCTATGGCGTGATGCTCGATCCCGTGCCGGTTGCCTACTGCAAGCAGATCCTGTCGATGCCGGAACTGCAGGAGTGGATCGCGGCGGCGCGCGAGGAACCCGACGAAATCAGCGAGCTGGATGTGGAATTCTAGCGGCCGCCGCCGGCGCTGACGCTACGCCGTGGCCGATTCGGCTTGCCGCGCAGCCAGGAAGCGTGCGGCGTAGTCGAAGTACCAGTCGAGCGTGTCCGGGTTGGCCATCGCATCGCGGTTGGCGATGCCCTGCGGCGCATGGCCGAGCAGCAGCTTCTTGATCGGCACCTCCATCTTCTTGCCCGACAGCGTGCGCGGCACGCCGGGCACCTGCACGATCTCGTTGGGCACGTGGCGCGAGGACAGCGCGTCGCGGATGCGCGCGCGCAGGGTGTCGCGCAGCGCATCATCCAGCACCAGGCCTTCGCGCAGCACCACGAACAGCGGCATATAGGATTCGCGGCCCAGGTATTCCAGGTCGACCACCATGCTGTCGAGCACCTCCGGCAGGTCTTCCACCACGCGGTACAGCTCGCTGGTGCCCATGCGGATGCCGTGGCGGTTGATGGTGGCGTCCGAGCGCCCGTAGATCACAGCGCCGCCGCGCCTTGTGATCTTGATCCAGTCGCCATGCCGCCAGACGCCGGGATAGGTGTCGAAATAGCTGTCGCGATAGCGCTTGCCGTCGGTGTCGCCCCACAGGTAGAGCGGCATCGACGGCATCGGCTCGGTGCAGACCAGTTCGCCCACCGCGTCGAGCAGCGGCTGGCCGTGGTCGTCGAAGGCCTCCACCCTGGCGCCCAGGCAGCGGCACTGCATCTCGCCGGAATAGACCGGCAGCAGCGGGCAGCCGGCGACGAACGAGCCGGCAAAGTCGGTGCCGCCCGACATCGGCACCAGCCAGATGTCTTCGCGCACATGGCGGTAGATCCAGTCGTAGGCCTCGACCGGCAGCGGCGAGCCGGTCGAGCCGAGCCCGCGCAGGCGCGACACGTCGGCGATGCGCGCCGGCTCGATGCCCGCCTTCATGCAGTTGGTGAAGAAGGCCGCGCCGGCGCCGAACATGGTCACGCCGGCATCGTCGACGAAGCGCCACAGCACGCCGGCATCCGGAAAAGCCGGGTTGCCGTCATACAGTGCGATGGTGGTGCCCAGCAGCAGCCCGGCCACCTGCGCGTTCCACATGATCCAGCCGCTGCTGCTGTACCAGTGGAAGACATCGTCCGGGCCCAGGTTGTTATGGAAGGCCATCAGCTTGAGCTGCTCGATGACGATGCCGCCATGGCCATGCACGATCGGCTTGGGCATGCCGGTGGTGCCGGACGAATAGACGATCCACAGCGGGTGGTCGAACGGCACCGGCTCGATCGCCAGCGGCACGTCGTGCGCCAGCACCTCCTGCCAGGCATGGGTGCGCACGCCGGCGGGCGGCGCCGCATTGCTGCCGACCTGTGGCACGAGCACGAGATCGGTCAGCGAGGGCAGGGTGGCGACCAGGTCTGCCACCACCGGGGCGCGGTCGTAGACCTTGCCGCCATAGCGGTAGCCATCGACTGCTATCAGCACCTTGGGCTCGATCTGGCGGAAGCGGTCGATCACTGCCACCTGGCCCATGTCGGGCGCGCAGCCCGACCACACCGCGCCGAGGCTGGCGGTGGCGAGGAAGGCGACGATGGTGGCGGGGATATTGGGCAGGTAGCCGGCGACACGGTCGCCGCGCTGCACACCCATCTGGCGCAGCGCATGCGCCAGCGACGCGACCTGGGCTTCGAGGGTGTCCCAGCTCACTTCGGCCAGCGGCTGCGCTTCGCCGGCGTAACGGATCGCGGCGCGCTGGCGGGCGCTGCCAATGCCGGCATGGCGGAATACCTGCTGCACGTAGTTCAGCGTCGCGCCTTCGAACCAGCGTGCGCCCGGCATGGTGTGGCGGTCCAGCACCTGCGTGGCGGGCGTGTCGAAATGCACGTCGAAATACGCGCGCACTGCATCCCAGAAGGCTTCCAGCTCGGTGACCGACCACTGCCACAGGCTGTCGTAGTCGTCAAAGGACAGGCTGCGCTCGGCGCGCAGCCAGCGCATGAAGGCGGCGATCTGGCTGCTGTCGCGGAACGCCGCGGACGGCGTCCACATCAGATTCCCTTCGGTCAGAGGGGCGGGGGTGCTCATGTCTCCACCTCGGGCCCGTCTGTCGCGGGCATCGGATGGTGGCGATGGGTATGCCGGGCTCGTGTGGCGGCAGCCGGCATCAGCCTGCAATGATAACGGCCCTTAGATTCAGTTGCCGGCCGGACGCTCGAACAGGCTTTCCCACATGGTGTCGACCTTCGCCTTGACCGCGGCATCCATGGAGATCGGCGTGCCCCATTCGCGCGTGGTCTCGCCCGGCCACTTGTCGGTCGCGTCGATGCCCATCTTGGAGCCCAGGCCCGACACCGGCGAGGCGAAGTCCAGGTAATCGATCGGCGTGTTGTCGACCAGCACCGTGTCGCGGCTGGGGTCGACCCGTGTGGTGATGGCCCAGATCACTTCCTTCCAGTCGCGCACGTCGACATCGTCATCGACCACCACGATGAACTTCGTATACATGAACTGCCGCAGGAAGCTCCACACGCCGAACATCACGCGCTTGGCATGGCCGGCGTACTGCTTCTTCATGCGCACCAGCGCCATGCGGTAGCTGCAGCCCTCGGGCGGCAGGTAGAAGTCGGTGATCTCCGGGAACTGCTTCTGCAGCAGCGGCACGAACACCTCGTTCAGCGCCACGCCCAGCACCGCCGGCTCATCGGGCGGCTTGCCGGTGTAGGTGGAGTGGTAGATCGGGTCGCGCCGCATGGTGATGCGGTCGATGGTGAACACCGGGAACCAGTCCTGCTCGTTGTAATAGCCGGTGTGGTCGCCGAACGGGCCTTCCAGCGCATGCTGGTAGCCGGACGGGTGGTTCGGGTCGGGCTGGATATGGCCTTCGAGCACGATCTCGGCCGACGCGGGCACGCTCAGCTCGGACAGCGTCGGCGTGAGGCAGCCGGCCAGCGCGGTGCGGCTGCCGCGCAGCAGGCCGGCGAACTGGTACTCGGACAGCGTATCGGGCACCGGCGTCACCGCGCCCAGGATGGTGGCGGGGTCCGCGCCCAGCGCCACCGCGATCGGGAAGGGCTTGCCGGGATTGGCCAGCGCATGCTCGCGGAAATCCAGCGCGCCGCCGCGGTGCGCCAGCCAGCGCATGATGACCTGGTTGCGGCCGATCACCTGCTGGCGGTAGATGCCCAGGTTCTGGCGCTTCTTGTGCGGGCCCTTGGTCACCACCAGGCCCCAGGTGATCAGCGGCGCGGCGTCGCCGGGCCAGCAGGTCTGGATCGGCAGGCGCGCCAGGTCGACGTCGTTGCCTTCCCACACCACCTCCTGGCAGGCCGGGCTGCTGACGCGCTTTGGTGCCATATCCCACACAGATTTGGCCAGCGTGAACAGCTTGCCGGCCTCGCGCAGGCCGCGCGGCGGTTCCGGTTCCTTCAATGCTGACAAGACCCGGCCGATGTCGCGCAGGTCCTCCATCGATTCGGCGCCCATGCCAAGTGCGACTCTGTGTGTCGTGCCGAACAGATTGGCCAGTACGGGGACGCTATAGATACCTCCATCGGTGCTGGCTCCGGAAGGTTTCTCAAAAAGGACCGCGGGGCCTCCAGCGCGCAGCAGCCGGTCGCAGACTTCGGTCATTTCCAGGTTGGGCGCAACCGGCCGGGCGATGCGCCGCAGCTCGCCCATGCCTTCGAGTTGGCCGATGAAATCGCGCAAGTCTTTGTATTGCATAGTGAATTCTGTTGTGGTGCGGGGCTGGGGGAAAGCCTCTGCAAGGCGGCGTCGAAGTCGGTGACGATACACATTCACCGGCGCCGCGGCAAAAAAATCATCAAAGCCAAGCCGCGCAAATTGTAAGTTTTTTGTCGCTGACAGCGTACTTTTCCGAGCGACCAGCCAAGGCCAGGCCTGCGTTTGCGGGCAATCGGGTGATCCGGTGGCGACATGGCAATCATTGTTACAAATAACTGTAAGTAGTAGAAACCGAAGTTATTATTCTTGACGGGATATAACACCGTTCCTACAATCCGGTCTTGCTCCTGGAGTGTTGCGTCGCAACATGGATTTTCCCCCTGTGTCAAGGGGTGCACATAAAGAAAATGTGCCAGAAAGTCCCTCCAGCAAGGACCGATGTATGGACCCGAAGCAAGGCGGGCCGACCGGTCGCCTCCGGCGACTTGCCGGAGCGTAGTGAGTTTAGTCGTGGCAGGGTGCGCTCCCCCAGAGCGTAGCCTGTTTCCAGTTGGGCGCACGGGGAGCGCCTGCCAACAGATGCTTGGTCGTCACTGCTGGACGGCGCGGCATCCTTACTTGAGTACGTTGAGATCGGGCGCGTGCCGCAGTCGGGCGCGCGAAGCGGGCAACGGATGGAGGTAAGCATGAGCGGTTGGAAAACCCTTCATCTTCCCGGCATCGGGCGGGCCTTGCAGGTCCGTCTCCGACAGCCGGTACCCGGAGTGAGTCGGGCATTGCAGGTCCGTCTTGCGCATCCGGTCGCGGGCCGCGCGTTGCGCGGTGGCCGCACAACGCTGAAGTACGCGCTGAACAGCCTGGGCGTGGTCGCGGTCGTTTCGGCCGTGTCGCTGTCGCTGAGCCAGGAATGGCGCACCACGCTGGCCGCGCTGCTGGCGGGTGACGAGGCACCCGCGGTGCTGGTTGGCGCCGCCATGCCGGCCGCGCCTGCCGTGGCCAGCACTGCCGTGCCGCCGCATTCGGCGGACGTCGCCGCGGCCAAGCTTGCCTTTGGCAAGGCCGGCCTGCCGACGGTGTCGGGCGTGGACGAATGGACCCTGGCGGCATCCGCCAAGGTGCCGTCGGTCGCGCACCTCGCCGCGCGGATCCCGGTCACGCGCGTGGCGCAAGACGCCCGCAGCACCGCCACGCTGGGCAGCGCGCGCGAGCAGGCGGCCGTCGCCGACTATATCGCCCGCAAGTACCGCGTGGCGGCGCAGGCCACCGCGCAGCTGGTGAAGGCGGCCTACCTGACCGGCCGCGAGGTCGGCATCGACCCGCTGCTGATCCTGGGCGTGATCGCGATCGAGTCCAGCTTCAACCCGTACGCCGAAAGCGGCGTGGGCGCGCAGGGCCTGATGCAGGTCATGACCAAGGTCCACCAGGACAAGTACGAGGCCGTCGGCGGCGTTGCCGCGGCACTGAACCCGTATGCCAATATCAAGATCGGCGCGCTGGTGCTCAAGGACTGCATCGCCCGCGCCGGCTCGATCGAAGGCGGCCTGAAGTACTACGTCGGTGCCACCACGGCTACCGATGGCGGCTACGGCGCCAAGGTGCTGGCCGAGCGTGCCCGCCTGCGCCAGCTGCTGGGCGTGCGCAACGCGCCCGCCAACGCCGACAAGCCGGTCGAGGTCAAGGCCCCGGCCGAGCAGCTGGCCCCGACCGAGAAACTGGAAGCGAACAACGGTCCGCACAACGCCTGAGCGCGCAACGGTACCGCCAATCAGAAAAGCACCCCGCGGGGTGCTTTTCTTTTGCCTGCTTCAGCCGCGGCAGAGGACGGTCAGCGGAACAGCTTGCCGAGGCGCGCCATCGCCTCCTCGATATTCTCGCGCGAGGTCGCGTACGAGATCCGGATGTAGTCCTTCGCCGTATGCGGGCCGAAATCCTGCCCCGGCACCATGACCACGCCCGCATCGTGCAGCATCGCCTGCGTCAGCCGGTCGGCATCGCCGGCGGCGGGGTGGTTGACGCCGCGGCAGTCGGCGTAGACATAGAAGGCGCCGTCGGGGCGCACCGGCACGCGCAGGCCAAGGGACTCCAGTGCCGGCACGATCAGGTCGCGGCGGCGGCGGAACTCGGCCTTGCGTTCGTCGTAGATCGCCAGGGCCTCGGGGGTGAAGCAGGCCAGCGCGGCGTACTGCGCCACGGCCGACGCGCAGATGAACAGGTTCTGCGCGACCTTCTCGAAGGCTTCCACCAGCGCCTCCGGCACCACCAGCCAGCCCAGGCGCCAGCCCGTCATGTTGAAGTACTTGGAGAAGCTGTTCACCGTGACCACGTTCTCGTCCAGGCTCAGTGCCGAGACCGGCGGCGCGTCATAGGACAGGCCCTGGTAGATCTCGTCGAGGATGGCAAAGCCGTTGCGCGCGCGCACGGCCTGCAGGATGCGGGCGAGCTCGTCGGGCAGGATCGAGGTGCCGGTGGGGTTGGAAGGCGATGCCAGCAGCACGCCGCGGGTCTGCTCGCCCCAGTTGGCCTCGACCTGCGCGGCGGTCAGCTGGAAGCGCTCGGCCGGGCCGCTCGGGATCATGCGCGCGGCGCCGTCGAAGGCGGCGACGAAGTGCCGGTTGCAGGGGTAGCTGGGGTCGGGCATCAGCACCTCGGCGCCGATCTCGACCAGCACCGCGCACGCCAGCAGCAGCGCGCCCGAGGCGCCGGCCGTGACGATCACGCGCCGGGCCGGGATATCCAGCCCGTAGGCCGTCTTGTAATAGCCCGCGATGGCCTCGCGCAGCGGATGGATGCCGAGCGCACCGGTGTACTGGGTCACGCCGCGGCGCATGGCGGCTTCGGCCGCGCGCACCACCGGCTCGGCGGCGGTAAAGTCCGGCTCGCCGATACCCATGTGCACGATATGGCGGCCGGCGCGTTCCAGCGCGGCGGCCTGCTTGGCCAGTTCCATCACGTGGAAGGCTTCGATATTGGCGAGGCGGGAGGCGGTGGCCAGGTGCTGCATGTCCATGGTGGTCCGGGACGGGCCCGGGGCCCGTTCAGCAAGAGGATAGGTAGGAATGAAAACACCCGCCGGGGCGGGTGTCGTCTTCATCACTGCCGGCGCAAGCCAGCCGTGATGGCGTGGGCCGGCCCGCGGGCGGCTCAGCTGGCAACTCAGCGGCGCGCCGCGACCTCGGCCGCGCGCACCTGGGCGGCAAGCTTGTCCAGTACGCCGTTGACGTACTTGTAGCCCTCGACGCCGCCAAAGGTCTTGGTCAGCTCGACGGCTTCGTTGATCACGACCTTGTACGGGATGTCGAGGCAGTGCACCAGCTCATAGCTGCCGACCAGCAGGGCGGCGCGCTCGACCGGCGACAGTTCTTCGACCTTGCGGTCCAGGAACGGCTCGAAGGCGGCGGTCAGGCGGGCTTCCTCGCGTACGGCGCCGTTGAGGAGCGCGTCGAAGTGCTCGCGGTCGGCCTTGTTGAAACCTTGCGCATCATGCAGGTGAGCCTGGATCGCCCCGATGTCATTACGGTTCAGCAGCCACTGATACAGCCCTTGCAGAGCCAGCTCGCGCGAGCGGCGGCGCGCGCTCTTGGGCGGTGCCTTGGCCTCGGTGCGGGCCGCGGCGGGCTTGCCGCCGGCTGTCTTGCCGCCGTCGTTGTCGGGGGTGTTCGACGTATCACTCATCGTCGTCCTCGTCTTCATCTTCCTGGCCGCGCAGCGAATCGAGCGCGGCGACCAGGTTGGCCATCTCCACCGCGGCGCGGGCGCAGTCGCGGCCCTTCTCGCGCGTGCGGGCGTGGGCCTGCTCGTCAGTATCCACGGTCAGGATGCCATTGGCGATCGGCACATTGAAGTCCAGGCCGACGCGGGTGATGCCGGCGCCCGACTCGTTCGAGACCAGCTCGAAGTGGTAGGTCTCGCCGCGCACCACGGCGCCCAGGGCGACCAGGGCGTCGAACTGGCCGCTCTCGCACATCTTCTGCAGCGCCAGCGGGATTTCCAGCGCGCCGGGGACGGTCACCACCAGGGTGTCTTCGCCCTCGACGCCGAGCTTTTCCAGCTCGGCCACGCAGGCTTCGAGCAGTTCGGCGCAGACCGGCTCGTTGAAGCGGGCCTGCACGATGCCGATACGCAGGCCTTCACCGTCGAGGTTGCTGGGGTAGAAGCCGTGATCCATTGTTCAGTTCTCCAGTTTTCGGGGCGGCAGCGGCGCTGGTGCGCGCTGCCGGGGTGTCCGGGTGGCGCAGGCTCAGTCGGCCTGGCCGTTCATGGGTTGGTAGCCGGTGACCTCGAGGTCGAAGCCGGTCATGCTGGGCATGCGCTGCGGCGACGCCAGCACGCGCATCCTGCCCACGCCAACATCCTTCAGGATCTGCGCGCCCATGCCGTAGGTGCGCAGGTCCGGCTTGCGGCGCGGGCGCGACTGCGGCGCGTCCAGCGCGCTGAACTGCGTGAACAGCTGGTCGGCCGAGTCGCCGCAGTTAAGCAGCACGATCACGCCGCTGTCGGCCTCGGCGATGGCTTTCATTGCCGCCGGAATGCTCCAGGAATGCGTGGTGCACTTCACTTCCAGCAGGTCCAGCACCGAGAAGGGCTCGTGCACGCGCACCAGCGTTTCCTGGTCCGGCGCGGGCGAACCCTTGACCAGCGCCAGGTGCGCCTGGCCGGTGGGCTTGTCGCGGTAGGCGATGCTGTGGAAGGTGCCGTAGGGCGTCTGCATGGCGCGCTCGCCCACACGCTCGATAATGCTCTCGGTGCGGCTGCGGTAGTGGATCAGGTCGGCAATGGTGCCGATCTTCAGGTCATGTTCCTGCGCGAACTCGATCAGGTCCGGCAGGCGCGCCATGGTGCCGTCGTCCTTCATGATCTCGCAGATCACGGCCGCCGGCGTCAGGCCTGCCAGCGCGCCCAGGTCGCAGCCGGCCTCGGTATGGCCGGCGCGGATCAGCACGCCGCCGGGCTGGGCCGTCAGCGGGAAGATATGGCCGGGCTGGACCAGGTCCGCCGGCCTGGCGTCGCGGGCGACTGCGGCCTGCACGGTGCGGGCGCGGTCGGCGGCGGAAATGCCGGTGGTCACGCCCTCGGCAGCCTCGATCGACACGGTGAAGTTGGTGCCGTGCTGGGTGCCGTTGCGGCTGACCATCGGGTGCAGGTCCAGCTGGCGGCAGCGCTCGGCGGTCAGGGTCAGGCAGATCAGCCCGCGGCCGTGCTTGGCCATGAAGTTGATCGCTTCCGGTGTGACGAAATCGGCAGCCAGCACCAGATCGCCTTCATTCTCGCGGTCTTCCTCATCGACGAGGATGACCATGCGGCCGGCGCGGATGTCGGCAATGATGTCTTCGGTACGGGCGATTTTCATGGCGTGCTGAACGGCAAATTGGGGCGAATCGAGCGAAAAACCGGCGAATAGCTGGGGCAGGAAACATGGCCGCGGTTGAAAGCGGCCGGACTGAGGCGGGGCGTCGGGCCGGGCCGGCCAGGCCATATACGCCCGGCAGGTTGCCCAGTCAAGCCGGGTATTGTACGCCAAGGCAGGCAAGGCGTGAGGCGACGGCGCGGGAAAGTGCGGCGCCTGCCTGAAGCGGGTGGGGAGCGCGGTGCTGCATGGGCCGCCCCGTTGCCGGCAGGGTGCCGGCGCCTGGCTCGGCCGGGGCTATGCGGCGGCGGCCAGCGCGGTGCGGTCGTGGCCTGCGGCGCGCAGCCGCGAGGTCCTGGCGATGCGCGCCCTGGCCGCGCGGGTCGCGTCAGCCAGCGCGAGCTCGCGCGTGAGGAAGCCGGCGTTGGGTTTTGTGAACCTGGCATGCGCATCCAGCGCATAGGTCCATTCCCACTTGCCGAAGGTGACCTCGGCCAGTGTCACGACAACGTGGCAATGCTGATAGAAAAAACTCTCGCTCATGCTTGTTTCCTGTGTGGGACAGCGCGCTGGCCATGGCCTGCAAGCCATGCGGGCCAGTGGCGGTCTGTCAGCCAGCCGCGCAGGGGCAGCCGGCCACCCTGTGGGTCGATGGCGGCGGCGCCGGCATCCTGGGCGATCTCGCAGAGCCGCCCCTTTGCGTGCGGGTCGCACGCGCAGATCATCATCAGCTGGCCTGCGGTCATTTGCCGCTTCTGCCGCCTCAGGCCGGCGCGCATGATCCCGGCGCCGACCACGCTGCCCAGCCACCGGCCGATCACGGCGCCCAGCGCCATGCCGCCGAGGTAGGCCATGAAGCCCGTGGCCGCGTTGACCGGCGTGCCGTAGCGGAACACGAGCCAGGCCACCAGCACTGCGCCGGCGGCCATGCCGGCTGCCGCGACTTCATTGCGATAGGTGACCTGTGCCGCGTGGGGCGAGGGCAGGCCTTCGGCCGGCTGGTCGTCGCGCTGGAAGAACCATGGCCCGTCGATGCGTGCGGGAGTCGCGGCCAGCTCGCCAAGCTGCGCGTGCGCGCGCCTTGCCGCGGCAATGTCGTTCAGCCGGAAATACAACAGGGTGAGCATGGTCATGCCTCGCTTGGTGTCAGGTCCATTTGCCGCTGGACCACGGAAAGCCTGCGAAACGCCGGGCGCCTGGGCGCCGGAATGTCTTCGCCAGGGGGGAGGACGGCGGCTGCAGCCGCGGCCATCCGTTGCCCACGGCCTGGTCCCAGTCGATCAGTAGCGTGGCGGCACGGTGCAGGTGGGTCGCGGCCAGGCGCACAAAGCCCAGGCGCGCGCGCATCGGCGCAGTGGGATGCCGGTCACGCAGCAGGCGCGTGGCCGGAAGTCGCTGATACAGGATTCTGGCGGTGGGGTCGGGCACAGTGAGTTCCTTCATGGGTGCCGGGCAACAATCCGGCCGGCAGTTGAAAGAAACGGCGGGAGCGCCAGCTCGCGGACGAGCGCGCGGCGCGGCGGGCAGGGGAGCATGAAGGTCCAGGTGGTCCCCGTGAGTGACTTCAGCAGTCACCGGTGCTAGACGTTGTCGAGGGGGGAGGCCCGGGAACGAGTGGCGAGCGCCTGTGGGCATACATGGACTGCAAGCGCTGCTTAACCATTCTAGGCCTCGGGCGCTGCAGGCACCAGCTGACTTACAACAAAGCTGCCAGGCCCCGCGCGGCGCGCCTCCCAGGGGGGGCGGCGGTGCAAGCAAATTGCCACAGGAGGGGTTTGTCAGCGTATGCTCGCGACAAAAGGGCACGCCCCGCCCTGAATGCCGCCGCGCTGGCAAGCGGCGGCTCGGACTTCAAATCAGGGCGGCAGCCTGATCGCGCCCGCGGACTTTGTACAACAAAGGGAGACAACCATGTCGAGGCAGATCAAGAACAAGGCCGAACTGCGTGCCCTGGTACGCGCCGAGCAGTCGAAGTTCGCCGCCTGCGAAGGCGCCTGCTTTGGCGATGTGGTCTGGCACGCGCCGGACGCCGGCGGCTGCAACTGGAGCCTGTCCACGATGGAGGGCGGCAACAGCAGCGCCTGCGTGGAAGCGCTGCGTCCCTTCACCGACAAGCTGCGCGAGACCTATAACGTGCCTGACGAGGGCAGGTAGCCCGCGGGATTACGCGGGGGCCTGCGCGGTCGACAGCATCCGCTCCACATAGCGGGCGATCAGGTCGATCTCCAGGTTCACGCGCGCGCCCGGCTTGAGTTCCTGCAGCGTGGTGACTTCCACGGTGTGGGGGATCAGGTTGATGGAGAACACGCAGCCGTCGGCTTCGTCATTGACGCGGTTGACGGTCAGCGACACCCCGTTGACCACGACCGAGCCCTTGTAGGCCAGGTAGCGTGCCAGCTCGCGCGGGGCGCGGATGCGCAGTTCATGCGATTCGCCCACCGGCGCGAAGTGCACGACTTCGCCCAGGCCGTCGACGTGCCCGGACACCAGGTGGCCGCCCAGGCGGTCGGCCAGGCGCAGTGCCTTTTCCAGGTTGACGCGGCCGGTGCTCTCCAGCCCCACGGTCTTGTCCAGCGACTCGCGCGAGACCTCGACGTCGAAACTGTCGGGCGCCATGGCGATCACGGTCATGCAGGCGCCCTGGATGGCAATGCTGTCGCCGATGATGACGTCCGACAGGTCCAGCCCGCCCGCGGCGATATGCAAGCGCACGCCGGCATCGGCGGCGCCCAGCGGGGTTACGGAATCAATGCGGCCGACTGCCGCGACAATGCCTGTAAACATGGTGGTGTCTTCTGCTTTGGGTATTTGGAATCTGGATACGCGGTGCCGATGGGTGGCGCGCTACGCGTCGTTGCGCCGGGCAATCAGGCGCAGGTCGTCGCCGATCTGCCGGATCTCATGCCAGCGGAACTGTGCGGCGTCCTGCAGCCGCGCCAGCGGCGGCAGGTTGAACATGCCCTGGGCATCGCCCAGCAGCTTGGGTGCGAGGTAGATCAGCAGCTCGTCGGCGCAATGCTCGCGCACCAGCGAACCGTTGAGCTTGAAGCCGGCTTCCACGTGCAGCTCATTGATGCCGCGCCGGCCGAGTTCTTCCAGCATGCGGCGCAACTCGACCTTGCCGTGCGGGTTGGGCAGGACCACGACTTCGGCGCCGCGGCCTTCCAGTGCGCGCTGGCGTTCGCGGTCCTCCACCGCGCAGAACACCAGCACCGGCTTGGCGAACTGGCCGGTGTCCGGCGTCAGGATCTGCGCGTCCAGCGGGACCTCCAGCCGCGAATCGACCAGCACCCGCTGGGGCTGGCGCGGCGTGGCGATGGCCCGCACCGTCAGCGCGGGGTTGTCGTCGCGCACGGTGCCGATGCCGGTGAGGATCGCGCACGCACGTGCGCGCCAGGCATGGCCGTCGTCGCGCGCGGCCTGGCCGGTGATCCACTGGCTGGTGCCGTCATGCAGCGCGGTGCCACCATCCATCGATGCCGCCACCTTGATGCGCACCCACGGCAGCCCGCGCGTCATGCGCGAGACGAAGCCGATATTCAGGTCGCGCGCTTCCTTCTCCAGCAGGCCGCAGCGCACGTCCACGCCGGCCTCGCGCAACCGCTGCAGGCCGCGCCCGGATACCGACGGGTTGGGATCCTCCATGGCCGCTACCACGCGCGCTACGCCCGCGCGCACCAGCGCATCGGCGCACGGCGGCGTGCGTCCGAAATGGCTGCACGGCTCCAGCGTGACATAGGCGGTGGAGCCGGCCGGGTCCAGCCCGCGCGCCAGCGCGTCCTTCATCGCCTGGATCTCGGCATGGTCCTGTCCGGCCGGCTGGGTGAACCCCTGGCCGATGACCTGGCCATCCTTGACGAGCACGCAGCCGACGCGCGGGTTGGGCGTGGTGATGAACATGCCCCGCGCGGCGAGCGCGAGGGCCTGTTGCATGGCGGCGTGGTCGGTATCGGAAAACATTCGGCGGTTGCGTTTGCCTTGGCGCAGCGATCTGGAATACAGGGCTGCCGGGTTATGGTGGTCCGGAGGACTCCGTCGCATCGCAGTCAGCGTCGCGGCCGGGGGTGCAGAGTCGGATACGTCCCTGCGCGCCCAGTCTGACTTGCCGCTGCTCGCCACGGCAGCCGAGCGTGAAAGTGGCGGCCTGGAAACCGCCCTGCTCAGAACGAGAGTATCCCACAGGCAGGAATTTCAGCACATTCGTGCCGCGGGCGGTCTGGCGCAGCGTCACCCACAGGCAGGGCATGCCCGGTTCGACCACGGCCAGCACCGCGCGGCGATCCGGGTCGCCGTCTGCCGCGACCAGTTGCCAGCCAGGGCCCAGCGTCGCCTCGCCCGGCAGCGGCTGCAGCGTCACCTCGAGGCGGCGCGCCAGTGCGGTGGCCCGCGCCAGCGCCAGCGATGCCGCCAGCCGGTCGGCCGCCAGTGTGACCTGTTGCCGGGCGAGCAGGCCGCCGAACACCGGATAGGATGCCGCCGCCAGCAGTGCCAGGATGGCCAGGCCGGCGAGCAGCTCGGCCAGAGTCAGGCCATGGTGGCGGCGGGGAGCGTGGCTGTTCATCGCGCCTTCAGCAATGGGACGGAAGCGGCCGCGGCACGGCTTCACCTTCGGGTAGCGTCAGCCACTGTCCGGTGCTGCGCAGGATCAGCACGCCGCACTCCGGGTCGGGCCGCTGCGGGACGGCTCGCAATTCAACACAGGTATCCAGGCCGGCCTGCGGGCATGCCGCGGCTGTCACGACATGACGCACGGTGCCGGTGGCCGGTACGGGTAGTGGCCATTCCCCGGCGGCCACTTCGGCACCGGGTTCGGTGGCAAACGTCATGGCGCCGACGGCGTGGCGCTCCAGTTGCAGCATTCCCTCGGTCAGCGCGGTACGCGCCTGCGCCCGCCATCCCCGCATCAGGTGGCCGTGCCATGCGGGCACGGCGATGGCCGCGAGGATCGCGAGGACGGCCAGCGCAACCGCAAGCTCGACCAGGCTGAACCCGGCCCGGGGCCGGGAGGCAGGCGCCGCGGTAGTCATGGCAAATCCTCCCGTACCGGTCCGGCGATCTCGCGCCAGCGCAGGCGCCCGGTGCGCCGGCTGGCCATGGTTTGCGACACCCGCGTGACCGTGTTGCCATCGACAGCCCATAGCGACAGCTCGTAAGCCTGGCGCGCGGTGCGTCCCGGCTGCGCCGGTGCGGCGGGCAATTCGGCAACGGTCACGAACACGCTGGCGCCTGGAGCCAGCAACTGGCCGGTGGCCATGTGCAGGCGTTCGCCGGTTCCGCTCTGGCTGACCGATTCCCCGGTCGCCGCCAGCACCAGGTAGCTGCGTTGCGCGCCATCGGGCGTGCGCGTCACGAACAGCAGATGGCCGGGGAAGACCGGCTGGACCTCCACCACCTGTTCGCCGGCATGGGGCAGGGTCAGATGCCAGCCGGCATCGCCGGCGCCGGCTGGCTGCGCGCGCAGGATGTGCCCGCCATCTACGGCCTGCGCCACAACTTGCACCAATGGGACTGCAGTGGCGCCGCGCGAGGACGACAGGTCGGGCACCGCTGCAAGTTCGTTGCCCGTGCCATAGACCACGACCGGCGCAGTCGGCGCTCCGAGCAGCACGGGCGCTTCGGGCATGAGCGGCTGCGCCGACGTCTGCATCCGGTGGAGGCATGACACGGCGGGCGCACCGCCCGGCTGAGGCGCTTCCGCGAGCGGGAAGCGCCATAGCTGGCCGGCATCGTCTGTCGCATAGGCAGCGCGTGCCGTGCCTGTCATGTCGGACAGCACGCTGGCCGCCACCAGGTTGCCGGTTGCCGGCCGGCCCAGGCAGTCGCGTTCCGGCAATGGCAAGGTGCGGACGGCGTACTGCCCGGCCCATGCCGCCCCGGCGGGCTTGTCCAATGGCAGCAGCGCAAGGCCGGAGCGCGCTGCCTCCGACTTGTCATGGGTCGCGGCAGCCAGCGTCACGACTGCGTACCAGCGCAATCCGTCCTGGCCAGGAATGCCGGCGGCACGCACCGGGCCGCGTGCGGATAGTGGCAATGTGTCCGTGGCGGCGATCTCCCACAGCAATGCAAAGGGCATCGGACCGTCGGGATCCGAGACGTCGAGCGCGAATGCCGCTGCGGGGTTGCCGGTCCTGGCGCTGCCAGGGATGCCACACAGCACGACCGTGCGCCACTCGCCATGGATCGTCACATCCTGCGCTTCGGGGCGAGGGCAGGGCGCGGGCGCCAGCGGCGCGTCGTTCGCCGGCGTGGCGGCGGCATAGGGCAACAGCACGCCGGGCAGATAGGCGGCGCGCTCCTCGCCGGTCACGGCATTGAACGCATGCAGCAGACCGTCGTTGGTGCCCAGCCAGACGACGTGCGGGCGCAGGCCGTAGCGCGCGCGAAAGCCGGCATGCCCGGGTTTGCCAGGCGCCCAGGCCGGAGGCGCAACCACCCGCACGCGCGCGCCTGCGGCATTGCCGAGTCGCGTGTCGCGCTGGCGCAGGCCGGCCTCGGTGCGGTCGCCGCGCAGCCATTCGAGGTGAGCGCGGTCAAGGCGGCCAAGCATGTCGGCGCTATCCGTATTCCGGAAGGCGGCATCGATGGCAGCCCATTGCAGCGCGATGACGCGCTGCGGCGGCGCTGACGACGTGAATATGCGACGCGATCCAACCGGCCGATGGTCGAGGCTCGTGCCGGCTTCCCATAGATAAGGCGACAGCACTGGCGCCGGTCCTTGCCAGCCGACAGCGAACAAGCGCCCGGTCCATGGATATGCGCCCGCCGTGGTCCGGTAAGCCAGGGGCAGCCGACCTGCTTCGGATCCGGTGGCGGCTGACGCTGGTGCAATGGCGATGGCCAGGCAGGCGAAGGCAACGGCAACGAGGCGATTCACGGCTGGATCACGCTCTGTAGCACGGCACGTATGGCACGGCTGCGGCCGAAGCCGATGGCCGTGATCCGGATCCGTGGTGCCGGTGTGGTGGCGGAAGGGGCATCCGGAGTGCTGTAGCCGGACGGTGCTTCGTCCAGGATCTCGGCGACATACCGCGGCAGTTCGCGCGTGCCGGCGGCACCCGCGGGCAGCACCGGCAGCGTCGCACCCGAGAAGCGGCCGAATGGCACGCCGACGGCGTCCGCACTGGTGTCGGCCAGCAGCCAGGGCTGCCACACGGGTGGGCCCGTCACCGCTGGCCGGCACACGCCAGCCTGCTGGCCGCTGCCGCAGTGTCCCGGTGCCGGCCAGATGCCGAGCCGGCCCATCATGTCTTGCGATATGGCGGCCGCAAGCAGGTCCGACTCGGCATCAAGCAACGCGACCTCGGCGGCCCGGAATGCGATTTCGCGTTCGAGCTGCATGACGGCAAGTTGCCGCGCGGACAGCAGCATGTGCAGCGTGCCGGCAGCGGTCAGCACTACCAGCAGCAGCATCGTGGCGCAGAGCAGCAGCGTGACGGCGCCTGCCTTGTGGCGACATGGAAGGCGGCGGGCTAGCACAGCGTTTCCTGGCAGCGTGGCGCATTGCGCAGCCGCACCGTGGTGGCGAAGACACGGCGGGCGGTGCCGGCCTGCGACGGCGGCACCGGCGCCAGATCGCCGGCGGCGGTGCCGGGTGGGTCGGCGTCTTTGCCCGGGCTTGCCGCTGCCGAACCCGGGCGCTCGCCGCGCACGGCAATGGCAATCTGCACGGCCACCACGCGATGCCAGGCGGATTCATCCAGCGAGTGGATCGCGGATGCCGTCTCGAAGCGGTCGGCCCGGCCGTCGCCGTCCGTATCCAGGCCGTAGCGCACTTGCAGTGATTCAACGCCGCGGACCAGCGCGCCGGAGGTCCAGCCAGTGCCGTCGATCACGCCACCGCGGCGTGCCGGGTAGCGGCACAGCAGTTGCGGCACGCCATCGCTGCCCGCCGCGACATAGATCAGGTTGGCTGCGACGTAGCCACTGTGCGCGTCAGCACCGGCCACGCGCGCGGCGACGGCGTAGCCGCTGCAGTCGGTCATGGTTTCATCCGGCTGCGACGGCGCAGCCGGCAGGCCGCTGCCGCTGAAGCGGACCAGCAGCGCATCGCTGCGGCCGACGCCAGCCCTGCCGCAGGACGGCACCGCACCGATGGCAGGCTGACCGCAGTCGTCGGCGCCGCTGACGGCCGGCGGCGCAGGGTAGGAGGTGGCGGGAAGGGGCTCGCCGGGCCAGCCGGACTGGCGCAGCAGCGCGGCGATGATCGTCAGGGCGCGCTGGCCGCGCTCTTCGAGCAGGATGCGGTCGGTGGCGGTGAGGTAGGCGGTACGAGTGGCATGGAATGCCGCAACGGCTGCCGCGGTGACGATCAGGCCGAGTATCAGTCCGACCAGCAGCTCGACCAGCGAGAATGCCCTGGATGCGTCCCGCCTCATGGCTGCATCCACAAGGCGATCGCGGGTATGCCGGCCTGCCCGCCAAGCCGTCCTGCCATGATCAGTGGCGAATCTTCCGGGCACGGAAACGCCGGGTTGTTCCCGCACCGGCTCGACCAGAGGTCTGGTCGCCCGCTTTGCAGTGCCGGCTGCGCTGTATCCAGCTCAGCCATCTCCACGGCAAGGCGGGCGGACCGGGCCAGCGCGTCGAGTTCGCGCAGCTGGGCCAGCGCCTTCGGCGCCAGCCCCATCATTGGCATCAGCCCGGCACCAAGCACGATCAGCGCGCACAGCGTTTCATGCAGCGCGAATCCCGCGGGGCGGCCGGCGCAACGCGGTCTGCGGCGCGGGCGGGCAGGTGGATGTGCTGGCTTGCGAAGATCCGGCATGGGCGGTCACCGAGACTGGCAGGGACCGTCAGACTAGCTGTCGCGAGCAGGCGAATACGTGCCTAAGCGTGGAGGATTTGCGGAATGTTGTTTCGGTCTTCCCGGGAACAGCGACCAGGCAGCCTCGCCTACTGACACACCGTGGCTTGTGTCGGCACGGGCGCGCATACGCGGACCCTGCCCAACTGGCTGATATCGATGAGCTTCTGGTTGCCGGTGCCCAGTCCCATCAGCACCTGGGCAGACTGCATCGCATCTGCCAGCGTGCGGGTATAGCCTACGGGCGAGTAGGAGAGGACCCCCGACTGCGGCGTGCTGGAGAATGCTACGGTCAATCCCTGGGCGGAGGGGACATGCTGAACCAGCACGGCTTGGCCCGTGCAGTCCGCGTTTCGATTTGGGTTCAGGCAGACAGTCCAGCCGTTGCGCCAGTCATTGCTGACGGGCGCCACGGTGACCCAGCTATTGCGCGATAGCGCACTGGCCCGTGCCAGGGAAAGCGACGAAGCCAGCGCGTCTGCTTCAGTGGCAAGCGTGTTGCGCTGAATGAAAGAGGTGTAGGCGGGTGCTGCCATGCCGGCGAGGATGACCAGCACGACCAGCGTGACCAGCAGTTCGATCAGCGTGAATCCGGTCTGGGGTCGGGGGGCTTGAGCGCGCATCACCAGCATCCCTGGGGCAGGTTCGCGAAGGCGGCGACATGGTTGATCAGCACGCCGCGCTCGCCGGTGCTGCGCAGCAGCAGCGTGCCACAGCGGTTGTCGGCGATCGTGGGCGTGGCGCTGACCTGCACGCATTCGTTGAATGCCAGCCCTGCGCACGCGCCGGATGCAATCGCGTAGTTGCCGCTTTCCGAGGCTTGCGGGAAGCCGCGCCAGGCGCGCGTGCTGTCGGCGGGGTCGACGTAGGAGTTGGCCTGTGCGTAACGACGCTCCAGCGCTTGCATGGCCGTCATCAATGCAGCCTTGGCTTCGGTGCGGCGCCCGCGGGCAACATGTTCGGCGTAGTTGGGATACGCAATGCCAGCGAGGATGCCAAGGATGGCGATGGCAATCAGCATCTCCATCAGCGTGAAGCCGCTGGCGTGGCGACGCCAGTCACGGTGGCAGCGCTTCATTTTGCGGCTCCGAAATTGCGAATCTCGCGCCAGCCAAGGCGCCCGGTGGTGGGGTGCCCCCCGTCGGTGGCTGTGTTGCCGGACACAAGCGGCCTGCTGGACAACGACGCGCTTGCGCTGCGGCCGCCCCCCGATGCGCCGAACGAGAACACGTCGATGAACTTCAGCGTAGTGATCTGGCCGACGGCATTGCGTTGTGGATCGACCGTGGTCTTGGTCTGGATCAGCACTGGCGCACCCAGGATGCCGAAGGTGGAGAGATCGCCGGTCGATGTCCCCGTGGCGGGCATGCCGGTCAGCGCATTGATCTGATAGCGGCCGCTGTTGCTGGAGGCGCCGCAAAGATCATCGCCGGTCATCAGCGAGTTGAACCAGATCTTTCCGTAGGCTGGCACGAGTGCGGTGACCTGGCGTTCTCCGTTGCCCGGGAAATCAAAGTACCACCCCGCCTTCTGCCCAGTCTTTGAGCCGAGGCTATAGCTGCGTGACGAATATTCGTAAGCGCCCTTGCTGTTACGGGTCAGGGTGACCGGGTTCAGCATGCTGCGGTCTGCGATCGACTGGGAGCCTCCCGCATCGTAGATGCCGTACATGGCGTTCCGGGTCAGCGTGCCGGTGGTGATGGTGTCGGCAGGCTCCAGGTACTTCCCGGTGCCAAACACCACCATGTAGCCGCCGGGCGCGTAGACCCATTTGGGCTGGACCGTGATCGGTTGCGGCTTTCCGCTGGCATCGCGGGCCTGGAACAGCGGCCGGCCGTAGTTGCCGCCGCCGTAGTAGGGCAGGGCCCCGGCAGCGTTCCAGGTGGATGGGCCGCCATTCAGGATGAACTTCCAGAGGCGGCCCTGGAGGTCGCCGGCGTAGGCGGCGACGGTCTGCCCGTCGGTAAGCCGCACCAGCGCCGGCGAGCTCAGCCCGTTGGCAATGCCGGCGGTGACGTCCGCCGCCATCGAGATCTTCCAGTAATTGACGCCCAGTTGCCACGGCGTCCCGGCCGGCTTGTCCAGTGCCACGATGAACAGCACCGAAGGCGCGGCCGGATTGCTCGCGCCATCCGCATCGTTGGCATTCAGGCCGTTGCCCGTCATGGCAAACCACCTGTACACAGGCTTGTTGTCGGAGTCCTTGCCGGCAAACAGCTTGACGATCTGGGGCGGCGACATGACGTTGCCCATGTCGGCATCATCCTTGTCCGTGAACTCCCACAAGACATTGCCGGATCCGACGCTGGCGGGATCGCTGACATTCAGCGCAAAGAGGCCTTGCGCGCCGCCACCCATGCCAGAGACCAGCACGGTCTGCCAGGCGTTGCCGACCCGGGCTTCCGCCACGGCAGGCGTGGTGTCCACGTACGGCCGATGGATATAGCTCGGCGAGGTCAGCTGGGCCAGGTTGGCGAACACTGCGTTTGGCACGTAGGCAAACAGTTCAGAGCCATTGGCCGCATTGAAGGCGTGGAGCATGCCATCGTTGGCGCCGATGTAAACTGCGGCGGTACGCTGGCTGTGGGCCTTGTAGAAGGCGGTGTAGTCGCTTTCGGCGATGGTGCTGGACGGGGCCGCCATGTAGACGGGGCCCGAGTTGACGATGTCGCCCAGCAGTGAGTCGCGCAAGCGCATGGTCCCCGTGCTGCCGGTGGATTGCTCCTGGCTGCGCTCGCCACGCAGATAGCTGAGCCGGCTCTGGGCCACGGTGTCAGTCTCTGTCGGCGCGAGCTTCAGTGCGGCCTTCTGCGCGGCGTTGAGGGATTTCCATTCGAAGGTGGCGCCCGCACCCGCGCCGGTTCCTGCATTGTCGGCCGTGCCCGACGGGACCCAGGTCAGCAGATTGCGGGCAGCGGTGCGGGCAGTCAGCACCTTGCCGGCCTCCCAGGTTTCGGTACTGGAGATCTGAACGCCGGTGTCGGGATCATTGGTCACCGCCAGTGCCGAAAGGCGCCCGTTCCATCGCTGGTCGAATCCGGGAGTGAACAAGAGGGTGTCGCTCGCCACCTGGGAAGAGGTCAGTGCCACGCCAGACAATGTGCCGGCCGCGTTGACGATTTGCGCGAAGACCTTCTTGATGGAAGCGATCATGGCGGCCGGCTGCCCGGCCAGGAACCAGTTGGCGGGGACGTCGGATCCGCCCGACGATTCCCATTCGGCATTGCTGGTGACGTTGGCGCCGCTGGCCCCCTTGGTGCGGAACGGATTGCCATCACCATTCTGGTCGTCAAAGCCGCCGTATTTTGCCGCCAGGTACATCTGGCTGCGGCGCTGTTCGTCGCCGACGCTGCCGTTCCCGTTCTCATTGACGTCGATGCTGAACGTGGTGACGCGCAATTCCGGCATATCGGGGCGGAAGCCGTAGGTATGGGCCCAATACGCGACGCCGGCCATATAGTAGGTGCCGTGGCCGCTGGAGCCGGTGTCGGCGCCAGCCAGGTTGGCGAGCGAGGTGTCGGGGCGGCTGTTGCCGGATGTTCCCGAACTCTCGAGATCGGCCACCGCCTGCGTCCAGGTCGTGACATCGAAGCTGTACTTGCTGTATTTCGATATCGCGTCCGCCGGCCGGGCCGAGTCGTTGGCAGAGACCGGCTTGCCACCGGAGAGGTAAGTCGTCCTGGTGTTGCCGGGAATGTAGCGGTCCCAGTGCGTATTGATATCGGCAATGGCAAGGACGTAGTTCTTCTGGCAACTGGCAAGGATGGGGTCTGTCCATTGTGTGTAGACCGGAAATCCATCCTTGTAGGCGCTGGCGTTGTCGATGGCTTCGGGCGTTGGTTGCCGGCCTTGCAGGTAGCGGATGCTCTCGTAGTAGAGTTCGCCGACCGGATCCAATGACTTGTAGGCGCCGGAACGCCCGAACTGATTCAGGTAATTGATGACGCCGCTGATGTTCTCTGACGCGCTCTCGGGGTTCTGGATGAATACGCCGTCGTCATCCCATTCCCGGCGCAGGTTGCTGGCTTGGTTGAAATTGCTGTCGACGGTGTTCGGCCCCACATACTTCAGGGGCGCCCGCAAGACACCGCCATAACGGGTATTGGCGCTGTCGTTCAGGTAGCCAAACGCGCCAAAGCGGACCTTGTCTGCATTGCGCTGCATTTCGCCAACCGGCTTGTACCCGGTGCGATACAGCTTGCAGAGATCGGTGCGGGACCTGGCTTCGCTTGCATCGCAGACTTGCACCCGTACCAGGTAGGTGCCCTGGTTCCTGTACTTGCCGGGGCTCGAGCAGCTGGCGCCGGACTCGGTGCTGTCCCCAAAGAACACCTTGTTGCCACATGAGGTGATGTACAAGGTCCTGCTGCTGAAAGGCGTGACCGAGGACGCCTTGTCGTAGGTCTTGCGGGGGAAGTAGGAGTTGCTGTTGAAAAAACTCTCCTGCAGCACGGCACGTTGCAGGATGGTCTGTGTGGCGGAGTCGACGACGCGGTCGCCCCCGGTCAGCGCGTAGCGCAGCATATCGATGGCCGAGGCCGTGGCCCAGTTCATGAAGTTGCCGCTGAACTGGCCCGTGCATGTGTGATCGGCCGTGTTGGCGTCGCCGGCAATGACAAAATAGCCATTGCTGGCGCTTCCGCTGTAGTTGTAGCACTTGCGCGGATTGAAGTAGCCAATGTATTCCGTGGTCGGCGAATACGTGCCGGAGCGATAGGCTGCCCCCACCGTGGGGAACTCCACCGAGAGCGTCAGCAGCAGGTTGGGATGGATATTCTGGTTGCGGCCGTACAGCGGCGCCTGCGCGAGCTTGACGGTCGCGAGGCTGCTCTGTTCCGTTGCGGCAAGCAGCGGGCCGGCGGGCAGGCTGAGAAGCGCAGCCATTGCCGCGAAAATGAATTTCCGGATCCGGCTCATTTGCCGTGCTCCGCGACAGGCATGGACGTTGCCATTCATTCCCCCTTCCGGTAGTACGACTGCAACATGACCCGGGTCGCCGGGTTAGCGCCAAAGCCGACGGCCGTGACGCGGAAGATGTATGCGCCCTCGCTCGCGCCTGGCGACATGTCGCTGATCGGCTCGATGATGTAGCGCGGCAGGGCGGCAGGCAGCAGCCCGCCTGTCGCGGTCGGGAACCTGCGGCCGGTGAAGGTGCCGTAGGCGGTGGTGCGTGCGTTGGCGCCCGTCTGGCTGAAGTCAACGGCAAGCCAGTTCGGCGTGCCGTCGAGCACTGGGTCGCACAATCCCTGGAAGGGTGAGGCGCCTGTCACGCCCGTATTGCAACCCGCCACGAACGGCAGCACATTCATCGTGGTGCCGGAGAAGATGGCCGACCGGCTGGTTGGGGCGGAAACACCCTGGATGTCGATTTCCGCATCCAGCAAGGCTGCCTCGGCCGCTTGCTGAGCCAGGTCCCGGTCGCGCTGGTTCGATGCCATGCGCTTGCTGCCAATGGCCAGCCGGGCACCGGCGATGGCGATGACGCTGATGATCAGCAGCATCACCAGGGCGGTGATCAGCGCGATGCCACGCGGGTTGGGGTGCGCGGTGCGGGCGTTCATGTCGGCGAGCACGTGGTGCAGGTGGCCATGTTCCGGAGCTGTACGGTGACGGTGTACAGGCGTCGCATGCGCTGCAGTTGCGTGGCCGGCGTGAAGGATGTGTCGTTGCCCGGCGAGCCCGGGAACAGGCGCCCGAACAGGCGCAAGGTTGGCGGATCCTGAGGCGATGCGCTGGCGGTATCGCCCATCAGCACCATGGCAATCTTGATGGCGACGACGTTCTGCCAGGTGGTGGGCAGGGCCAGCACCTCGGTGGCCGACAGGAAGCGGTCCGGGGTCTGGTCGAAATTCGTATCCATGCCGTAAAGCACCTGGAAGACTTCAACGCCTGAGATCAGCGAAACAGCCTGGTACGCCGTGCCGGCCGTGAGGATTTCCTTGTTGGCGGCGTCCCGTGGACGATAGCCGCACATCAGCTGAGGCATGCCGCCGGCATCGTTGCTGACATAGAAGACCGCCATGCCGCGCGCTAGGTCTGCGTCTTCCCAGGCCTGCGGCTCGGCGACGCCATTGCCGGAGCAGTCGATCATGCTGTTGTCCGGGACGGTGCGGTCCTGCTGCGTGCCGGAGCCGAAGAAGCGGACCTGCAGCACATCGCTCTTGTTCACGGCACCCGCTTGGGCCGGACACGCGAGGTTTTGCGCCGGATTGCCGAGATCTTGCGCGGGGGCGCCGCAGCTGTCGAGGCCGCTGATGGTCGGCGACAGGCTCGTGGTGGTGAGCATGACGCCTCCGGGGCTGGGCGCGGGAGGCCCGCTGGCGCCGGGAGAGGCCGCGGCGCTGTTGCCCGCATAGTTGCTCCACGCGGCCTGGCGCACGATCCGAACCACGGTATCCACCGCAAAACGGCCTTTCTCATCCAGCGCAGTGGTGTCATCGATGCTGTTGTAGTTGGCTCGTCCGGTCAGGTAGAGCGCCGCGGCAGCCATGATCAGGAGCAGGCTCAGCGTCATCGCCACCATCAGCTCCACCAGCGACAGCCCCAGTTGACGATGCCGGCCGGCGTTGAGATACATCCTGGCGTTCCGCATGTCAGTTAACCGTGCCCTGCGTGGCCACGATGACCACCTGGGGGCGCGTGCCCATGTCGGACATGTCGACCCGTGCCGCGACGGTTCTGGCGGCAAGCCGGGAGATCCAGCCGATCTTGATGACAATCGGTGCGTCGTCCGCGCGGCCAGTGGCCGATGGCGTGCATCCCCATGAGAAGCCGGTGGCCTGGTCGTAGGCGACCATGTCCCGGCAAATCACGGCGCGTCCGCCAGGCAGGCCTGTGCTGACACGCTCCCAGAACTCGGCGACATCGAAATCCGCCAGTTGCTGCGCGCACCCGGCCGCCGTGCCCGGGCAGGCGATCGCGTACGGGCTGTTTGCTGCCGTGAGCGCGGGCGGCTGCCCGGTGGCAGTGTCGATGAAGTAGCGGTTCGGGATGATGGCTTCCGCCGCCGCGCCGGTTTGCGAGACGGCCGGATTGGCACGCATGCGCTCGGCCATCTCGGTGGCCAGCTGCATGGCAGTGGTGTCGTAGGAAGCTTGTTGCGTGAAGCGGGATGAATTCAGCAGCAGGCTGGCGACGCCGAGCACGCCAACCGCCAGAACGACAATTGCCACCAATGCTTCGAGCATGGCAAAGCCGGCTGCCCCGCGGCAGCGTTGACCCATTCTGACCCCCGTCAAAAGACGTCCGACTTCGTTAACTTCTTTTTTTGGTCTGCAATCCCGGGCCCTTTTAATATGCGACAGCGGGCCTTGCGGAAATGCAACGGGGATTAAACAACGATTTTGTTACTTTTGCTACCCCTTCCGGGGGGTGGACGCCGCAAACTCATCCAGCACGTCGCGGAATTCCGACACGTCCTCAAAGCTCCGGTACACCGAAGCAAAGCGGATATACGCGATCTTGTCGAGCTTGCGCAATTCGCGCATCACCAGTTCGCCGACCTGGCTGCTGGGGACTTCTTTCTCTCCCAGTGCCAGCAGTTTTTCTTCGATGCGGGTGATGGCTTCGTCGATGGCTTCGGCCGAGACCGGGCGCTTGCGCAGCGCCAGGCGCATGGAATCCTTCAGCTTGGCGCGCGTGTAGTCCACGCGCGAGCCGTTTTTCTTGACGATGGCGGGGAAGAACAGCTCGATCCGCTCATAGGTGGTGAAGCGGCGGTCGCAGGCTTCGCAGCGGCGGCGCCGGCGCACGGCATCGCCGTCTTCCGACATGCGCGTGTCGAGTACCTGGGTATTGGAATGACCGCAAAAGGGGCATTTCATGCCGGACCACCTTCAGTTGAACCCCGTCGCCTTGTCCGTGTTGTCGTTCTGCGGAGGCGGGGCGGGTTGGCGAGGCCCGCAAGCCGGTGCCCGAGGACGCCGGCTTGCGGAGCTGCCGGCCGCTCATGCGGAAGCCGCATGGGCGGCCTCGATGCATCAGCCGTAGACCGGGAAACGCTTGGTCAGGGCTGCCGCCTGCTCGCGCACGCTGGCGATATTGGCGGCGTCGTGCGGGTTGTCCAGCACATCGGCGATCAGGTTGCCGACGATGCGGGCTTCTTCTTCCTTGAAGCCGCGCGTGGTCATGGCCGGCGAGCCCAGGCGGATGCCCGAGGTCACGAACGGCTTTTCCGGATCGTTGGGGATGGCGTTCTTGTTGACGGTGATATGCGCCTCGCCCAGGATGCGCTCGGCTTCCTTGCCGGTGATGTTCTTGGCGCGCAGGTCAACCAGCATCACGTGGCTTTCGGTGCGGCCCGAGACGATGCGCAGGCCGCGCGCGATCAGGGTCTCGGCCAGCACGGCGGCGTTCTTCACCACTTGCTGCTGGTATTCCTTGAACTCAGGCGTCAGCGCTTCCTTGAAGGCGACGGCCTTGCCGGCGATTACGTGCATCAGCGGGCCGCCCTGGATGCCGGGGAAGATCGCCGAGTTGATGGCCTTCTCGTGCTCGGCCTTCATCAGGATCACGCCGCCGCGCGGGCCGCGCAGGCTCTTGTGCGTGGTGGTGGTGACGAAGTCGGCGTGCGGCACCGGGTTCGGGTAGACACCCGCGGCGATCAGGCCGGCGTAGTGGGCCATGTCGACCATGAAGTAAGCGCCGATCGACTTGGCAACCTTGCTGATGCGCTCGAAGTCGATGCGCAGCGCGAAGGCCGAGGCGCCGGCGATGATCAGCTTGGGCTTCTTCTCCTGGGCCAGCTTTTCCAGCGCGTCGTAGTCGATGTCTTCCTGGGCGTTCAGGCCGTAGCTGACCACGTTGAACCACTTGCCGCTCATGTTCAGGGCCATGCCGTGGGTCAGGTGGCCGCCTTCGGCCAGGCTCATGCCCATGATGGTGTCGCCCGGCTTGAGCACGGCGAAGTACACGCCCTGGTTGGCCTGCGAGCCCGAGTTGGGTTGCACGTTGGCGGCTTCGGCGCCGAACAGCTGCTTGACGCGGTCAATGGCCAGCTGCTCGACGACGTCGACGTACTCGCAACCGCCGTAGTAGCGCTTGCCGGGATAGCCCTCGGCGTACTTGTTGGTCAGCTGCGAACCCTGGGCGGCCATCACGGCCGGCGAGGTGTAGTTCTCGGAGGCGATCAGCTCGATGTGGTCTTCCTGGCGCTGGTTCTCCTGCTGGATGGCGGCAAAGACCTCGGGGTCGATCTGGTCGATCGTAAAACGGCTGCGTTCGAACATGGCGAAACTCGTCTGAAAAATAGGGAATCCGATTCACGCATCGGGGGTAGGGCGCGCGGGGAAGGCTAGCGGCGACCAGCACCGGCGGCTTGTAACCGTCGGTGCAGGGCGCACCCTGCTTCCCATTCGCTGCCCAGGCGAGCGGCAGGCGCAAGCAACTTCACGCCTAGGCGTGCTGAACGCTACGCGAACGCGCAATGAACGTCACGCCAGAGAACTTGCGCTTCCTCGTGGTAGTGCCCACTGACTTCGCCAGTCGCGCAAGATGGAATGGTTGCGCGCAGTGTAGCGCGAGGCGGGCGCCCGCCGCAAGCCGTCGGCCCCGCCAGGCAAGCGCTGGCAAGGGCTGGCCAGCAACTTGCTGTTGCAAAGTCGTCATGCGGGTTTACACGAAACCGCTATCGCTCTCCGTTACAATTGCGGCCATGACAAACTTTGTCTGGACCCTGCGGGTGTACTGGGAAGACACCGACGCGGGCGGCGTAGTGTTCTACGCCAACTACCTGAAGTTCTTCGAGCGCGCCCGCACCGAGTGGCTGCGTGCGCTCGGCATCGAGCAGCAATCGCTCGCCGACGAGGCGGGCGTGGTCTTTATCGTCCGCAGCACGGCAGTGGACTACAATGCGCCCGCCCGGCTGGATGACCAGCTCGAGATCCGCACGCGCATCGACCGGGTCGGCCCGGCGTCGGTCCAGTTCACCCAGGAAGCCTGGCGTGGCGAGCTGATGCTGGCCTCTGGCGCGATCCGTGTTGGGTGTGTCGATCGAAGCACTTTCCGTCCCGCCCCGATTCCCGACCCCGTTCTAGCTACCATCAAGTCCGCACGATGAATCCCGTGACCGTCACGCAAGACATGTCGATCGTAACGCTGGTGCTCCACGCCAGCCTGCTGGCACAGGCCGTCATGGCGCTGTTGCTCGTCATGTCGCTGTTTTCGTGGACCTATATCTTCCGCAAGCACCTGGCGCTGCGCTCGGCGCGCACCCAGACCGAGGGGTTCGAACGCGACTTCTGGGCCGGCGGCGACCTGCAGGCGCTATATAACAGTGCCGTCAACAACCGCCACAACACCGGCGCGCTGGAGCGGATCTTTGAATCCGGCATGGGCGAGTTCCTGAAGGCGCGCGAGCGCGGCAACGAAGCCGGCGCGCTGCTCGATGCGGCCCGGCGCGCGATGCGCGCGGCCTACCAGCGCGAGATGGATGTGCTGGAATCGCATCTGCCGTTCCTGGCGTCGGTGGGTTCGGTGAGCCCGTATATCGGCCTGTTCGGCACGGTCTGGGGGATCATGAACGCTTTCCGCGGCCTGTCGAATGTGCAGCAGGCGACGCTCGCATCGGTGGCCCCCGGTATTGCCGAGGCGCTGGTGGCGACCGCGATCGGCCTGTTCGCTGCCATTCCCGCTGTGATCGCCTACAACCGCTATGCCACGGAGATCGACCGCCTGGCGATCCGGTTCGAGAGCTTCATGGAAGAGTTCCTGAACATCCTGCAACGGCAGGCACGCTAACCGCACACGTATCGAATCTAATCCAGACGGTCCGGGCGCAAGCCCGGGCCGGCGTTTCCAGGAGTCCTGCAATGGCAGCCATTCAGCGCCGTGGCGGCTCGCGCCGCCGGGCCAGCGCCGACATCAATGTCGTGCCGTACATCGACGTCATGCTCGTGCTGCTGGTCATCTTCATGGTGGCGGCGCCGATCGTGAGCCCCGCCACCGTCGACCTGCCCACCGTGGCCAACGCCACGCCGCAGCAGAAGGCGCCGCCGATCGTAGTCACCGTGCACGAGAGTGGCCAGCTGACCGCGCGCGGCAAGGACAGCGCCGGCAATGCCTTCGAGCGCAAGCTCGACAAGCAGGGCCTGCTCGACTTCGTGCACCAGCGCCAGAACGAGAATCCCGACCAGCCGGTGGTGATTGCCGCCGACCGCGCGGTCAAGTATGAGGCGGTGCTGGACGTGATGTCGATCCTGAAAGCCGACGGCGTCAAGCGCGTCGGCCTGATGGTCAAGTCCAAGACCTCCTGACGCATTGAAGCGCCTATCTGATTGCCGTTGCGCCTGATGAAGACCGTCGCCGCCTATCCCTACCAGCCGGTCAAGGAGCGGGGAACCCTGCGTTCCTTCCTGTTCGCGCTCTTCATGCACATGCTGCTGGCTGTCGTGCTGTACTACGGCGTGCGCTTGCAGAGCAGCACCCCCGTCGGCGCCGAGGCCGAGCTGTGGGAAGAGATTCCGGCCGCCACCGCGCCCCCGCCGCCGCCGCCGGAGCCGGTGGTGCAGCCGCGCCCGGCCCCGCCGCTGCCCGAGGTGAAGAGCAAGGTCGAGGACGACGCCGACATCGCGCTGGAACGCCAGAAGCGCCGTGCCGAGGCGGCGGCGCGTGAAGAGGCCGAGCGCAAGCAGGCGGCTGCCCGCAAGGAAGCTGAGCGCAAAGAGGCGGAACGCAAGGAAGCCGCGCGCAAGGAAGCGGAGCAGCGCGAGGCCGAGCGCAAGGAAGCCCAGCGCAAGGACGACGCGAAGAAGAAGGCAGCGCAGCAGGAACAGCAGCGCAAGGAACAGGCCGAGCGCAAGGAAGCAGAACGCAAGGAAGCGGACGCCAGGGCCAAGGCCCAGGCGGACGCCAAGGCTAAGGCTGACGCCGAGAACAAGGCCAAGGCCAAGGCGGATGCCGACGCCAAGGCCAAGCGCGAGGCTGCGGCCAATGCCCAGCGCAAGAGCGAGCTGGCGCGCCTGCAGGCGCTGGCCGGCGGCTCCGGCGCGGGCGGCGGCGGCGTGGGCAGTACGGCCGGCGCGGGTGCCGGCGGCGGTGGCAAGGCGTCGCCGGGCTATGCGGACCGCGTGCGCCGCCGCGTCAAGCCGAATATCGTCTTTGGCGAGGACGTGCCGGGCAACCCGACCGCGGTGGTGTCGGTGCAGCTGGCGCCGGATGGTTCGCTGCTGTCAGCGCGGCTGTCCAAGTCCAGCGGCAACTCGGGCTGGGATAATGCCGTGCTGCGCGCGGTGGAACGTTCCGACCCGCTGCCGCGTGATGAGAACGGCAAGGCGCCGGCCAGCTTCACCATTACCTTCCGTCCGAAGGACTGAGTGGCCTGGGCGGCATGATTTGCAACATAATGCAACCTTCATCGCCGGGTCTTGGTCCCAGCGCTAGCATGACAGGTTGCCTGACGCGGCCGGCAGGGTGCGATACGCACACAGACGGGGCATGCGCCACGCGCTGCAATGCCGCATTTGCCCGTGTTGCCGATTGCCTGCCGTGCCCGACGAAACTTGAAATCGACTGAGGAGCAGCATGCGAAAGCTTTGGGCCCCCAACTGGCTGTCCGCGAGGCGGCACAACGCAACCCAACCCGAATCCCAACGCACCATCGGCCGGCATCCGCTGGCCGGCCGCCGCGCGCTGATGGCCTGGCTGGCGGCGGCGATGACGATGGCAGCCGGCGCCGCGCACGCGCAACTCAACGTTGAGATCTCCGGGGTCGGCTCCAGCCAGATCCCGGTTGCGACCGCCAACTTCCAGGGCGAGGCCCAGGCCCCGCAGAACCTGACCGCGATCATCCGCGCCGACCTGGCGCGCAGCGGGCGCTTGCGCAATGTCGATCCGGGCGGCGCCACGGTGGCGGAATCCGCCAATGTCGACCTGGGCAGCTGGAAGTCGCGCGGCGCCGATGCCTTCGTCGCCGGCAGCGTGACCCCGGCCGCCGGCGGCAAGTATGAGGTCCGCTTCCGCCTGTACGACACCGTCAAGGGCCAGAGCCTGGGCGGGCTGGCCTTTACCGTCAACCAGTCCCAGCTGCGCGTGACCGCGCACAAGATCGCCGACTACATCTATGAAAAGCTGCTCGGCGAGCGCGGCGTGTTTGCCACGCGCCTGTCCTACGTGTCGAAGGTCGGTGGCCGCTACCAGCTGCTGATTTCCGACTCCGATGGCCAGAACGCGCAGGTGGCGCTGACCAGCAACGAGCCGATCATCTCGCCGTCGTGGTCGCCGGACGGCGCGCGCGTGGCCTATGTTTCGTTCGAGGCCAAGAAGCCGGTGGTGTATGTGCACGACCTGGCCAGCGGCAAGCGCACCCTGGTGTCGAACCAGAAGGGCAACAACAGCGCGCCGTCGTGGTCGCCTGATGGCCGGCACCTGGCGCTGGCGCTGTCGCGAGACGGCAATACCCAGGTCTACCAGGTCAATGCCGACGGTTCCGGCATCCGCCGCCTCTCGCGCAGCAGCGCCATCGACACCGAGCCGCAGTATTCTCCGGACGGCAAGAGCATCTACTTCACCAGCGACCGCGGCGGTGCGCCGCAGGTCTACCGCATGCCCGCTTCCGGCGAGGAAGGTGGCGGTGCGCAACGTGTCACCTTCAAGGGCAGCTACAACGTCAGCCCGCGGGTTTCGCCGGACGGCAAGTACCTGGCGTACATCTCGCGCGCGGGCGGCTTCAAGCTGCAGCTGCAGGACCTGAGCAACGGCGACGTGACGTCGCTGACCGATACGGCCAACGACGAAGCGCCCAGCTTTGCCGCCAACGGCAAGTACATCCTCTATGCCACCCGCGTGGGCGGTCGCGCGGTGCTGGCGGCGGTTTCCACTGACGGGCGTACCCGGCAGGTTCTGTCCCTCCAGTCCGGCGATGTTCGCGAGCCGTCCTGGGGTCCTTTCATGCAATAACAGGAGTCATTCACCATGCCCCAACTGATGAGCAAAACCCTTGCCGTTGCCGCACTGCTGGCCCTTGGCGCCTGCAGCTCCGGCGTCAAGCTGGACGACACCGCCAAAGCCGGTGCCGGCGCGGGCACCGGTGCCGATCCGCGCGCAGTGACCCCGGTCACGGCCGCCGATCCGCTCAACGATCCGAACAGCCCGCTGGCCAAGCGCAGCGTGTACTTCGACTTCGACAGCTACACGGTCAAGTCCGACTACCAGGGCATGCTGGGCGAGCACGCCAAGTACCTGGGCTCGAACAAGGGCCGCAAGATCCTGATCCAGGGCAACACCGACGAACGCGGCACCAGCGAGTACAACCTGGCGCTGGGCCAGAAGCGCGCCGAAGCCGTGCGCCGCTCGCTGGCTTCGATGGGCGTGCCCGACGGCCAGATGGAGGCCGTCAGCCTGGGCAAGGAAAAGCCCAAGGCCACCGGCCATGATGAAGCCTCGTGGGCCGAAAACCGCCGCGCGGACATCAACTACTGATCTCTGATCTCTGGACTGCCTTTCATGAAAGCACGCGTTTCCACCCTGTTGTGGCTCGCCGCCGTCGCCGGCGGCGGCATGCTGCCGCTGTCGCAGGCGCATGCCGGAGTGTTCGATGATGACGAGGCGCGCAAGGCGGTCATCAGCCTGCGCGACCAGTTCAACGGTTTCCAGGCAACCGCGACGCAGCGCATCGAGCAGAACAGCCGTACCACGCTCGACATGCAGAACCAGCTCGAGGGCCTGCGCCAGGAAGTGGCGCGGCTGCGCGGCCAGAACGAAGTGCTGCAGAACACGGTGGACACGCTGCAGAAGCAGCAGAAGGACTACTACGCCGACCTGGACGCGCGCCTGAAGAAATTCGAGCCGCAGCAGGTCACCGTCGAAGGCCGCGAAGGCCTGTCGCAGCCGGGCGAAAAGCCAGAATACGATGCCGCGCTCAAGCAGTTCCAGGCGGGCGACTTCAAGAGCGCCGGGAGTTCGTTCTCGGCTTTCGTCAAGAAGTACCCGCAGAGCCCGTACGTGCCGCTGGCGCAGTACTGGCTCGGCAACTCGCTGTATGCGCAGCGCGACTACAAGGGCTCCACCTCGGTGCTGCAGACGATGATCAATAACAACCCGACGCATCCCAAGGTGCCGGACGCGATGATCGCGGTCGCCAACAACCAGCTCGAGTCCGGCCAGAAGGCGGCCGCGCGCAAGACGCTGGAGCAGGTGGTGGCCAAGTATCCGGGCACCGAAGGCGCTCAGGCGGCCAGCAACCGGCTGAAGACGTTGAAATAACACCGGAAGCGGCCGGCTTGCCCGGTCCTGTCTGCAAGGCCCGCTTCGGCGGGCCTTTTTCTTGGGTCGCGCTAAAATACCCGATTCGCCTGAATCTTTTGCGCGCCGAGGCGGCGCGCTTCCCATCATGACCAAACGCGCCATCGTCCTGCTGTCCGGCGGACTAGACTCCGCCACCGTACTCGCCATGGCCCGCGCCCAGGGCTTCGAGACCTATGCGCTGTCGATGCGCTATGGCCAGCGCCACTCCTCTGAGCTGGAAGCCGCCAGGCGCGTGGCGGCCGCGCTGGGCGCCACCCGCCACGAGATCATCGACCTGGACCTGCGCCGCTTCGGCGGCTCGGCGCTGACCGACGACGCGCTGGCGGTGCCGACCGACGGCGCTTCCGACGGCATCCCGGTCACCTACGTGCCGGCGCGCAACACCATCATGCTGTCGCTGGCGCTCGGCTGGGCCGAGGCCGTCGGCGGGCGCGACCTGTTCTTCGGCGCCAACGCGGTCGACTACTCCGGTTACCCGGACTGCCGCCCGGAATACGTTGCGGCCTATGAGACGCTGGCCAACCTCGCCACCAAGGCCGGGGTCGAGGGCGACCGCTTCCGCGTGCATGCGCCCATCATCGACATGACCAAGGGCGAGATCATCCGCGCCGGCATCGCGCTGGGGGTGGACTACAGCCTGACGGTGTCGTGCTACCAGGCCGACGACGACGGCCGCGCCTGCGGCGTGTGCGATTCGTGCCGCATCCGCCGGGCCGGCTTTGAAGCCGCCGGTGTGCCCGATCCCACCCGCTACCAGGCCGCTGCCTGATCACAAGCCGACGTCCACGCCCCTACATGCCTGAAATCGACCTCGCCGCGCTCTCGCGCACCGTGCTGCTGAGCACGTTCATCCTGACCTTCCTGTTTGGCGCCGTGCTGCAGCGCACGCACTTCTGCACCATGGGCGCGGTCTCTGACATCGTCAACATGGGCGACTGGAGCCGCATGCGCATGTGGGTGCTGGCGATCGGCGTGGCCATGATCGGCACCGGCGTGCTGGCCTGGACCGGCGCGATCGACCCTACCAAGACCATCTACACCGCCAGCAAGCTGGGCTGGCTGTCGGCGCTGGCCGGCGGGCTGATGTTCGGCTTCGGCATGGTGCTGGCGTCGGGCTGCGGCAGCAAGACGCTGGTGCGTATCGGCGCAGGCAACCTGAAGTCGCTGGTGGTCTTTGTCTTCCTGGGCCTGTCGGCCTACATGACGCTGCGCGGGCTGTTCGGCGTGGTGCGAGTGAATACCGTCGATGCGGTGGCGCTGACGCTGCCCACTACGCAAGACCTGCCGTCCATGCTGGCGCAGGGCACGGGGCTCGCGCGCGGCGCGCTGCAGCTGGGCCTGGGCCTGGCGCTGGGCGGCGTGCTGGTGCTGTGGGCGCTGGCGGGCCGCGGCTTCCGCTCGTTCGACAACCTGCTTGGCGGCATCGGCGTCGGGCTGATCATCGTGGCAATGTGGTATGTCTCGGGCCACCTCGGCTATGTAGCCGAAGACCCCAATACGCTTGAGGAACTGTTCGTCTCGACCAACAGCGGCCGCATGGAAAGCCTGAGCTTTGTCGCACCCTATGCCTACACGCTCGACTGGCTGATGATGTTCAGCGACAAGAGCAAGGTGGTGACGGTCGGCATCGTCAGCGTGTTCGGCGTGATCGCCGGCGCGGCGGCCTATGCCCTGGCCACGCGCACGTTCCGCTGGGAAGGCTTCGGCAATGCCGAGGACGTCGCCAACCATATGGTCGGCGGCATCCTGATGGGTGCGGGCGGCGTGACCGCGCTGGGCTGCACGGTCGGGCAGGGCCTGTCGGGTGTGTCGACCCTGGCGCTTGGCTCGTTTATCGCGCTGGCGGGTATCCTGGCCGGTGCAGTGCTGGCATTCCGCTACCAGATATGGCGTCTGGAGCGCATGGCCTGAGGAGCGTGCTTGACACATCGAGAACCGCATCCCTATAATCGCGGTTCTGTTTTTTCGGGTCGTTAGCTCAGTCGGTAGAGCAGCGGACTTTTAATCCGTTGGTCGCGTGTTCGAGTCACGCACGACCCACCAGTATTACGAGGGGCCTGTGGCGCAAGCCACAGGCCCTTTTTTGCGTCTGGCATGCCCCGCTAACGGGGGAGGCCTTTAACTAGTTCGAGGTAGAGACTTAGGCCTGCCTGCGCAGCACAATGGGCCAGCCGCGGCGTGTTGACCGCGGTCCATCAGAACGGCCGCGAGACACGGCCCACCAACAAGACCCTATGCGGCAAGCAGGCGTTTCCTTGCCGGCCAGCGGGCACGTGCTGCGCATTATCTGGCCGTTCGTACCGGTGGTCGTTGCGCTGGCGTTGTTCAGCATCGCCAGCCTGGACCTGTTGTCGGCCGCGCGCGCCTTTGTCGCGGGCGAGAGCCAGTGGTCCAGGGGCCAGAAGAATGCCGTGCTGCACCTGCTGCGCTACGGCGAGGATCGCGATCCGGCGGATTTCGAGGCATACCTGGAGTCGATCGCGATCCCGCTGGGCGACCACCGCGCGCGCCTGGAGCTCGACCGCGACGAGCCTGACCTGGAGCGCATCCATGAAGGGCTGCTTGCCGGCGGCAACCACCCCGAAGACATTGCGCGGATGGTGCGGCTCTACCGGAATTTCCGCCATATCCAGGAGGTCGATGCCGCGATCCGCGTGTGGGCCGCGGGCGACATCGAGATCTCTGCGCTGCACGAACAGGCACTGACCCTGCGCCGGCTGACCAGCCAGCCCGGCTGCGGGGATGAGTGCGTGGCGCCGGTGCTGCGCAATATTGTGCAGATCGACGCCAGGCTGACGCCGCTGGAGCGGGCCTTTTCGGGCCATCTGGGCCAGGCCTCGCGCCGCGTGACGCGGCTGCTGACCACCGGCAGCGCGGTGATGGCGGCCGCGCTGCTGATGTCGGCGATCCTGCTGTCGGTGGCGCCGCTGCGGCGCGAGCGCCGGCTGCGCGAGGCGCTGGCGCAGCGCGAAGAGCAGCTGCAGCTGGCGGTGGAGGGCAGCAACGACGGCCTGTGGGACTGGCATCTCGGCCGCGGCGAGCTGTACTTCTCGCCGCGCTGCGCGCAGATGCTGGGCTACCAGGACGCCGAACTGCCGCATGCGCGCGAAACCGTGCTGGGCCTGCTGCATCCTTCCGAGCTGGCAGCCTTCGAGGCCAAGCTGGCCCACCACCTGCGCAGCGGCGAGCCCTACGACGCCGAATTCCGCCTGCGCAACCGCGCCGGCGATTACCTGTGGGTGCGCGCCCGCGGCCGGCTGGTGCGCGGGGCGGGGCGCCGGCGCGCGCGCATGGCGGGGTCGCTCACGGATATTTCCGACCACAAGCGCTACGAGACCCAGCTCTTTGCCGAGAAGGAGCGCGCCCAGGTCACGCTGCAGGCCATCGGCGACGCGGTGGTGACAGCCGATGTGTGGGGGCGCGTGGAATCGCTCAATCCCGCGGCCGAGGCCCTGACCGGCTGGCGCGAAGCCGACGCCCGCGGCCTGCCGCTGAGCAGCGTGTGCGTGCTGCGTGACGAGGAAAGCCTGGCGCCGCTGCCCGATATTGTCACGCTGGCGTTGCGGCAGCGCTGGCGCAGCCGGTCGGCGCAGCTGGTGCAGCGCGATGTGTCCGGGCTGCCCGGACAGGCGCTGGCGGTCAAGCCATCGGTGGCGCTGATCCGCGACCGTGCCGCGCAGGCCATCGGCGTGGTGGTGGTGCTGCACGATATCAGCCAGGAACGCGCCCATGCGGCGCGGCTCGCGTACGAGGCCAGCCACGATGCGCTGACCGGCCTGGTCAACCGCGCCGAGTTCGAGCGCCGGCTGGACGCGGCGATCACGCGGGCACGGGTGCAGGGCACTACCCATACGCTGATGTACCTGGACCTGGACCAGTTCAAGGTGGTCAACGACACTTGCGGCCATGCCGCCGGCGACGAACTGATCCGGCAGATGGCTGAGGTCATGCGCAGCCAGCTGCGCCTCAGCGACACGCTGGCCCGGCTGGGCGGCGACGAGTTCGGCGTGCTGCTGGAGCAATGCGGCCACGCCGACGGCGAACGCGTGGCCGAGGCCTTGCGCCACGCCATTGCCTGTTTCCGCTTTGCGCATCGCCAGCGCACCTTCACGCTGGGTGTCAGCATCGGCCTGGTGACGCTGGATCGCCAGACCGTCAACGTCGCCGAGGCGCTGAGCGCGGCCGACGCGGCCTGCTATGTGGCCAAGGAGGGCGGGCGCAACCGTGTGCAGGTCTACCATCCGCTGGACAGCGTGGTGCAGGCGCGCCACGGCGAGATGGAGTGGGTCAGCCGCGTGCATGCGGCGCTGGCGGCTGGCCGCTTCTGCCTGTACTCGCAGGAGATCGTGCCGGCGCACGATGGCGCACTGCCGCAGACGGGCCGTCATGTGGAACTGCTGCTGCGCATGGTCGATGAACGCGGCCGGCTGGTGCCGCCGATGGCCTTCGTGCCGGCCTGCGAGCGCTACAACCTGATGCCGATGATCGACCGCTGGGTGGTCGAGACCGCGTTTGGCACCCTGGCGGGACGGCAGGCGGAGATTGCCACCTGCGCGATCAACCTGTCAGGCTCGTCGCTGGCGGACCTCCAGTTTCCCGATTTCGTGCGCGAGCAGGCGCAGCGCTTCGGCATCGCGCTGGACGGCATCTGCTTCGAGATCACGGAAACCGCGGCGATCTCCAACCTGGCACAGGCCGGCGCGTTCATCCTGCAGTTGCAGCAGCTGGGCTGCAAGTTTGCGCTGGATGACTTCGGCGCGGGCATGTCGTCGTTCACCTATCTCAAGCACCTGCCGGCGGCCTACCTGAAGATCGACGGCAGCTTCGTGCGCGACATGCTGGCCGACCCGGTCAACCTGGTGATGGTGGAGGTGATCCAGCGCATCGGCCACGCCATGGGCAAGCAGACCATTGCGGAATTCGTTGAGGGCGAGGCCATGCTCGAACGGCTGCGCGAGCTGGGCGTGGACCTGGTGCAGGGCTACCACATTGCTTCGCCGGTGCCGTTTGCCCCGGCGGATCCCAAGGCCGGTGACCGGCCGGCGCTGGCGCTGGCGGGCTGAGCCGCCTGGCGCGGCGGCGGGTCAGGGAACGAGCGGATCGCGGAAGCCGGTATCGGCGCCGGGCGGGGTGCCGGCCGGCGCGGGCGTCGGCGCGGTTGCGGGTGGCACGGCCTGGTGCCTGGCCTCGCGCCAGGTGTTGTACACCCAGTAGGCGGCGCCGGCTGCCAGGCCGACCTTGGACAGCTTCCAGGTCCAGCGCAGCACCGGCGTGCGCTTGACCAGCGGCAGCGCCAGCGTCAATACGGTGCTCAGCAGCGGGTAGTCCTTGGTCATGCCGACCACTTTCATCCACGACCCCGGACGGGCGATGCGCGGCAGCCAATGGCCAATAGTGCCCAGGCGGTGCGCGCCACCCCGCACCTCATGCAGGGCCTGCAGGCAGTCGTAGCGTTCCAGCGCGGCGCGGGTCAGCAGCAGTTCCTTGCGCACCGCCAGCGGCAGGCGCACCTCTTGCGTGAACCGGGCCCGCCGCGGGTGATTGCGGCGGTCGTGTCCGGCAGCGCTGTGGTCGGGTTCCAGGGGGCTCATCGGCGCAGGATCTCCCGGTCTTTGTCGATTTCGGCGAGCGTGGCCTCCAGCATCGGCGGGGCGTTGCGCACCAGGTTGCGTGCGTACGCGAGGCAAATCGCGCACAGCACGAGATAAAGGACCGTCAGTGCGCCCAGTGCCTGCCAGCGGTAGGTGTCCCAGAACAGGATGGCGATCAGCCCGGTCAGGGTGACCAGCCCGATGCCAAAGAACACCAGGCCGAAGCAGGCCAGCAGCGCGACCTTCATCAGGCGCGTGCGTTCCTCGGCAAGCTCCACGCTGGCGAGTTCGAGGCGGGTCTGGATCATTGCCACCAGCGAGCCGGCCAGGTTGCGCACGGATTCGAGGAACTTGGGGGAAGGGGGAGATTCGCTCATGCGGCTCCGGCGTGAAAGAGCGGCGCGACGGCGAGGCCGTACGCGCCTTTCCAGCAGGCGGGGCCGGGTTTGGCGCCATGGCGTGCCGCCAGCCCCGGCCACTGGCAACCCGATGACCGGGTTGCCGCTCAGGCGCGGCACCAGCATGCCGCGCCGGGTTGGAATCGCTTACTTGCGGTTCAGCAGCAGACCGATCAGCAGGCCTACGCCGGCCGCCACGCCCACGGCGCGCCACGGGTGGTCATGCACGTAGTCGTCGGTGGCGCGTGCCGCGGCCTTGCTCTTGGTCACGACGGCGTCTTGCAGGTCCTGGGCCTTTTCCTTGGCTTGCTTGAGCAGGCCCATGCCACGCTCGCGCAGTTCGGCGGCCTTTTCCCCGGTGGTCGAGGCGGCTTGCTTCAGCAGTTCCTCGGCGTCGGACAGAACGGTCTTGACATCGCTCATCAGTTTCTCCTGTTTGCGGGCGGTTGGTTCGGTTTGTGCGGATTCTGACATTTTCTACGCTCCGAGGCTAACGGCATTTGTCGGTCTGATACTTAGCATATGTGGCGGGCGGCGGTGGTTTCAAGGCTACACGCCAGCAAGCGCGACTCTGCAGTGCCTGGTATCGCAAGCATGCCGGAAAGCACGCGTGATCAATGTCACAAAATGTCTTTATGACTTCGAGTGATTTTGTAGTGACTTTATATTCGTTTGGGTTGGATATCAATCCGGATACTCTGGTTCCACCCCGAAATCAGGAGAACAGAACATGGCTTTGCGTCTTGGCGATATCGCCCCGGACTTCGAGCAGGATTCGAGCGAAGGCCGCATCCGCTTCCATGCGTGGCTTGGCGACAGCTGGGGCGTGCTGTTCTCGCACCCGGCCGACTACACCCCGGTGTGCACCACCGAGCTGGGCCTGACCGCGAAGCTGAAGGATGAATTCGCACGCCGCGGCGTCAAGGCGATCGCGTTGTCGGTGGACAACGTGGACTCGCACCGCGGCTGGATCCAGGATATCAACGAGACTCAGTCGACCACGGTCAACTTCCCGATCCTGGCCGATGGCGACCGCAAGGTGTCGCAACTCTACGACATGATCCACCCGAACGCGAACGAGACCCTGACGGTGCGCTCGCTGTTCATCATCGACCCGAAGAAGAAGGTGCGGCTGATCATCACCTATCCGGCCAGCACCGGGCGCAATTTCAACGAGATCCTGCGCGTGATCGACTCGCTGCAGCTGACCGACAACCACAGCGTGGCCACGCCGGGCAACTGGCAGGACGGCGACGACGTGGTGATCGTGCCCTCGCTGAAGGACGAGGCGGTGATCCGCGAGAAATTCCCCAAGGGCTACCAGGCGGTGCGTCCGTACCTGCGCCTGACGCCCCAACCCAACAAATGAACGCGGCCCCGCGTGAAGGCGGGGCCGGCGTGCAGGACAGGTGTTTTATCGACGGGGGCAGCCTCGTCGTCTCCTTGGTAGTGTGCTTGGCCCGGCCTTACAGCCGGGCCTTTTTACTGCGGAGAGCCTGTGCGCAAGTCGCGGATGACGATCAGAAGAAGGCCTGCAGGCCGGTCTGGGCGCGGCCCAGGATCAGCGCGTGGATGTCGTGGGTGCCTTCATAGGTGTTGACCACCTCCAGGTTCACCACGTGGCGGATCACGCCGAACTCATCCGAGATGCCGTTGCCGCCCAGCATGTCGCGCGCCACGCGGGCGATGTCGAGCGACTTGCCGCACGAGTTGCGCTTCATGATCGAGGTGATTTCCACCGCGGCGGTGCCTTCGTCCTTCATGCGGCCCAGGCGCAGGCAGCCTTGCAGGCCGAGCGTGATCTCGGTCTGCATGTCGGCCAGCTTCTTCTGCACCAGCTGCGTGGCGGCCAGCGGGCGGCCGAACTGCTTGCGGTCCAGGGTGTACTGGCGCGCGGTGTGCCAGCAGAATTCGGCGGCGCCCAGCGCGCCCCAGGCGATGCCGTAGCGGGCCGAGTTCAGGCACGTGAACGGGCCCTTCAGGCCGCTCACGCCCGGCATGATGTTCTCTTCCGGCACGAACACCTGGTCCAGCACGATTTCGCCGGTGATCGAGGTGCGCAGGCCGACCTTGCCGTGGATGGCAGGTGCCGACAGGCCCTTCCAGCCCTTTTCGAGGATAAAGCCGCGGATCGCTTCCTTGCCGTCGTCGCCTTGCAGCTTGGCCCAGACCACGAACACGTCGGCGATCGGCGAGTTGGTGATCCACATCTTGGCGCCGGTCAGCTCATAGCCGCCGTCGACCTTCTTGGCGCGAGTGACCATCGAGCCCGGGTCGGAGCCGTGGTTCGGCTCGGTCAGGCCGAAGCAGCCGATCCATTCGCCGGTGGCCAGCTTGGGCAGGTACTTCTGCTTCTGCGCTTCGGTGCCGAATTCAAAGATCGGCACCATCACCAGCGACGACTGCACGCTCATCATCGAGCGGTAGCCCGAATCGACGCGCTCGACTTCACGCGCGATCAGGCCGTAGCTGACGTAGTTCAGGCCCGGGCCGCCGTATTGCTCCGGGATGGTGGGGCCGAGCAGGCCCAGTTCGCCCATCTCGCGGAAGATCTCCACGTCGGTCTTCTCGTTGCGGAACGACTGCAGCACGCGCGGCATCAGCTTGTCCTGGCAGTACGCCGCGGCGGCGTCGCGCACCATGCGCTCGTCGGCGGTCAGTTGCTGGTCCAGCAGCAGGGGGTCGGCCCAGTGGAATTCGGCGTTGGCAGCCATGCAGGTCTCCTTCGGTAGCGCGGGGGAAGCATCGGGGGCGGGGCGAATGGTCGCTTGCCGCACCGGCGCTTCCGGGAATCATGACGGGTTCGGTGATCTTCGCGGAGGGTTTTTGTGGTTCCGCATTGCGGAACTGTGTTCCGTTGAATTAGTATATCGCAATGGTTTTGCCGTGCAACAGGCAAAACCCCCCGACACCCATGCCTTTGTGCGATGAGCGGACAACCGCCGACCTGAGAGGAGCCGCCTTGACCAGTCCGCCACTTTCTCCCGATGCCACGCCGCCCGCGCCGGTGCGCGACAGCGATCCCAACTTCGTCACCGCGCTGGCGCGCGGGCTGGAGCTGATGCGCTGCTTCCGCACCGGCGAGGCAATGCTCGGCAACCAGGACTTCGTGCGCCGCACCGGCTTCCCCAAGGCCACGGTGAGCCGGCTGGCCGGCACGCTGGTGCAGCTCGGTTACCTGCGCTATGACGAAAGCCTGGGCAAGTACGCGCTGGATGCCGGCGTGCTGGCGCTGGGCTATGCCTACCTGTCGGCGTCGGACGTGGTGTCGCTGGCGCGGCCGCATATGTTGGCGTTCGCGCAGTCATACGGGGTCTCGGTCTCGCTGGGCAAGCGCGAGCGCATGGAAGTGATCTACCTGGAATCGATCCGCAACGATGCGGGCGTGATGCTGGGGCTGGGCGTGGGCTCGCGGCTGTCGCTGGTGTCCAGTTCGATGGGGCGGGCATACCTGGCCGCGCTGCCGGCGGCGCGGCGCGAGCGGGTCATGGCTGAGTTCAGCCAGGCTTTTCCGGAGCAGTGGAAGCAGCAGGAGACGGCCACGCGCGCGGCCCTGGCCGAGGCGCAGCAGCGCGGCTATGCGGCGTCGTTCCGCGACTGGCATCCGGCCATCCATGCGTGTGCGGTGGCGTTCCGGCCGGTGGGGGAGAAGGAGCTGCACATGCTGAGTTGCAGTGCCTCCTATGGGGCGGTGGATGAGTCGGTGTTCCACCAGACGCTGGCGCCGGCGTTGCGGGCGCTGGCGGCAAGGTTGTCGGACCCGGCGGGGTGACGGCCAGGTCCGACGCGCGCAGGCGTTACAGGTCCGTGCGCAGCTTCCACAGTTCCGGGAACAGCACCACGTCCAGCATCTTGCGCAGGTAGCTGACGCCCTCGGTGCCGCCGGTGCCGCGCTTGAAGCCGATCACGCGTTCGACCGTGGTCACATGGCGGAAGCGCCACTGGCGGAACGAATCCTCCAGGTCCACGAACTTCTCGCCGAGCTCGTACAGTTCCCAGTGCGCCGACGGATTGCGATAGATCTCCAGCCACGCCGCCTCGACCGAGGCGTTGTACGCAGTCGGCTGGGTCCAGTCGCGCTCCACGCAATCCGCATCGACCGCAAAACCACGCCGCGCCATCAGCCGGATCGCCTCGTCATAAAGCGACGGCGTCTTCAGCGCGGTCTCCACCAAGGCCAGGTGCTCCGGCCGGTGCGCATGCGGTTTCAGCATGGCCGCGTTCTTGTTGCCGAGAATGAACTCGATCTCGCGATACTGGAACGACTGGAAGCCCGACGACATCCCCAGGTAAGGCCGCATCGCGGAATACTCCGGCGGCGTCATCGTCGCCAGCACGTTCCACGCCTGCACCAGCTGGTCCATGATGCGCGACACCCGCGTCAGCATCTTGAACGCCGGCGGCAGGCTGTCGGCCTTGACCGACTCGCGCGCGGCGCGCAGCTCGTGCAGCATCAGCTTCATCCACAGCTCGGTGGTCTGGTGCTGCACGATAAACAGCATCTCGTTGTGGTCCGGCGACAGCGGATGCTGCGCGCTCAGGATCTGGTCCAGGCCGAGATAGTCGCCATAGCTCATGTCCTTGGCGAAGTCCATCTGCGCGCCGTGCCAGCCCTCGCCCTGTGCTTTCGTGCCTGCCTCGCTGGCAGCGCCGGAGAAGGGGCATCCCTTGAATTCACTCATGATGCGCTCCCGATCAGGTCACCTGGCCGCGCGTCTGGAAGCGCGCGTCGCGATAGGCGCCGCTGTCCAGCACGTCGCGCAGGATTTCCACAGCATCCCACACCTCGGCGAAGCTGGTGTACAGCGGCGTGAAGCCGAAGCGGGCGATGCGCGGCTCGCGGTAATCGCCGATCACGCCGCGCTCGATCAGGGCCTGCACCAGCGCATAGCCGTCCGGGTGCTCCAGGCTGACCTGGCTGCCGCGGCGCGCGTGCTCGCGCGGCGTGACCAGCGTCAGCGGGTGGTGGCCGCAGCGCGCCTCCACCAGTTCGATGAACAGGTCGGTCAGCAGCAGTGACTTGGCGCGCAGCACCTGCACATTGGTCTGGGCGAAGATGTCCAGGCCGCATTCGACCATCGCCAGCGAGGTCACAGGCTGCGTGCCGCACAGGAAGCGGCGCACGCCTTCCACCGGGCGATACTGCGGATCCATCGCGAACGGCGCGGCATGGCCCCACCAACCCGACAGCGGCTGCCAGAAGGCATCGCGCAGCGCCGGCGCGACCCACACGAAGGCGGGCGAACCCGGGCCGCCGTTCAGGTACTTGTAGGTGCAGCCGATGGCGTAGTCGGCCCCGGCCGCCTTCAGGTTGACCGGCACCGCGCCGGCGGAGTGGCACAGGTCCCACACCGTGAGCGCGCCGCGGGCGTGGGCGAGTTCGGTCAGCGAGGCCATGTCCAGCATCTCGCCGGTCTTGTAGTTGACGTGCGTGAGCATCAGCACGGCGGTGTCGGCGCCGACGGCGGCGTCGATCTCGGCCGGCGAATTGACCAGGCGCAGCGAATAGCCCTGCTGCAGCAGGTCGGCCAGGCCTTGCGCGATGTACAGGTCGGTGGGGAAGTTGCTGGCCTCCGACACGATCACCTTGCGCGCCGGGTCGCGCGTCTGCTGCACGCGCAGCGCCGCGGCCAGCACCTTGAACAGGTTGATCGAAGTGGTATCGGTCACCACCACCTCATCCTGGCCGGCGCCGACCAGCGGGGCCAGCTTGTTGCCCAGCCGCTGCGGCAGCTCGAACCAGCCGGCGGTGTTCCAGCTGCGGATCAGGCCCTCGCCCCATTCCTCGGCCACCACCTGGGCGGCGCGAGCGGCGGCGGCGCGCGGGCGCGCGCCCAGCGAGTTGCCGTCGAGGTAGATCACGCCCTCGGGCAGAGCGAACTGGTCGCGCAGCGGGCGCAGCGGGTCTTGCTGGTCGAGCCGGATACAGTGCTCGCGGTCAAATGTCGTCATGTCGTGGGATTGGCCAGGGGTTGTTCGGGAATGGTTCAGTCGAGGCTGCGCAGCACCGCGCGCACCGGGCTGGCGTCGAGCCCGGCAAAGCGCAGCGGCAGCGCGATCAGTTCGTAGTCGCCGGCATCGACCTCATCCAGCACGATGCCTTCCAGGATGGCGAGCCCGTGCCTGCGCACGGCGTTGTGCGCGTCCATGGTCTTGGATTCCTGCGGGTCCAGCGACGGTGTGTCGATGCCCACCAGCTGCACGCCGTGCGCGGCCAGCAGCGCGATGGTCTCGGCCGCGACTGCGCAGAAGTGCGGGTCCCACTGCGCCAGCGGCGCCTGCCGGTAGGTGCGCAGCAGCACGCGCGGCGGCAGGCCGGCCAGCGCGTGTTCGATATGGCGCGGCTCGACCACCGGCGAGGCGCCGATGCAATGGATCACGCGGCAGGTGCCGAGGTAGGGCGTGAGCGGCACGGCGCCGATCGGCGCGCCGTCGGCGGCGTAGTGCAGCGGTGCATCGGCATGCGCGCCAGTGTGCGGCGACAGCGTGATGCGGCCGACATTCACCGGGCAGTGCTCGTCCATCTGCCAGGCCGGCTGCTGCTGGAACGGCGTGTCGCCGGGCCAGACCGGGGTGGCGGGGGAGAGCGGCGGGCTGATGTCCCACAGCCGGCGCGGGTCTTGATTGGGGGCGGTCATAAGGGTGCGCGGCGCCCTT
>NZ_JBYSZW010000039.1:0-76820 GCF_058787575.1 Cupriavidus sp. FW305-3-2-15-C-LB2
GGGGGGGGGGGGGGGCGGCTGCGGCGGGCTTGGGATCGAGGGTGGCAGCGGGCATGGAAGGCGAAGAAGGCTGGGCTGGCGCACGGGGGCATGGCGGTGCCGGCGCGGGTCAGTCGGGGCCGGCCTTGCTGCGCTGGCCGGCGTGAGACGGCCATTATGCCAAATGACGTGGGGATTACTGGCGCACGGTGGCGTCGGAAGCCGCGGCCGCTTCGGTGGCGACCTCGGCTGCGGATGCCGGTGCGGCGAGCGCTGCCGGTGGCGAGGCGGCCGGCGCCGAGGCGGCGGTCACGGCCGCGGGCGCGGAGGCCGGTTGCGCCTGGGCTTCGCTGGCGGGCTTGCCGGCAGCGTGGCCACTGCGACCCGCTGCGGCGCTGGCCGTTTTCGGCTCGCGGTGGAACTGGCGGCTGGTTTCGCTGGGCAGGCGCTTGCCGCTGGGCAGCGCGCTGACAGCGCCGGGGCGGCGCGGCACGTGGTCGGTGGCGGCCAGCTTCTTTTTCTGCTCTTCAGGCAGCTGCTGGTACTTGTCCCAGGCCTCGGCCTTTTTCTCGGCCGGCAGCGAGCGGGTGATCTGGTAGTTCTCGCGCGCCAGCCGACGTTGCTGCGGGGTCATCTTGACCCATTCCGCCATGCGCGCCTGCAGCCGGGCCTGCTCGGCCGGGGAGAACTTGGGGTAGCGCTCGGCGATGCGCAGCCACTTGTGGCGGTTCAGTTCCGGCAGGCTGTCCCACAGCGGCTGCAGCGGGGCCAGGATGCGCTGGTTGACCGGGCTCAGATCGGCCCAGGCCGGCCGGGCATTGGTTGCCTGCGCGGCCGCAGGCGCTGTCACCGCCGAAGCCCCCTGGGCATGCGCCGCGGGCGGCAGCAGGCCCCAGCAGGCGGCTGCGCCGGCACCGGCCAGCAGCGCGGCCAGCCGGCGGCGCAAGGCGTCGGGGTGGAATATTGCGCGCGCCATGCTATTGCCCGCGCTTCAGGAATACGTGGAAGCCCTCGTCGGCGTAGGCCGTGGGCGGCAGATCGTCGAGCAGCATGGCGGCGTCGATATCGGCCAGTTCCTCGATGCGCTTCTGCTCCTGCCAGTGATAGATGCCGATCAGGCCGGCGGCCAGCGCCACCAGCGTCCAGATCAGGCCAAGGCGGCGCAGCCAGGCGCCGGCGCGGTACAGCGGGGAGCTGTCTTCATCAAACAGCGGGACGTGCGCGCCGGGCATGGCCAGTTGCGGGACCAGCACGGGCGCCTCGGCCTTCTTGCGGGCGACCGCCATCCGGCGCGCAGCGGCGAGCCTTTCGGTGATGTCGGCCGGCAGGTCGTCGGTGCCGGCATCGAGTGCCGCCCGAATCTCTTGGGCAAACCGGCGTTCGCGGATTTCTTTTTCGTTTCTGCTCATAGTCGGACCCCCCGTGCGCGCAGGGCCTGCGCAAGTGTATGCGTGGCACGGGAACAGTGCGTCTTGACGCTGCCTTCGGAGCACCCCATTACGGCGGCGGTTTCGGCGACGTCCATATCTTCCCAGTAACGCATCAGGAATGCCTCGCGTTGACGCGTCGGCAGGCGCTGGATTTCCTGCTCGATGATGTGCATGACCTGGGCGCGCTCGACCTTGTCGGCGCTGCTTTCGGCCGATTCGGAGCCGGCCTGTGCCTCCAGCGTCTCAAGCAGGTCATTGTCGTCGCCGTCGCGGTCGTCGCGCAGACTGGAAAACAGCGAGACCCAGGTGTTGCGCACCTTCTGGCGGCGGAACCAGTCGTGGATGGTGTTCTGCAGGATGCGCTGGAACAGCGGCGCCAGCTCGGCGGCGCCTTTGTCGCCGTACTTCTCGGCCAGCTTGATCATGGCGTCCTGGACAATGTCCAGCGCGGCGTCGTCGTCGCGGACCGCAAATACGGCCTGCTTGAAGGCGCGGCGCTCGACGCTGGCAAGAAAATCGGACAGTTCCTGGTCGGTGGCCATTCGGGCGGTTGCGGCTCGTTGCTGCGGGACAAATGCCCGGTTCTGGTGAATGTGCTGCGTACGGCCCGTGGCACATTCGAGGTGCTGCGATGCTAGCAAAAAAACGACCCCCTGTACCACTTTGTATTGCTGCAAATACATTGCGGCGCGCAAAAAATCCGCCGCAACTCCGGAAAATCCCTCATGCGCAGGGCAAAAACAACCGTAGACCGCGCTGGTGCATTGCAGTATCATCGTCGGTTCACACGACATCAGTGGTTGTCTCATCCGGCCGCTTATGAGGCGGTCTTCCATGCAGACGCGCACCGCTTGAACCCGAGCCACAAGCCCGGCAGAGAGCATCCAAACAATTTTTTGCCGAAAATTGCAAAGGACTGAAATGAACATGCCCAGCGCGGAATTCTCCCACGCAGACAGCAATTCATCTGCCGCACCCGAAATGATCGGGGCGGAAATTCTCGTTCACGCACTTGCCGAAGAAGGCGTCGAGTACGTCTGGGGCTACCCCGGCGGCGCAGTGCTGTATATCTACGACGAGCTCCACAAGCAAACCAAGTTCGAGCACATCCTGGTGCGCCACGAGCAGGCCGCGGTTCATGCCGCAGACGGCTATGCACGGGCAACCGGCAAGGTGGGCGTGGCGCTGGTGACCTCCGGTCCCGGCGTGACCAATGCCGTCACCGGTATTGCCACCGCGTACCTCGACTCGATCCCGATGGTGGTGATCACCGGCAACGTGCCGACCCACGCCATTGGCCAGGACGCCTTCCAGGAGTGCGACACGGTCGGCATTACCCGCCCGATCGTCAAGCACAACTTCCTGGTGAAGGACGTGCGCGACCTCGCCGCGACCATCAAGAAGGCGTTCTTCATTGCCGCGACCGGCCGTCCGGGCCCGGTGGTGGTGGACATCCCCAAGGATGTCTCGCGCAATGCCTGCAAGTACGAGTACCCCAAGTCGATCGACATGCGCTCGTACAACCCGGTGAACAAGGGCCACTCGGGCCAGATCCGCAAGGCCGTGGCCCTGCTGCAAGGCGCCGAGCGTCCGTATATCTACACCGGCGGCGGCGTGGTGCTGGCCAATGCCAGCGACGAGCTGCGCCAGCTGGCGGCGCTGACCGGCCACCCGGTGACCAACACGCTGATGGGCCTGGGCGCGTTCCCCGGCACCAGCAAGCAGTTCGTCGGCATGCTCGGCATGCACGGCACGTATGAAGCCAACATGGCCATGCAGAACTGCGACGTGCTGATCGCCATCGGTGCCCGCTTCGACGACCGCGTGATCGGCAACCCGGCGCACTTCACCTCGCAGGCGCGCAAGATCATCCATATCGACATCGATCCGTCGTCGATCTCCAAGCGCGTCAAGGTCGACATCCCCATCGTCGGCAACGTCAAGGACGTGCTGCAGGAACTGATCGCCCAGATCAAGGCCAGCGATATCAAGCCCAAGCGCGAAGCGCTCGCCAAATGGTGGGAGCAGATCGAGCAATGGCGTTCGGTGGACTGCCTGAAGTACGACCGCAGCTCCGAGATCATCAAGCCGCAGTACGTGGTGGAAAAGATCTGGGAACTGACCAAGGGCGACGCCTTTATCTGCTCCGACGTCGGCCAGCACCAGATGTGGGCCGCGCAGTTCTACAAGTTCGACGAGCCGCGCCGCTGGATCAATTCCGGCGGCCTGGGCACGATGGGCGTGGGCCTGCCGTACGCAATGGGCATCAAGAAGGCGTTCCCGGAGAAGGAAGTCGTCACCATCACCGGTGAAGGCTCGATCCAGATGTGCATCCAGGAACTGTCGACCTGCCTGCAGTACGACACCCCGGTGAAGATCTGCTCGCTCAACAATGGCTACCTGGGCATGGTGCGCCAGTGGCAGGAGATCGAGTACGACAACCGTTACTCGCACTCCTACATGGACGCGCTGCCCGATTTCGTCAAGCTGGCCGAGGCCTACGGGCACGTCGGCATGCGCGTCGAGAAGACGTCGGACGTCGAGCCGGCGCTGCGCGAGGCGTTCCGCCTGAAGGACCGTACCGTGTTCCTGGACTTCCAGACCGATCCCACCGAAAACGTCTGGCCGATGGTCCAGGCGGGCAAGGGCATTTCCGAAATGCTGCTCGGCGCGGAGGACCTGTAATGCGTCACATCATTTCGGTCCTGCTGGAAAACGAACCGGGCGCGCTGTCGCGCGTGGTGGGCCTGTTCTCGGCCCGCGGCTATAACATCGAGACGCTGACCGTGGCACCCACCGAGGATGCCTCGCTGTCGCGCATGACCATTGTCACCTCCGGCTCGGATGACGTGATCGAGCAGATCACCAAGCACCTGAACCGCCTGGTGGAAGTGGTCAAGGTGGTCGACCTGACCGAAGGCGCGCACATCGAACGCGAGCTGATGCTCGTCAAGGTGCGCGCGGTGGGCAAGGAGCGCGAGGAAATGAAGCGCACCGCCGACATCTTCCGCGGCCGCATCATCGATGTCACCGAGAAGACCTACACCATCGAGCTGACCGGCAACGGCGTCAAGCTCGATGCGTTCCTGGACGCCATCGACCGCACCGCCATCCTCGAGACCGTCCGTACCGGTGGCTCGGGCATCGGCCGCGGCGAGCGCATCCTGAAGGTCTGACCGGGCCCCGGCTCACCCATACGGCTTCACGCAGCATCCCCGGGGCGGCGCGATCCGGACGCACACGATGCGTCCGAGGATGCCGCCCCCCTCATACAAAAGACAGAGATTGAAGGAATCATCATGAAAGTGTTTTACGACAAGGACGCCGACCTCTCCCTGATCAAGGGCAAGAACGTCACCATCATCGGCTATGGCTCGCAGGGCCATGCCCACGCGCTGAACCTGAAGGATTCGGGCGTCAATGTGACGGTCGGCCTGCGCAAGAGCGGCGCGTCGTGGAACAAGGCTGCCAACGCCGGCCTGCAAGTGAAGGAAGTGGCCGAGGCCGTCAAGGGTGCCGACGTGGTCATGATCCTGCTGCCGGACGAGCAGATCGCCGACGTGTACAAGAACGAAGTGCACGACAACATCAAGGAAGGCGCGGCGCTGGCCTTCGCCCACGGCTTCAACGTGCACTACGGTGCCGTGATCCCGCGCGCCGACCTGGACGTGATCATGATCGCGCCGAAGGCCCCGGGCCACACCGTGCGCGCCACGTACACGCAAGGTGGCGGCGTGCCGCACCTGATCGCCGTGCACCAGAACAAGTCCGGCGCCGCCCGTGACATCGCGCTGTCGTACGCCACCGCCAACGGCGGCGGCCGTGCCGGCATCATCGAGACCAACTTCCGCGAAGAAACCGAAACCGACCTGTTCGGCGAGCAGGCCGTGCTGTGCGGCGGTACCGTCGAGCTGATCAAGGCTGGCTTCGAAACCCTGGTGGAAGCCGGCTACGCGCCGGAAATGGCCTACTTCGAGTGCCTGCACGAACTGAAGCTGATCGTCGACCTGATCTACGAAGGCGGCATCGCCAACATGAACTATTCGATCTCCAACAACGCGGAATATGGTGAGTACGTCACCGGCCCGCGCGTGGTGACCGAAGAGACCAAGAAGGCGATGAAGCAGTGCCTGACCGACATCCAGACCGGCGAGTACGCCAAGAGCTTCCTGCTGGAGAACAAGGCCGGCGCCCCGACGCTGATCTCGCGCCGCCGCCTGACGGCCGAGCACCAGATCGAGGAAGTGGGTGCCAAGCTGCGCGCGATGATGCCGTGGATCGCCAAGAACAAGATGGTCGACCAGTCGAAGAACTAAGCTGCATCGCTGTCTGATGGCCCGCGCCGCACGGCGGCGGGCCGAAGCCGTTCAGCGTTCCGTGCCACGCCCTTCTATTATCAGAGGGGAGTCGCGGGACCTGAACGGCTTTTTGTTATGCTTGTCAGACTTTGGGCAAGGCGTGCATTATCCTGCTCCGCGACCACGGGGGCGCCGCCCGATGGCGGCTATTGCCGCCGCCGCGCCGCCTTGCCATGGTCTTGTATCCACCGACACCTGTACTGCATGAACTATCCTCATCCGCTGATCGCCCGTGAAGGCTGGCCGTTCCTGGCCGGCGCCTTTGTCATCTCGCTGCTGGTGCACGCCAGCGCGGGCTTCTGGTGGGCGTTGCCGTTGTGGATCATCACGGTATTCGTGCTCCAGTTCTTCCGCGATCCGCCGCGCCCGATCCCGTCGCAGCCCAACGCGGTGCTGGCCCCCGCGGACGGCCGCATCGTCGTGGTCGAAAAGACCCAGGACCCGTACGCCGGCCGCGAGGCGCTGAAGATCAGCGTCTTCATGAACGTCTTCAACGTGCACTCGAACCGGGTCTCGGTCGATGGCGCGGTCGAGAAGGTCGAATATTTCCCCGGCAAGTTCGTCAACGCCGACATGGACAAGGCCTCGGTCGAGAACGAGCGCAATGCCGTGCTGATCCGGCGCGCTGCGGACGGCCAGCTGGTGACGCTGGTGCAGGTGGCCGGCCTGGTGGCTCGCCGCATCCTGTGCTACACCAAGGTGGGCGACAACCTCTCGCGCGGCCAGCGCTACGGCTTTATCCGCTTCGGCTCGCGCGTGGACGTCTACCTGCCGCTCGATGCGCGTCCGCGCGTGACCATCGGCGAGAAGGTATCGGCCTCGTCGACCATCCTCGCCGAACTCGACGTGAAGTGAGAGACAGCCTGACCGGAGGACTGTGATGGTTGCCTTCCATCGACGTAACAAGCGCAGCAGCAGCGGCAACGTGACCCACCTGCGGCCGTTCCGCCATAACCAGCTGCGCGGCGCCGACGACAACTTCGATGACGAAGCCGCCGACGACCACGACATCGTCTATCAGCGTCCGCGCCGGCGCGGCATCTACCTGCTGCCCAACGCGTTCACCACTGCGGCGCTGTTCGCGGGTTTCTTCGCCATCGTCCAGGCCATGAACATGCGCTTCGATGCGGCGGCCATCGCCATCTTCGCGGCGATGGTGCTGGACGGCATGGACGGGCGCGTGGCGCGCATCACCAATACGCAGAGTGCGTTTGGCGAGCAGTATGACTCGCTGTCGGACATGACCTCTTTCGGGGTTGCGCCGGCGCTGGTGATGTATGAGTGGATCCTGCATGACCTGGGCAAGTGGGGGTGGATCGCAGCCTTTGTCTACTGCACCTGCGCTGCGCTGCGCCTGGCGCGCTTCAACGCCAACATCGGCGTGGTAGACAAGCGCTTCTTCCAGGGCCTGCCCAGCCCGGCCGCCGCCGCGCTGGTCGCGGGCTTCGTCTGGCTGGTGATCGACAACAAGCTGCCGGTCAAGGAGCTGTGGATGCCGTGGGTGGCGTTCGGCATCACGCTGTACGCCGGCCTGTCGATGGTGTCCAACGCGCCGTTCTACAGCGGCAAGGCGCTTGACGTTCGCTACCGCGTGCCGTTCGGCATGATGGTGCTGGTCCTGGTGCTGTTCGTGGTGGTGTCCACCGATCCGCCGGTGGCGCTGTTCGGCCTGTTCGTGGCCTATGCGATCTCGGGCTATGTGCTATGGGCCTGGCGGGCGATGCACGGCAAGCCGGCCATCGAGAAGAAGCAGCGCGAGAACGGCGGCAAGGCTTCTTAGACGTTTCAGGCAGAAGGGCGCTCAGGCGCCCTTCATGCATTTCCGGATTCACAATTGTTTTCATGCCGCGGCCATCAAGGCGTGGCACTCTGCAGTGTTTTCCACTCACCGTCAGGAGGATGTCATGGGCATGTTCGACTTCATCAAGGAAGCGGGAGAAAAGCTGTTCGGCACGGGCGAGGCCAAGGCCGCGCAAGAGGCCGCCGCGGCGGATGCGTCGGCGGAGAAGGTCGATGCCGCCAATCGCGCCGCGGGCGATGCGATCGAGGGCTACATCAGGAAGATGGGCCTGGATGCCACCGGGCTGATGGTGCAGGTGGACGGCTCGCAGGGGCTGGTCACCGTGTTCGGCGTGGCACCGGACCAGGCCACGCGCGAGAAGATCATCCTGTGCGCCGGCAATGTCGAGGGCGTGGACAAGGTCGAGGACAAGATGTCCGTCAACGTCGAATCCGCGGAATCGAGCTGGCATACCGTGGTCAAGGGCGACACGCTGTGGGCGATCTCCCAGGCTGCTTACGGCAACGGTGCCGAGTACAACAAGATCTTCGAGGCCAACAAGCCGATGCTGAGCCACCCGGACAAGATCTATCCGGGCCAGAAGCTGCGCATTCCGCCCAAGGGCTGATCCGTGCCGCTGGCGGGTCCGGGCAATATGGGCTAAACCCTGTATTGCACGGGCGCGCCAACTCGGCTATAGTCGCTGGCATGATTTCGCGCCAAGTTCTAATCGCCCGCACCACCCTAGGTGGCCTACTAGGCCATCAGGTCGGGACGCGCGCGCGCTAAGGACGGACTTACCCCTTAGCGCGAAATCCGCAAGGAATTTTTCCAACGCCCCGGCCTGCTCCATGCACGCCGGGGCGTTTTGCATTCCACAGCCGTGGAGCGCGGAACAGGCGGTAGGCCCCGGACGCAGCATGCCGGGGACAGCACACGACAAGCAATCAGGAGCTCCACAAAATGTCTGACAAACTCATCATTTTCGACACCACCTTGCGTGACGGCGAGCAGTCGCCCGGCGCCTCGATGACCCGCGAGGAAAAGATCCGCATCGCACGCCAGCTGGAACGCCTGAAGGTCGATGTGATCGAGGCCGGTTTCGCGGCGAGCTCCAACGGCGACTTCGAGGCCATCCGCTCGATCGCGCAGGTGGTCAAGGACTCGACCATCTGCTCGCTGGCCCGTGCCAACGACAAGGACATTGCCCGCGCCGCCGAGGCGCTCAAGCCGGCCAACTCGTTCCGCATCCACACCTTCATCGCCACCTCCGCGCTGCACATGGAGAAGAAGCTGCGCATGACGCCGGACGAGGTGTACCAGCAGGCCCGCCTGGCGGTGCGCTTTGCGCGCCAGTTCACCGACGATATCGAGTTCTCGCCGGAAGACGGCAGCCGCTCGGACATGGACTTCCTGTGCCGCGTGCTGGAAGGCGTGATCGCCGAGGGTGCGACCACCATCAACCTGCCGGATACCGTGGGCTATGCCGTGCCGGAAGGCTACGCCGAGCTGATCCGCTCGGTGCGCGAGCGCATTCCCAACTCGGACAAGGCGATCTGGTCGGTGCACTGCCATAACGACCTGGGCATGGCCGTGGCCAACTCGCTGGCCGCCGTCAAGATGGCAGGCGCGCGCCAGATCGAATGCACCATCAACGGCCTGGGCGAGCGCGCCGGCAACACCAGCCTGGAAGAAGTGGTGATGGCGGTGAAGACCCGCCGCGACTATTTCGACCTCGATATCGGCGTGGATACCACGCAGATCGTGCCGGCCTCGAAGCTGGTGTCGCAGATCACCGGTTTCGTGGTGCAGCCGAACAAGGCCGTCGTGGGTGCCAATGCCTTCGCGCATGCCTCGGGCATCCACCAGGATGGCGTGCTCAAGGCGCGCGACACCTACGAGATCATGCGTGCGGAGGATGTGGGCTGGAGCGCCAACAAGATCGTGCTGGGCAAGCTGTCGGGCCGCAATGCCTTCAAGCAGCGCCTGCAGGAGCTTGGCATCGAGCTTGAAAGCGAAACCGAAGTCAACGCCGCCTTCACCCGCTTCAAGGAATTGGCCGACCAGAAGGCCGAGATCTTCGACGAGGACATCGTCGCCATCGTCTCGAACGAGGCCCAGCACGATGCCAACGAGCACTTCCGCTTTATCTCGCTGTCGCAGCGCTCCGAGACCGGTGAGCGCCCGCATGCGCGCGTGGTGTTCAGCATGGACGGCCAGGAGCAGAGCGGCGAGGGCGAGGGCAACGGTCCGGTCGACGCCACCCTGCATGCGATTGAATCACGCGTGTCCAGCGGCGCAGAGATGGTGCTCTATTCGGTGAATGCCATCACCGGCGGCACCGAGGCCCAGGGCGAAGTCACCGTGCGCCTGTCCAAGGCCGGCCGCATCGTCAACGGCGTGGGCACCGACCCGGATATCGTCGCCGCCTCGGCCAAGGCCTACCTGGCCGCGCTGAACAAGCTGCACGACAAGGCTGTGCAAAAGATCAATCCGCAGATCTGACCCAGGCCCCTGCGTAGACGGCGGAAGGCTTACCCGGCCTGAGCGTCCGGACCAGGCCCGCCATTCCCGACCCGGGGATGGCGGGCTTTTTTCATGGCTCAGCGGCGGCGCTCGTCGGGGTCGTACATCGGGTCGGGCGTGATCTGGGTCTGGCGCAGGATGCCGGCGTCGTCGAAATAGAAGTGGTACAGCGACGGCCACACGTCTTCATGGCGGAAGCGGTAGGACCAGACCTCGCGCCGCATCAGCGGGTAGTACTCGACCGGCAGGCGCGTCATGCCGAAATGCTCGGCCACATCCTGCTTGGTCCAGGTGCCGACCTGCGCCTTGTACAGTTCCAGCGTGGACAGCACATTGCTGAAGCGGGTCAGGTTGCCGTTGCGGTCGAAGTCGGCACCATAGGCGTACTGGCCCAGCGGCTGCTTGGTGTAGATCCAGCGCGAGGTACCGTCGCGCAGCTGGAACACATCGGTGGGCGGCCCGAACGCAGCCTGTACTGCGGCCTGCGGCTGGCCCACCAGCCTGGTGCCTTCCGGTACCGGCATCAGCGTGGTGCAGGCAGACAGCATGGCGGCGCCCAGCGCCAGCATGAGCCGGCGCGCGCCGTTGGCGATGACAGAATTCATGGCGAACCTCGGTCGATGCGTGGATGGTGAATACCGCAAGTGTAGTGCGGCCTCCGCGCTTGTGTGCGCCGGGCGCTGCTTTTCAGTGGATCTTCCCGCAAGCTGGCGCTTTCCTCGCGGAAACTGCGGCCAATGATCGGGCCCGGTGGCATTTGCCCGCAACCGGTCGCTGCCGTACTATCCTGCGCTTTCCGGGAGAGAACATGAAGGTTGCGGCACGGTGGCGTGGATGGCTGGGCGGGTTGTTGCTGGCGGCAGCGGCGGGCGCGTCGGCTCAAGAGCCGATCCGGCTGGGCATGATCGACGGGTTGTCCGGCCCGTTTGCCAACGCGGGCGAAGCCGTGACGCGCAACCTGCGCCTGGCAATCGAGCGCATCAATGCGCGCGGCGGCGTGAAGACCGCCGAGGGTGCGCGGCCCATGGAGCTGGTCACCTTTGACAGCAAGGGCAATGTCGACGAGAGCCTGATCCAGTTGCGGGCCCTGACCGACAAGCGCATTCCCTTTGTCCTGCAGGGCAACAGCTCGGCCGTGGCCGGCGCGCTGGTGTCGGCCATCAACCGCCACAATGCGCGCCAGCCCGACGCGCGCGTGCTGTTCCTGAACTACTCGGCGGTCGATCCCAGCCTGACCAACGAGAACTGCAGCTTCTGGCATTTCCGCTTTGACGCCAGTGCCGACATGCGCATGCAGGCGCTGACCGAGGTGATCCGCCAGGACCAGTCGGTGCGCAAGGTGTACCTGATCGACCAGGACTACAGCTTCGGCCACCAGGTGTCGCGCTCGGCTCGCGAGATGCTGGCGGCGCGCCGGCCGGATATCCAGATCGTGGGCGACGAGTTCCACCCGATCGGCAAGATCAAGGACTTTGCGCCCTATATCGCCAAGATCAAGGCGAGCGGGGCGGACGCGGTCATCACCGGCAACTGGGGCAACGACCTGACGCTGATGGTCAAGGCCGCACGCGAAGGCGGACTGCAGGCCAAGTTCTACACCTTCTATGGCAATGGCCTGGGCGCGCCCGCGGCGATGGGCGATGCCGGCGTGGGCCGCGTGCTGGCGGTGGCCGAGTGGCACCCGAATGTGGGCGGGGCGGCGTCGGACGCGTTCTACCAGCAGTTCCGCGTGCGCTATCCGGAGCCGAAGGACGACTACGTCCACCTGCGCATGCAGATGATGGTGGAAATGCTGGCGCGCGCGATCGAGCAGGCCGGTTCCACCGATGCGGTCAAGGTGGCGGGCGCGCTCGAGAACATGCGCTACGTCAACCAGTTCCACGAGGCCACCGTGCGCGCCGACGACCACCAGGTGCTGCAGCCGCTGTACGTGTCGGTGATGGAGCGCCAGGGCGGGGCAGTGCGCTTCGACAACGAGGGCTCGGGTTATGGCTTCCGTACCGTGCGCAAGCTCAAGGCCGCGCAGACCACGCTGCCCACCACGTGCCGGATGGAGCGCCCCTGAGCGCCAGCGCGCCCGCACGGGCCGCCCGGTATTCCTGCCGCGGCTTTTCGGCTATAATCCGCGGCTGTCGTTGCCTGGCCGTTGGCCCGGTGGCGGCGGTAGCCAGTCAACACATGGCACGACGCATGCGGCGCATCCCGCGCTGTAGCGTTCGCAAGTGAAAGGAAATCATCATGGCAGTTGCCGATATCAACAAGTCCGAAGTCATCAAGCAGTTCGCACGTGGCGCCAACGACACTGGCAGCCCCGAAGTGCAAGTGGCCCTGCTGACCACCCGCATCAACGAACTGACCCCGCACTTCAAGGCCAACATGAAGGATCACCACAGCCGCCGCGGTCTGCTGCGCATGGTGAGCCGCCGTCGCCGCCTGCTGGACTACCTCAAGTCCAACGACGCCGACCGTTACCGCGCCCTGATCGAAAAGCTGGGCCTGCGCAAGTAAGGTTGCGCCCGATGGCAGCGCGATTCCAGGGTTTGCACGGTTTCGCGTGAGGCCTCGATGCCTGCTTCAGCAATGCTGGGGCAGGCATTTTGCATTTCTGGCGGGGTGAATCGGCCTTGCCCAGAGATGCGGGCAGTTGATGGAGTGATTTTCGCTTCACGCCGCCCGGCGGACATTCTGATTCACCGGGCGCCCGTTGCAGCAAGCTGCGCAACGGAGTAAGTTGTTCTTTTTTTGTTTTCAATACCCCGGACCGGCCAAGGAAACAGGGCTTTGTGTCATTCCAGCACGGCATCGGCATCGGCAACGCCGGTGCCGTGCTGGAATGGCATAGCACTTCCCTGCGACTGCGACCGGCGACCCGGCAGTTTGCCTGCGGCTGAGAACGCAGGCGTCGCAGGCCGTGCGCGTGTTATTGCGTGATTGCGCGGCCTGCACGCAAGCCAAGGAATGCACATGTCCATGTTCAACAAGATCGTCAAGGAATTCCAGTGGGGCCAGCACACGGTCCGCATGGAAACCGGCGAAATCGCCCGCCAGGCCGGCGGTGCCGTGCTGGTCGATGTGGAAGACACCGTGGTGCTGGCGACCGTGGTCGCCGCCAAGAACCCGAAGCCGGGCCAGGACTTCTTCCCGCTGACCGTCGACTACATCGAGAAGACCTACGCGGCCGGCAAGATCCCCGGCGGCTTCTTCAAGCGTGAAGGCCGTCCGTCGGAAAACGAGACCCTGACCTCGCGCCTGATCGACCGTCCGCTGCGCCCGCTGTTCCCGGAAGGCTTCTACAACGACGTCCAGGTGGTGATCCACGTGGTGTCGCTGAACCCGGAAGTGCCCGCTGACATTCCCGCGCTGATCGGCGCGTCGGCCGCGCTGGCCGTGTCGGGCATCCCGTTCAACGGCCCGGTTGGCGCCGCGCGCGTGGGCTACAAGGATGGCCAGTACCTGCTCAACCCGACCCGCTCGCAGCTCGCCACCTCGGACCTGGACCTGGTGGTCGCCGGTACCGAGCGCGCCGTGCTGATGGTGGAATCGGAAGCCAACCAGCTGTCGGAAGACGTCATGCTGGGCGCCGTGGTCTATGGCCATGAGCAAATGCAGATCGCGATCAACGCCATCCATGAGCTGGTGCGCGAAGGCGGCAAGCCCGAGTGGGACTGGGCCCCGGCCGCCAAGAACGAGCCGCTGATCGCCAAGGTCACCGAAGTTGCGCTGCCGCTGCTGCAGGAAGCCTACCAGCTGCGCCAGAAGTCGGCCCGCAGCCAGAAGCTGAAGGAAGTAAACGCCAACGTGGCGGCCGCGCTGGCAGCCGCCGGCGTGGAAGCCGACAAGGTGGAAGTCGGCAACATCATGTTCGACCTCGAAGCCAAGATCGTGCGCGGCCAGGTGCTGGCCGGCGAGCCGCGTATCGACGGCCGCGACACCCGCACGGTGCGCCCGATCGAGATCCGCTCGTCGGTGCTGCCGCGCGCGCACGGCTCGGCGCTGTTCACCCGTGGTGAAACGCAGGCGCTGGTGGTGGCCACGCTCGGCACCAAGAGCGACGAGCAGATCATCGACGCACTGGCCGGCGAATACCGCGACCGCTTCATGCTCCACTACAACATGCCCCCGTTCGCCACCGGTGAAACCGGCCGCGTGGGCAGCCCGAAGCGCCGTGAAATCGGCCACGGCCGCCTGGCCAAGCGCGCACTGATCCCGGTGCTGCCGAAGGACGATGAATTCGCCTACACCATCCGCCTGGTTTCGGAAATCACCGAATCCAACGGCTCGTCGTCGATGGCTTCGGTCTGCGGCGGCTGCCTGGCGCTGATGGACGCCGGCGTTCCGGTCAAGGCACACGTGGCCGGCGTGGCCATGGGCCTGATCCTGGAAGGCAACAAGTTTGCCGTGCTGACCGACATCCTGGGCGATGAAGATCACCTGGGCGACATGGACTTCAAGGTGGCGGGTACCGACAACGGCATCACCGCGCTGCAGATGGACATCAAGGTCCAGGGTATCACCAAGGAGATCATGCAGGTCGCGCTGGCGCAGGCCCGTGAAGGCCGCCTGCACATCCTGCACAAGATGCAGGAAGCGATGGGCCACGCCCGCACCGAACTGTCGGCGCACGCTCCGCGCATGATCACCATGAAGATCCATCCGGACAAGATCCGCGAAGTGATCGGCAAGGGCGGCTCGACCATCCAGGCGCTGACCAAGGAAACCGGTACCACCATCGACATCCAGGAAGACGGCACGATCACGATCGCGTCGACCTCGACCGACGGCATGGCCGAAGCCAAGCGCCGCATCGAGGGCATCACCGCGGAAGCCGAAGTGGGCAAGATTTACGCCGGTACCGTGCTGAAGCTGCTGGACTTCGGCGCCATCGTCAACATCCTGCCGGGCAAGGATGGCCTGCTGCACATCTCGGAAATCGTCAACGAGCGTGTCAAGGACATCAAGGACTGGCTGAAGGAAGGCCAGCAGGTCCGCGTCAAGCTGATCCAGGCTGACGAGAAGGGCCGCCTGCGCCTGTCGCTGAAGGCCGCGCTGACCGAAGAGGGCGGCAGCATCAGCCCGATCAACGCCGGCGAAGCCGCCGCGCCGGCGGCTCCGGCCGAAGGCTCGGAACAGCAGTAAAGCCAGCGGGGCAGGATTGCCCGCAGGTGCCGCCGCAAGGTGGCGCCGCCAAAAAAACGGCTGGACGATGTCCAGCCGTTTTTTTGTTTACACTGCCGGCAACCCTATCGAGCCAAGGCTCACACCGACCCTGGCGCGACGCATCGTCGACCCGCGCCAAGACAAGTACAAGGAGCAGAGCAGCATGCAAGCCATCGAGATCCGCGAATACGGTGCCCCCGAAGTCCTCCAGCTGACCGAGCGTCCCGACCCGGTTGCGGGGGCGGGCGAGGTCCTGATCCGCGTGGCTGCCGCCGGCGTCAACCGTCCGGACGTATTCCAGCGCACCGGCAACTACCCCGTGCCGCCGGGTGCTTCGGACCTGCCCGGCCTGGAAGTGGCGGGCGTGGTGGTGGGCGGCGACCTGTCGCATGCCGACAACCGCTTCGGCCTGAAGGTGGGCGACCGCGTCTGCGCGCTGGTGCAGGGCGGCGGCTACGCACAGCTGTGCACGGCGCCGCTGGCACAGGTCCTGCCCGCGCCGCAAGGCCTGAGCGATATCGAGGCCGCGGCGCTGCCCGAGACCTTCTTCACCGTCTGGAGCAATGTGTTCGACCGCGGCTGCCTGGGCCAGGGCCCGCGCGGCAAGGATGAGACCCTGCTGATCCAGGGCGGCTCCAGCGGCATCGGTACGACCGCGATCCAGATCGCCAAGGCGCTGGGCTACAAGGTGTTCGTCACCGCCGGCACCGATGAGAAATGCAAGGCCTGCGAAGACCTGGGCGCCGATCGCGCGATCAACTACAAGACGCAGGACTTCGTCGCCGAGGTGTCGGCGCTGACCGGCGGCAACGGTGTCGATGTGATCCTCGACATGGTTGCCGGCCCGTACCTGGCGCGCGAGCTGAAGTGCATCGCCGACGATGGCCGCATCGTCATCATTGCGCTGCTGGGTGGCGCCAAGGCCGAGATCCCGCTGGGCGATATCCTGCGCCGGCGCATCACCGTGACCGGCTCCACGCTGCGTCCGCGCCCGGCATCGTTCAAGGGCAAGATCGCCGCGGCACTGCACGAGCAGGTGTGGCCGCTGCTGGCCGCCGGCAGGATCAAGCCGGTGATCCACGAGGTGTTCCCGGCCGCGCAGGCGGCCGATGCGCATCGCCTGATGGAGTCGAGCGAGCATATCGGCAAGATCGTGCTGACCTGGTAAGGCACATCGAGCGTTGCATGTGGCCAATGCTGCCGCCCGCCGCCATCGGGCGGCGGTAGCGCCGTGCCCCCGCCACAAGCTACAATAGCGGGTTTGATTTGGGAGGGGCACTTCGTGAGACAAAAGCTCGTCATCGGCAATTGGAAGATGCATGGCAGCCTGGCTGCAAACGCGGCGCTGCTGGAGGGCATCAAGGCTGGCGCGGCCAAGGCGACGCTGGCGGTCTGCGCGCCGTTCCCCTATCTTGCACAATGCCAGGCGTTGCTGAATGGCTCGCAAGTGGCCTGGGGCGCACAAGATGTGTCGGCAGAGGCGCGCGGCGCCTTCACCGGTGAAGTCTCGGCATCGATGGTGGGTGAGTTTGGCTGCACTTATGTGCTGGTCGGCCACTCGGAGCGCCGCACCTATCATGGCGAAACCGACCAGACCGTCGCGGCCAAGGCGCTGCGCGCGCTGGAATTCGGCATCGTCCCGGTAGTCTGCGTGGGTGAAACACTGGCCCAGCGCGAGGCGGGCGAAACCGAAGCGGTGGTCGGCAGGCAGCTGCAGGCCGTGCTGGACGCGCTGACGGTGGAGCAGCTGAGCCGCGTGGTGCTGGCCTATGAGCCGGTCTGGGCGATCGGCACCGGCAAGACCGCCACCAGCGAGCAGGCGCAGGCGGTGCACGCGTTCTTGCGCGGCCAGGTTGCCGCGCGCGACGCGGGCGTGGCCGAGCGCATGGCCATCCTGTACGGCGGCAGCGTCAAGCCGGACAATGCGGCCGAACTGTTTTCCATGACCGATATCGACGGGGGCCTGATTGGCGGCGCCTCGCTGAAGTCGGCAGATTTTCTCGCGATCGGCAACGCCTGAATGCCGGCCGTTCCGATCGACCGATCAGGCAAGTAACCAGCCAGTAAGGCTTATCTAAATCAAATGGCAATCTTCAAGACTTTGTTGGTGGTGCTGCAGGTGTTGTCGGCGCTGGGCGTGATTGGCCTGGTGCTGATCCAGCATGGCAAGGGCGCCGATGTCGGCGCGGCATTCGGTTCGGGTGCCTCGGGCAGCCTGTTCGGTGCCACCGGCTCGGCAAACTTCCTGTCGCGCACCACCGCCGTGCTGGCCACGCTGTTCTTCGTCTGCACGCTGGCGCTGACGCTGCTGGGCAACTACAAGCCGGCTGCATCGCTGGGCGTGATGGGCGCGGCGCCGGCTTCGGCGCCCGCAGTGGCAGGTGCTTCGGCTCCCGCTGCAGCCCCGGCAGCGGCCGCTGATGCATCAGCGCCGGCAGCTCCCGCTGTACCGAAATAATCCGTAAGCCTTGCGGCGGATTCCTGAGTTTTTTTGCAGTTGTGCGTTGAACAAAGCAAGAAATCTGGGTTAGAATGCAAGGCTTGAAACGATTCCCCAGCGATGGGTTCCGAGCAAAGACGAAAGCCTCTGCAACGGACCTGAAGGGCCTGAAAACCCGGCGCCAGGCAATATTGTTTCTCCCCCAGCCGACGTGGTGAAATTGGTAGACACGCTATCTTGAGGGGGTAGTGGCGAAAGCTGTGCGAGTTCGAGTCTCGCCGTCGGCACCAAACAACTTGATCGGAGTCCCTGGCCGGGCAATGCACCCGAGCGTGGGGCTCCGGCAGTCCGCAAGGCGGCGCGCCATGAGGCTCATGGCTTAGCGCCTGGGGTGGGCAACAGGACGCCGCTTCAGCTGGTGCTGTTGACAACATTCCAGATAAGGCTGGCCGTACCTTGAATCTCGAAGCCTACTTCCCCGTTCTCATCTTCATCATCTTCGGTGTCGTGCTTGGCGTGGCGCTGATGTCGATCGGTCGGATCCTCGGTCCGAACAAGCCCGATCCCGCGAAGCTGTCGCCGTACGAGTGCGGCTTCGAAGCGTTCGAGGACGCGCGCATGAAGTTCGATGTGCGCTACTACCTCATCGCCATCCTGTTTATCCTGTTCGACCTCGAAACCGCCTTCCTGTTTCCGTGGGGTGTCGCCCTGAGGGATATCGGCTGGCCGGGTTTCATCGCCATGGGCGTGTTTCTGCTGGAATTCATCGTGGGCTTCGTCTACATCTGGAAAAAGGGCGCGCTCGATTGGGAGTGATGTGAAATGGCAATCGAAGGCGTTCTCAACGAAGGCTTTGTCACGACTACCGCTGACAAGCTGATCAACTGGACCCGCACCGGGTCGCTGTGGCCGATGACCTTCGGCCTGGCCTGCTGTGCCGTGGAAATGATGCATGCCGGCGCCGCGCGCTACGACATGGACCGCTTCGGCGTGATTTTCCGCCCGTCGCCGCGCCAGTCGGACGTGATGATCGTGGCCGGCACGCTGTGCAACAAGATGGCCCCCGCGCTGCGCAAGGTCTACGACCAGATGGCAGAACCGCGCTGGGTGATCTCGATGGGCTCGTGCGCCAATGGCGGCGGTTACTACCACTACTCGTACTCGGTGGTGCGTGGCTGCGACCGCATCGTGCCGGTGGATATCTACGTGCCGGGCTGCCCGCCGACGGCCGAGGCGCTGATCTACGGCGTGATCCAGCTGCAGAACAAGATCAAGCGCACCAACACCATCGCGCGCAAGGGCTGAAATGGCGAAGCTTGACATCCTGAAGGCCGCGCTCGAGAAAGCTCTCGGCAAGCGCGTGCAGAACCTGATCGAGGCGACCGGCGAACTGACGCTGATCGTCAAGGCCGACGACTACCTCGAAGTTGCCCGCATCCTGCGCGACGATCCGTCGCTGCGCTTCGAGCAGCTGATCGACCTGTGCGGCGTGGACTATTCCGAGTACGGCGACGGTGCCTGGGACGGCCTGCGCTTTGCCGCGGTTTCGCAGCTGCTGTCGATCACCCACAACTGGCGCCTGCGCGTGCGCGTGTTCGCCCCGGACGATGATTTCCCGGTGCTGCCGTCGCTGATCGACGTGTGGAACGGCGTCAACTGGTTCGAGCGTGAAGCCTTCGATTTCTACGGCATCGTGTTCGATGGCCATCCGGACCTGCGCCGCATCCTGACCGACTACGGTTTCGTCGGCCATCCGTTCCGCAAGGATTTCCCGGTCTCGGGCTTCGTCGAGATGCGCTACGACCCGGAGCAGAAGCGGGTCATCTACCAGCCGGTCACGATCGAGCCGCGCGAAATCACCCCGCGCGTGATCCGCGAGGACAACTACGGCGGCTTGCACTGATAACGCGCCATGGCAGACATCAAGAACTACACCCTGAACTTCGGCCCGCAACACCCGGCTGCGCACGGCGTGCTGCGCCTGGTGCTGGAGCTGGACGGCGAAGTCATCCAGCGCGCCGACCCCCATATCGGCCTGCTGCACCGTGCCACCGAGAAGCTGGCCGAGCAGAAGACCTGGATCCAGAGCGTGCCGTACATGGACCGACTCGACTATGTGTCGATGATGGTCAACGAGCACGCCTACGTGATGGCGATCGAGCGCCTGCTGGGCCTGGAAGTGCCGGTGCGCGCGCAGTACATCCGCGTGATGTTCGACGAGATCACCCGCCTGCTGAACCACCTGATGTGGATCGGCTCGCACGCGCTGGACGTGGGCGCGATGGCGGTGTTCCTGTACGCCTTCCGCGAGCGCGAGGACATGTTCGACATGTACGAGGCGGTGTCGGGCGCGCGCATGCACGCGGCCTACTACCGTCCGGGCGGCGTCTACCGCGACCTGCCTGACACGATGCCGCAATATCGTGCCTCCAAGGTACACAACGAGCGCGCCATCAAGGCCATGAACGAGGCGCGTTCGGGCTCGCTGCTGGACTTCATCGAGGACTTCACCAACCGGTTCCCGAAGTACGTCGACGAATACGAGACGCTGCTGACCGACAACCGGATCTGGAAGCAGCGCCTGGTGGATATCGGCGTGGTCAGCCCGGAACGTGCGCTGCAGATGGGCTTTACCGGCCCGATGCTGCGTGGCTCCGGCATCGAGTGGGACCTGCGCAAGAAGCAGCCGTACGAGGTGTACGACAAGCTGGACTTCGACGTGCCGGTGGGCGTGGGCGGCGACTGCTACGCGCGCTACCTGGTGCGCGTGGAAGAGATGCGCCAGTCCAACCGCATCATCAGGCAGTGCGTGGAATGGCTGCGCCGCAACCCGGGTCCGGTGATCACCGACAACCACAAGGTGGCGCCGCCCTCGCGCGTGGACATGAAGTCCAACATGGAAGAACTGATCCACCACTTCAAGCTGTTCACCGAAGGCATGCACGTGCCGGAAGGCGAAGCGTATGCAGCGGTGGAGCATCCGAAGGGCGAATTTGGCATCTACGCGATCTCGGACGGGGCCAACAAGCCGTACCGCCTGAAGATCCGTGCACCTGGTTTCCCTCACCTGGCCGCGCTCGACGAAATGGCCAAGGGACACATGATTGCTGACGCGGTAACGATCATCGGCACGCAAGACATCGTCTTCGGCGAGATCGACCGCTAATCACGGACCGCCGGCCCGGACGACGATCCGGGCGCTTTCCGCGGCGCTCCCCAGGGGGAGCGGGCGGAAGACCCGCGGCGGACCGGTACGGCCTCAGGCCTGCCGGCGGAACGGGCAGCGACGGCTGCAAACCTGCGGAAGGGAACGCCCGGTGGCGCTGCCTGACGCCGTTTTACTGCAATGACCATGCTATCAGCAGAAGCTCTCAAGGAAATCGATCGCGCGATCGCGAAGTATCCGGCCGACCAGAAGCAGTCGGCCGTGATGGCGGCGCTTGCCGTGGCGCAGGGCGAGGTGGGCTGGGTTTCCCCCGAAGTCATGCAGTTCGTCGCCAGCTATCTCGAGATGCCGCCCGTGTGGGTGGAAGAGGTGGCGACCTTCTACAACATGTATGACACCAAGCCGGTGGGCAAATTCAAGCTCGCCGTCTGCACCAACCTGCCGTGCGCCCTGTCGGGCGGCGAGCGGGCCGGCGAGTACCTGAAGCGCAAGCTCGGGATCGACTACAACGAGACCACCGCTGACGGCTGCTTCACCCTGAAAGAGGGCGAGTGCATGGGCGCTTGCGGCGACGCGCCGGTGATGATCGTCAACAACACCCGCATGTGCAGCTTCATGAGCGACGACAAGCTCGACGCGCTCGTCGACGAGCTGAAAGCCGAAGCTGCCAAGGGGGGCAAGTAACATGACCAGTCTGCACGACCGCCATATCCAGCCGCTGATCCTGGCCGGCCTGGACGGCAAGAATTGGCACCTGGAAGACTACGTCAAGCGTGGCGGCTACCAGCAACTGAAGCGCATTCTGACCGAGAAGATCCCGCCCGAGCAGGTGATCGCCGACGTCAAGGCCTCGGGCCTGCGGGGCCGCGGCGGTGCGGGCTTCCCGACCGGCCTGAAGTGGAGCTTCATGCCGCGCACGTTCCCGGGGCAGAAATACCTGGTCTGCAACACCGATGAAGGCGAGCCCGGCACGTTCAAGGACCGCGACATCATCCGCTACAACCCGCACTCGCTGATCGAAGGCATGGCCATCGGCGCGTATGCGATGGGCATCACCGTGGGCTACAACTACATCCACGGCGAGATCTGGAACGAGTACAAGATCTTCGAGGAAGCGCTCGAAGAGGCGCGCGCTGCCGGCTTCCTGGGCGACAACATCCTGGGTTCGGGCTTCGATTTCCAGCTGCACGCGCACCACGGCTACGGCGCCTATATCTGCGGCGAGGAAACCGCGCTGCTCGAATCGCTGGAAGGCAAGAAGGGCCAGCCGCGTTTCAAGCCGCCTTTCCCGGCCAGCTTTGGCCTGTACGGCAAGCCGACCACCATCAACAACACGGAAACGTTTGCCGCGGTGCCGTTCCTGCTGGCCGTCGGCCCCGAGAACTACCTGAAGCTGGGCAAGCCGAACAACGGCGGCACCAAGATCTTCTCGATCTCGGGTGACGTCGAACGTCCCGGCAATTACGAGATCCCGCTGGGAACGCCGTTCGCCAAGCTGCTGGAGCTCGCCGGCGGCATGCGCGGCGGCAAGCGCATCAAGGCGGTGATCCCGGGCGGTTCGTCCGCGCCGGTGGTGCCGGGCGACCTGATGATGGCGTCCGACATGGACTACGACTCGATCGCCAAGGCCGGCTCGATGCTGGGCTCGGGCGCTGTGATCGTGATGGACGAGACGCGCTGCATGGTCCGCTCGCTGCTGCGCCTGTCGTACTTCTATTTTGAGGAATCGTGCGGCCAGTGCACGCCGTGCCGTGAAGGCACCGGCTGGCTCTACCGCATGGTCAATCGCATCGAACACGGAGAGGGGCGCCAGGAAGACCTGGACCTGCTCAACAACGTCGCGGAAAACATCATGGGCCGCACCATCTGCGCGCTCGGCGATGCCGCGGCGATGCCGGTCCGCGGCATGCTCAAGCACTACTGGAAAGAGTTCGAATATCACGTCGAACACAAGCAGTGCATGGTTCCGGCCTACATCTAAGCGTGGCAGAACATGGTTGAACTAGAGATCGACGGCAAGAAGGTTGAGGTTGCTGAAGGCAGCCTGGTGATGGAAGCAGCCCGCAAGCTGGGCACCTACATCCCGCACTTCTGCTACCACCGCAAACTGTCCATCGCGGCCAACTGCCGCATGTGCCTGGTCGAGGTCGAAAAGGCCCCGAAGGCGCTGCCTGCCTGCGCCACGCCGGTGACCCCCGGCATGAAGGTCTTCACCAATTCGGAGAAGGCGGTCAAGGCGCAGAAGTCCGTGATGGAATTCCTGCTGATCAACCACCCGCTCGACTGCCCGATCTGCGATCAGGGCGGCGAATGCCAGCTGCAGGACCTGGCCGTGGGCTACGGTGCCTCGGAGTCGCGCTACAAGGAAGAGAAGCGCGTGGTGTTCCACAAGAACGTGGGCCCGCTGATCTCCATGGAGGAGATGACCCGCTGCATCCACTGCACCCGCTGCGTGCGCTTCGGCCAGGAAGTGGCCGGCGTGATGGAGCTGGGCATGCTGGGCCGCGGCGAGCATTCGGAAATCACCACCTTCGTCGGCAAGACCGTCGACTCGGAACTGTCGGGCAACATGATCGACCTGTGCCCGGTCGGCGCGCTGACCAGCAAGCCGTTCCGCTACTCGGCCCGCACCTGGGAACTGGCGCGCCGCAAGTCGGTGTCGCCGCACGACGGCCTGGGCGCGAACCTGGTGGTGCAGACCAAGAACCAGCGCGTGATGCGCGTGCTGCCGCTGGAAAACGAAGACATCAACGAGTGCTGGATCTCCGACAAGGACCGCTTCTCGTATGAAGGCCTGAACAGCGCCGACCGCCTGACCCGCCCGCTGCTGAAGCAGGGCGGCGAATGGATGGAAACCGACTGGCAGACCGCGCTCGAATATGTGGCCAACGGCCTCGCCAGCATCAAGCGCGATCATGGCGCCGACCAGATCGCCGCGCTGGCCAGCCCGCACAGCACGCTGGAAGAGCTGTTCCTGCTGGGCAAGCTGATGCGCGGCCTGGGCAGCGACAATGTCGACTTCCGCCTGCGCCAGACCGACTTCTCGGCGGCACTGAAGGGCGCGCCGTGGCTGGGCATGCCGGTGGCCGACGTGACCACCCTGCAACGCGTGCTGGTGATCGGCTCGTCGCTGCGCAAGGATCATCCGCTGCTGGCCTCGCGCCTGCGCCAGGCTACCAAGAAGGGTGCCCGCGTGGCGGTGCTGGGTGCCGGCGGTGAAGACCTGCTGATGCCCGTGGCCGCCCGCATCGACGTGGCGCCGTCCGGCTGGACCGCGGCGCTCGCCGGCGTGGCCCGTGCCGTGGCTGCCGCCAAGGGCGTCGCTGCCCCGGCCGGCACTGAAGGTTTCGACGGTGGCGAAGCCGCTGGCAAGGTGGCGGAAGCGCTGCTGTCGGGCGAGCGCCGTGCGGTGTTCCTCGGCAACGAGGCCGTGCGCCATCCGCAGTTCTCGGCGCTGCACGCGCTGGCACAGTGGATCGCCACCGAAACCGGTGCGACGCTGGGCTTCCTGACCGAAGCCGCCAATACCGTCGGCGGCTATGTCGCCGGCGCGCTGCCCAGGCAGGGCGGCGCCAATGCGCAGGCGATGCTGGACACGCCGCGCAAGGCCTACATCCTGCTGAACACCGAACCCGAGTTCGACGCCGCCGACCCGCGCAAGGCGCTGGCCGCGCTGGCCCAGGCCGGCACGGTGGTGGTGCTGTCGCCGTTCCGTTCGGAAGCGGCCATGCAGTACGCCGACGTGATCCTGCCGGTGACGCCGTTCACGGAAACCGCCGGCACCTTCGTCAACTGCGAAGGCAAGCCGCAGAGCTTCAACGGCGTGGTGCGCGCGCTGGGCGAATCGCGTCCGGGCTGGAAGGTGCTGCGCGTGCTGGGCAACCTGCTGGACGTGGCCGGCTTCGACTACGAAACCGCCGAATCGGTGCGTGCCGAAGTGCTGTCGGCCCCGGTCGATGCGCAGCTGGACAACGCCACCGACGCGCCGATCCGCGTGGCCGCCGCTGCCGCCAACGGCATCGAACGCATTGCCGATGTGCCGATCTACCACGCCGATCCGATCGTGCGCCGCGCCGAGTCGCTGCAGCTGAGCGCTGCCGCGCGCCGCGCCATGCAGATCGCGCTGCCGGCCGACCTGTTCGCCAGCCTTGGCATCCAGTCCGGCGATCCGGTGCGGGTCACGCAAGGGCAGGGCAGCGTGGTGCTGCCGGCCGTGCTCGAAGCCACGCTCCCGGCCAACACCGTGCGCGTGCCGGCGGCGACGCCGGCGGCCATGAGCCTGGGCGCGATGTACGGCACGGTCACCGTAGAGAAGGCCATTGACCTGGCGCCGGCCACCGGCACCGTGGCCACGGCGTAAGAACAAGAGCGAGAACAAGACATGATTGACTGGATTACCTCGCAAGGACAGGGCCTGCTGGGTGCCTACTGGACGCCGCTGTGGATCCTGATTCGCGCCGTGATCATCGTGGTGCCGCTGCTGCTGTGCGTGGCTTACCTGATCCTGTGGGAGCGCAAGCTGATCGGCTGGATGCACGTCCGTATCGGCCCGAACCGCGTGGGTCCGCTGGGCCTGCTGCAGCCGATTGCCGACGTGCTGAAGCTGCTGCTCAAGGAAGTCATGATGCCCACGCAGGTCAGCCGGGGCATGTACCTGATTGCCCCGCTGATGGTGCTGATGCCCGCCGTGGCGGTCTGGGCCGTGATTCCGTTCCAGGCTGAAGTGGTGCTGGCGGATGTGAACGCCGGTCTGCTGTACGTGATGGCGATCAGCTCGGTGGGCGTGTACGGCGTGATCCTGGCAGGCTGGGCCTCGAACTCCAAGTACGCCTTCATCGGCGCCATGCGTGCCGCGGCCCAGATGGTGTCGTATGAAATCGCCATGGGCTTTGCGCTGGTGACGGTGCTGATGGTTGCCGGCAGCCTGAACCTGTCGGCCATCGTCAACGGCCAGAACACCGGCTACTTTGCCGACATGGGCATCAACATCCTGTCGTGGAACTGGCTGCCGCTGCTGCCGATGTTCGGCGTCTACTTCATCTCGGGCGTGGCCGAAACCAACCGCCACCCGTTCGACGTGGTGGAAGGCGAGTCGGAAATCGTGGCCGGCCACATGATCGAGTATTCGGGCATGGGCTTCGCGCTGTTCTTCCTGGCCGAGTACATCAACATGATCATCATCTCGACGATGACCGCGCTGATGTTCCTGGGCGGCTGGGCGCCCCCGATCGACAGCGTGCTGACCAACGCGATCCCGGGCTTCTTCTGGCTGGTGATCAAGGTATTCCTGCTGCTGTCCGTCTTCATCTGGATCCGTGCCTCGTTCCCGCGCTACCGCTATGACCAGATCATGCGCCTGGGCTGGAAGGTGTTCATCCCCCTGACGGTGGCGTGGCTGATCATCGTGGCGATCTGGATCAAGTCGCCCTGGAACATCTGGCACTGAACGGCCAAACGACGGTGCGCGCCGGGGCGCGCGCCGTGTGGAAATACTAGGAAGCATCATGCTGCTCGCCATCAAGGACTTCTTCAACAGCCTGCTCCTGAAGGAACTCTTCAAGGGCATGGCCCTGACCGGCCGCTATCTCTTCGCGCGCAAGATCACCGTCCAGTTCCCGGAAGAGAAAACGCCGATCTCGCCGCGCTTCCGTGGTCTGCACGCGCTGCGCCGCTACCCCAACGGGGAAGAGCGCTGCATCGCCTGCAAGCTGTGCGAGGCGGTGTGCCCGGCGCTGGCCATCACGATCGAGTCCGATGCGCGCGCCGACGGCACGCGCCGCACGACCCGCTATGACATCGACCTGACCAAGTGCATCTTCTGCGGTTTCTGCGAAGAGGCCTGCCCGGTCGACGCCATCGTGGAAACGCAGATCCTGGAGTACCACGGCGAGAAGCGCGGCGACCTGTACTTCACCAAGGACATGCTGCTGGCAGTGGGCGACCGCTACGAGCCGCAGATCGCCGCAGCGAAGGCTGCCGACGCAAAGTATCGCTAAGCCGAAGCAGCGACAGAAGTAACGACCGGTTCGCGGCTGCCGCAAGCAGCAGACCTGGCAGCCGCCGCCACCGAATTGAATGCGGTCCCTGCAATGCAAGGGACCAATGCAAGGATGCCGCAGGAGCGGGCCACCCGAGGGGGTGGCTTGTGCCGGACGGCCCAGAGAGGATCCGATAGGGACCATGGAACTCACGACCACCATCTTCTACGTCTTTGCGCTGGTGCTGGTGCTCTCCGCACTGAAAGTCATCACTGCGAAGAACCCGGTGCATTCCGCACTGTTCCTCGTGCTGTCGTTCTTCACGGCGGCGGCGATCTGGATGCTGCTCAAGGCGGAATTCCTCGCCATCCTGCTGGTGCTGGTCTATGTCGGCGCGGTGATGGTGCTGTTCCTGTTCGTGGTGATGATGATCGACATCGACATCGAGCACCTGCGGCGGGACTTCTGGACCTACGTGCCGATGGCCTCGGTGGTGGGCGCGCTGATCATCGCCGAGATGGCGATCGTGCTGGTGCGCAACTTTATCGGCACCACCACGCCGGTGGCCACCAACGGTTCGCAGGACCCGGGCTACTCGAACACCGCCGCGCTCGGCAAGCTGATCTACACCGACTATATCTACGCCTTCGAAGTGGCCGGCATCATCCTGCTGGTGGCGATCATCGCCGCCGTGGCGCTGACCCTGCGCCGCCGCAAGGACGTCAAGGCCCAGGACGTGTCGGCGCAGCTGCGCACCCGCCGCGACGAGCGCGTGCGCCTGGTGCCGATGCAGTCCGAAGGCCAGACCCAGCAGACGGAAGCCGCGGCTGCCGCCAATAAGAACTAAAGCCCGGAGAAATCGCTGTGCTCTCTCTCGCTCATTTCCTCGTGCTCGGTGCGATCCTGTTTGCGATCAGCATCGTCGGCATCTTCCTGAACCGCAAGAACGTGATCGTGCTGCTGATGGCGATCGAACTGATGCTGCTTGCGGTGAACATCAACTTCGTCGCCTTCTCGCATTACCTGGGCGACCTGGCTGGTCAGGTTTTCGTTTTCTTCATCCTCACGGTGGCCGCCGCCGAGTCGGCAATCGGTCTCGCCATCCTGGTTGTGCTGTTCCGCAACCTGGATACGATCAACGTGGACGACATGGACACCCTCAAGGGCTGATCCGTGGCGCACTACGCAGATACCCAAGACTCACCGACCGCACACCACTAAGCGTCCTATGGCAACCACGCTCAACCCCAACCTGCTGCTTGCGATCCCGCTGGCGCCGCTAGTCGGCTCCGCGATCGCCGGCCTGTTCGGTACCAAGTTCTTTGACCTGTTTTCCTCGGAGTCGCGCGGCGGCCGGATGGTGGCCCACACCTCGACGATTCTGGGCGTGGCCATTGCCTGCGTGCTGTCGGTGATGGTGCTGCTCGACGTCATGAACGGCGCCGGCTACAACGGCACCGTCTATGAGTGGATGGCCATCGGCAGCCTGAAGATGGAGGTCGGCTTCCTGGTCGACTCGCTGACCGCGATGATGATGGTGGTGGTTACCTTTGTCTCGCTGATGGTGCACATCTACACCGTCGGCTACATGGACGGGGACCCCGGCTACAACCGCTTCTTCGCCTACATCTCGCTGTTCACCTTCTCGATGCTGATGCTGGTGATGAGCAACAACTTCCTGCAGCTGTTCTTCGGCTGGGAAGCGGTGGGCCTGGTGTCGTACCTGCTGATCGGCTTCTGGTACACCCGCCCGACGGCGATCTTCGCCAACCTGAAGGCGTTCCTGGTCAACCGCGTCGGCGACTTCGGCTTTATCCTGGGCATCGGCCTGCTGCTGGCCTATGCCGGCAGCATGAACTACACCGAAGTATTCGCCGCGCGCGACCAGCTGGCGACCGTGATCTTCCCGGGCACCGACTGGCTCATGATCACCGTGGCCTGCATCTGCCTGTTCATCGGCGCGATGGGCAAGTCGGCGCAGTTCCCGCTGCACGTCTGGCTGCCTGACTCGATGGAAGGCCCGACCCCGATCTCGGCGCTGATCCACGCGGCAACGATGGTGACCGCCGGCATCTTCATGGTGGCACGCATGTCGCCGCTGTTCGAGCTGTCGGATACGGCGCTGTCCTTCGTGCTGGTGATCGGTGCCATCACGGCGCTGTTCATGGGCTTCCTGGGCATCATCCAGAATGACATCAAGCGCGTGGTCGCTTACTCGACCCTGTCGCAGCTGGGCTACATGACCGTGGCGCTGGGCGCTTCGGCATACTCGGTGGCCGTGTTCCACCTGATGACGCACGCGTTCTTCAAGGCACTGCTGTTCCTGGGCGCGGGCTCGGTCATCATCGGCATGCACCACGACCAGGACATCCGCAACATGGGCGGCCTGCGCAAGTACATGCCGCTCACCTGGATCACCTCGCTGGTGGGTTCGCTGGCGCTGATTGGCACGCCGTTCTTCGCGGGCTTCTACTCCAAGGACTCGATCATCGAGGCCGTGGCCGAGTCGCATATCGCCGGTTCGGGCTTTGCCTACTTCGCCGTGCTGGCGGGCGTGTTCGTCACCGCGTTCTACTCGTTCCGCATGTACTTCCTGGTCTTCCATGGCAAGGAGCGCTGGGGCCAGAACCATGCCCACCAGCATCATGAAGGCGACCATGAGGACGAAGAGGTCTCGCACGACCACCACCATGGCCTGGCCGCCGGCGAGAAGCCGCACGAGTCGCCGTGGGTGGTGACGCTGCCGCTGGTGCTGCTGGCGATCCCGTCGGTGATCGTCGGTGCGATCGCGATCGAGCCGATGCTGTTCGGCAACTTCTTCAAGAACGGCATCGCGTTCAAGGATGTGATCTTCGTCGGCGAGAACCACCACGCCATGGCCGAGCTCAAGGAAGCGTTCCACGGCTGGGTGGCAATGGCGATCCACTCGCTGACCACGCCCGTGCTGTGGCTGGCCGTCGCCGGTGTGGTGCTGTCCTGGTTCTTCTATATGAAGCGCCCGGATATCCCTGAAGCCATCGCGAACCGCTTCTCGGGTCTCTACAAGCTGCTGGACAACAAGTACTACATGGACGCCATCAACCAGGCCGTGTTCGCCCGCGGCGCACGCCTGCTCGGTACCGGCCTGTGGAAGGGCGGCGACCAGAGCCTGATCGACGGCCTGTTCGTCAACGGCGCGGCGCGCCTGGTGGCTTCGTTTGCTTCGGCAAGCCGCTACCTGCAGTCGGGCTATATCTACCACTACGCGTTCGCGATGATCGTCGGCATGCTGGTGCTGCTGACGCTGACGGTCACGGGCGTGATCGGCACCAAGTGATAGGCACCAAGTAAGGAAAACATAGAAATGGTTCTGTCTTTCTCAATCTGGCTGCCTGTCTTTTTCGGCCTGCTGATCCTGGCCTTCGGCTCGGACCGCAGCCCTGGCTTTGTCCGGTGGATGTCGCTGTTCGGCTCGATCGCCAGCTTTGTCGTCACGCTGCCGCTGGTCTTCGGCTTCGACCGCGCCAGCGCGGCCATGCAGTTCGTCGAAAAGGCGAGCTGGATCGAACGCTTCAATATCAACTACCTGCTGGGTGTTGACGGCATCTCGATGTGGTTCGTGGTGCTGACCGCCTTCATCACGGTGATCGTGGTGATCTCGGCCTGGGAAGTGATCACCGAGCGTGTGGCCGAATACATGGCCTCGTTCCTGATCCTGTCGGGCCTGATGGTCGGCGTGTTCTGCACGCTGGACGGCATGCTGTTCTACGTGTTCTTCGAAGCCACGCTGATCCCGATGTACATCATCATCGGTGTCTGGGGCGGCCCGAACCGCGTCTATGCCGCGTTCAAGTTCTTCCTGTACACGCTGGCGGGCTCGCTGCTGACGCTGATCGCGCTGCTGTACCTGTACAACAAGACCGGTACCTTCGACATCCTGCAATGGCACCAGGCCAAGCTGTCGATGAACGAGCAGATCGCGCTGTTCATTGCCTTCTTCGTCGCCTTCGCGGTCAAGGTGCCGATGTGGCCGGTGCACACCTGGCTGCCCGACGCCCACGTGGAAGCGCCGACCGGCGGTTCGGTGGTGCTGGCCGCCATCATGCTGAAGCTGGGCGCCTACGGTTTCCTGCGGTTCTCGCTGCCGATCGCGCCTGACGCCAGCCACTACCTGGCCCCGTTCATCATCACCATCTCGCTGATCGCGGTGATCTACATCGGCCTGGTGGCCCTGGTGCAGGCCGACATGAAGAAGCTGGTGGCGTACTCGTCGATCGCCCACATGGGCTTCGTCACGCTGGGCTTCTTCATCTTCAGCGACATCGGCGTGGAAGGCGGCATCGTGCAGATGATCTCGCACGGCTTTATCTCCGGCGCGATGTTCCTTTGCATCGGCGTGCTGTACGACCGCGTGCACTCGCGCCAGATCGCCGACTACGGCGGCGTGGTCAACACCATGCCCAAGTTCGCCGCGCTGGCAGTGTTCTTCGCGATGGCCAACTGCGGCCTGCCGGCCACCTCGGGCTTCGTCGGCGAATTCATGGTGATCCTGGGCGCGGTCAAGTTCGACTTTTGGATCGGCCTGCTGGCCGCCACCGCCCTGATCTTCGGCGCCGCCTACTCGCTGTGGATGGTCAAGCGCGTGATCTTCGGCGACATCGTCCACCAGCACGTGCGCGAGCTGGTCGACCTGAACAAGCGTGAGTTCGTCATGCTCGGCCTGCTGGCCATCATGACGCTGTACATGGGCCTGCACCCGAAGCCCTTTACCGACGTGATGCACGCGTCCGTGGTGAACCTGCTGTCCCACGCGGCACAGTCCAAGCTGTAATCGGGGAGAGAAATCAACATGCAAACGTCCTCGACACTCGCCCCCGTGGCGCCGATTATTTTCCTGGCGATCGCCATCGGCGCGGTCAACTGGATCGACCTTGCACGTGGCAAGGGCAAGCAAAGCGTGGCATATCCGCTGTCGCTGCTGGCCACGCTGGCGCTGACCGTCTGGTTCGGCCTGAATGCCGCCGCCGGCGAGACGCACTACGCGTTCGCCAACCTGGTCGTGATCGATCCGATGGCAAACGTGCTGTCCGCGTTCTGCTCTGCCGGCCTGTTCGTGACGCTGGTCTACACGCGCCGCTATCTGGCGGATCGCGACATGTTTGCCGGCGAGTTCTACCAGCTCGCGCTGTTCACGCTGGGCGGCCAGATCGTGATGATCACCGGCAACAACTTCCTGACCCTGTACCTGGGCCTGGAGCTGCTGTCGCTGTCGTCGTACGCACTGGTGGCACTGCGCCGCGAATCGCGCGTGACCTCGGAATCGGCGATGAAGTACTTCGTGCTGGGCGCCCTGGCTTCGGGCTTCCTGCTGTACGGCATCTCGATGATGTATGGCGCCACCGGTTCGCTGAACCTGGGCGAAGTGTTCCGCGTGGTCGAGTCGGGCCGCGTCAACACCACCATGCTGGCCTTTGGCGTGGTCTTTATCGTCGCCGGCCTGTCGTTCAAGCTGGGTGCCGCGCCGTTCCACATGTGGATTCCCGATATCTACCAGGGTTCGCCGACCGCGGTGACGCTGCTGATCGCCGGCGGCCCGAAGGTTGCTGCTTTTGCGCTGTTTATCCGCGTGCTGGTGGAAGGCCTGCTGCCGCTGGCCAATGACTGGCAGATGATGCTGGTGGTGCTGTCGATCATCTCGCTGGCCATCGGCAACCTGACCGCCATCGTGCAGAGCAACCTGAAGCGGATGCTGGCGTACTCGACCATCTCGCACATGGGCTTCGTGCTGCTGGGCCTGCTGTCGGGCGTGGTCGCCAACAAGGCTGACGGCGCCGCCGATGCGTACAGCTCGGCGATGTTCTACTCGGTGACCTACCTGCTGACCACGCTGGGCACTTTCGGCATCATCCTGCTGCGCACGAACAAGGGTTTCGAGGCCGAGACCCTGGAAGACCTGAGGGGCATGTCGCGCCGCAACCCGTGGTTCGCGTTCCTGATGCTGGTGATGATGTTCTCGCTGGCCGGCATTCCGCCGACCGTGGGCTTCTATGCCAAGCTGGCCGTGCTGGATGCGGTGGTCAAGTCGGGCATGACCTGGCTGGCCGTGGTGGCCGTGCTGTTCTCGCTGATCGGCGCGTTCTATTACCTGCGTATCGTCAAGCTGATGTACTTCGATGCGCCCGCTGCTGAAGAAGAGCTGGAAGCAACCTTTGGCCTGCGCTCGATGCTGAGCGTGAACGGCGCCGCGGTGATCCTGCTGGGTATTTTCCCGGCCGCGCTGATGAACCTGTGCTACCAGGCCATCCGCTCGACCCTGGGTTCCTGATCCGCCACACGCCATGAGCGCATCCGCAAGCGGCTGGTTTGTCATCCTGCTGGCACTGATCAGTGCGAACCTGCCGTTTGTGAACCAGCGCCTGTTCGTGCTGATCCCGCTGCGGCGGGCGCGCAAGCCGCTGTGGCTGCGCCTGCTGGAACTGATCGTATGGTTCGCGGTGGCGGGCGCCGCCGGCTTTGCGGTGGAGGCCAGCCTTGGCAACGCCTTCCCGCAGGGCTGGCAGTTTTATGCCATTACCGCGTGCATGATGCTGGTGTTTGCCTTCCCGGGCTTCACCTGGCAATACCTCGTCAAACACCGCACGGCCTGAAGCCGGTCTTGTCGGCGCCGGGCCCTGCCTGATCCGGAGCGTCCATGACCGACAAGATCCAACGCGGCACCCCGCCTACCGCTGAACCCGCCGGGAACGATGACGCACTGAAGGAAGTGTGCGTCGCCTCGGCCACGGTCCATCGCGGCAAGTTCCTCACCCTCAAGCAAGATATCGTCAGGCTGCCGGACGGCAAGCAGACCGGGCGCGAGTACGTAGTCCATCCGGGCGCGGTGATGATGATCCCGCTGTTCAGCGACGGCACCGTGCTGATGGAGCGCCAGTTCCGCTATCCGATCGGCGAAGTGATGCTGGAATTCCCCGCCGGCAAGCTTGATCCGGAAGAGGGCGCGCAGCGCTGCGGCGAACGCGAACTGCTGGAGGAGACCGGCTACAGCGCGGCGCGCTGGGACTACCTGACGCGCATCCACCCGGTTATCTCGTATTCCACCGAGTTCATCGACATCTTCCTGGCGCGCGACCTGACGCATGGCGAGGCGCAGCTCGACGACGGCGAGTTCATCGAGACCTTCATCACGCCGGTGGGGCAGGTGATCGATTGGGTCCGCAGCGGCCGCATCACCGACGTAAAGACCATCATCGGCGCATTCTGGCTGGAAAAAGTGATCTCGGGTGCCTGGCAACCGGGCGAACAGCCGCTGCCGCATTACGCCGTATAGTGAGTAGTGAGCCGCGTGGATTCTGCGCCATGCGGTTGTTCCCGAACGGTCGTTCTAAAAAATTTAGCACGACCGTTCACAAAATTTCGATTCGCGGATAATATAGCTTTTGACGGGCTGGAAAGATCATGAAGGTGCTCGACCTGCGCTGCGCGCATGACCATGGTTTCGAGGGCTGGTTTGCCTCGGAAGAAGATGCGCAGTCGCAAATCTCGCGTGACCTCGTCCAATGCCCGGTCTGTGGCGACCACGCCGTGACGCGGCTGCCCAGCGCGCCGCGCCTGAACCTGTCGGGCGCGACCGCGCGCGAAGGCAGCGCCAGGCCGGCGCAGCCGGCTGCCGCACCGGTGACACTGCAAGCGCTCTATTTGAAGGCAGTGAAGCAGGTGCTGGCACAGACCGAGGATGTTGGCGATCGCTTTGCCGAAGAGGCAAGGCGCATGCACTATGACGAGGCGCCGGAACGCGGCATTCGCGGTTCGGCCTCGGCGGAGGAGGTGCAGGCGCTGGCCGAAGAGGGCATCGAGACTTTCCCGCTCGTGGTGCCGGATGCGCTGAAGCAGACGGCTCACTGAATTGCGTCTTGTGCCCGTTTGCTGTCGGCGCTTGACGTGCAGGCAGAACAAACCGCCGGCGGCCCCACGCCAAGCCGGCACCACTGGAGACGGGCATGGATCTCAACTACTCGGCGTCCGACAACGCCTTCCGCGAGGAAGTGCGTAGCTGGCTCGAAGCCAACTTGCCGGCGGACATCCGCAGCAAGATTCTCAACCACCGCCGTCCGAACCGCGACGACCTGGTGCGCTGGCACAAGACCCTGGCCGGCAAGGGCTGGTCGGCACCGCACTGGCCCGTCCAGTACGGCGGCACCGGCTGGAACGCCACCCAGCGCCATATCTGGGATGAAGAGAACGCCCGCGTCGGCGCGCCCGGCGTGCTGCCGTTCGGCGTGGCGATGGTCGCGCCGGTGATCATGAAGTACGGCAGCGAAGAGCAAAAGTCGTACTACCTGCCGCGCATCCTGGACTGCACCGACTGGTGGTGCCAGGGCTATTCGGAGCCGGGCTCGGGCTCGGACCTGGCCTCGCTGAAGACCCGTGCCGAGCTGACTTCGGACGGCAAGCACTACATCGTCAACGGCCAGAAGACCTGGACCACGCTCGGCCAGCACGCCGACATGATCTTCTGCCTGGTGCGCACCGACCCCGAAGCCAAGAAGCAGGAGGGCATCTCGTTCCTGCTGATCGACATGAAGACCCCGGGCATCACCGTGCGCCCGATCATCATGCTCGACGAAGAGCATGAGGTGAACGAAGTCTTCTTCGACAACGTCGAGGTGCCGGTCGAGAACCGCGTCGGCGAAGAGAACAAGGGCTGGACCTACGCCAAGTACCTGCTGGGCCACGAGCGCACCGGGATCGCCCGCGTGGGCAACTCCAAGCGCGAGCTGGGCTTCCTCAAGCGCGTGGCGCGCCAGCAGCAGAAGAACGGCAAGCCGCTGCTGGAAGACCCGGTGTTCGGCGCCAAGGTGGCCGCGCTGGAAATCGAGCTGATGGCGCTGGAAATCACCGTGCTGCGCGTGGTCTCGAGCGAAGCGGCAGGCAAGGGCCCCGGACCCGAGGCCTCGATGCTCAAGATCAAGGGCACCGAGATCCAGCAGCTGCTGACCGAGCTGATGGTCGAGGCCGTCGGCCCGTACGCGCAGCCGTTCGACACCGCCTACCTGGAGTGCGAGACCGAGCACGCCGTGACCGGCTACGACGACGCCGCGCCGCTGGCCGCGTACTACTTCAACTATCGCAAGACCTCCATCTATGGCGGGTCCAACGAAATTCAGAAGAACATCATCAGCCAGATGATTCTGGGGCTGTGAGGAGACACGCAACATGAACTTCAATCTCAGCGACGAACAGAAGCAGCTGGCCGACGCCGTCCGCCGTTTCATCGACAAGGACTACGGCTTCGAGTCCCGCAAGCAGAACTACGAAAGCGCCGCCGGCTATGGCGACGCCGCCTGGGGCTCGCTGGTCGAGCTTGGCCTGACCGCGCTGCCGGTGCCGGAAGCGCAGGGCGGTTTCGCGGGCAAGGCCCTGGACATGATGGTGGTGCAGCAGGAGCTGGGCCGAGGCCTGATCGTGGAGCCGTACCTGGCCACGGTGGTGGGCGCCTACGCCCTGGGCCTGGCCGGTGGCCAGGATGCACTGCTGGAACAGGTCGCCGGCGGCGAACTGAAGCTGGCCGTGGCCTTCAACGAGCCGCAGGCGCGCTATGAACTGAACAACGTGCGCGTCACCGCCCGCGACGGCAAGCTCAACGGCCGCAAGACCGTGGTGCTGCACGGCGGCCAGGCCGACAAGCTGATCGTGTCGGCCCGCAGCAGCGGTGCCGAAGCCGACCAGGACGGCATCTCGCTGTTCCTGGTGGATGCCAGGGGCGCCGGCGTCAGCATCAAGGACTACCGCACCATCGACAACCTGCGCGCGGCCGACATCACCTTCCAGGATGCCCCCGCGCAACTGCTGGGTGAAGCCGGCAAGGCCTTCCCGGTGATCGAGCAAGTGGCCGACTACGCTGCCGTGCTGCTGTGCGCCGAGGCCGTGGGCGTGATGGATACGCTCAATGCCGCCACGCTGGAATACGCCAAGACGCGCCAGCAGTTCGGCGTGCCGATCGCGCGCTTCCAGGCGCTGCAGCACCGCATGGTGGAGATGTTCATCCACGCCGAGCAGTCGCGCTCGATCACGCTGCTGGCCGCGGCACGCTTCGAAGAAGTAACGCCGGAAGAGCGCCGCCGCTATGTCTCCGCCGCCAAGGCGCGCGTGGGGCAGGCAGCGCGCACGGTTGGCCAGGAGGCAGTGCAGATCCACGGCGGCATGGGCGTGACCAACGAACTGCCGGCCGCGCACATGTTCAAGCGGCTGACGCTGATCAACACCACCTTCGGCGACGTGGATCACCACCTGGGCAGGTTCGCCGCCCAGCCGGGGTTCCAGGAAGCTGCCTGATCCTGCCAGTCCAATCAAAACCGCGCTGTAGTCCAGGCGCGGTTTTTTTCTTTGGGGACCGTTAGGGGCGGGTTCGGCAAATACGGACGCCGGCCCCCGGCGGCCATGCGATCATTGCCTGAGCAAACTTAGTGCCATGGCGCCAATCACTACAGAGAGACAACCGATGCTGTATTTCGAGGACTTTGAAGTCGGCAGCCGCCGCGAACTGGGTTCGTACCTCGTCACCGAGGAAGAGATCCTGGCCTTTGCCCGCCAGTACGATCCGCAGCCGTTCCATATCGACAAGGAAGCCGCTGCCAGGAGCATCTATGGCGGCGTGATCTCGAGCGGCTGGATGACGTGCTCGATCATGATGCGGCTGCTGGTGCTGAGCACCACCGGCAAGTCGGCCAGCATGGGCTCGCCTGGCGTGGACGAGATCCGCTGGCTCAAGCCCGTCTACGCCGGCGACACGCTCACCGTCGTGCTGAATGTGCTCGATAGCCGGCCGTCGCAGTCCAAGCCGGACCGCGGCGTGGTCCACACCCAGTGGGAAGCCACCAACCAGCGCGGCGAACTGGTCTGCACCGTCAAGGGCATGGGCATGTACGGCCGCCGCCCCGCTTAAGAACACTTTATCGTCACGAGGAGACTATCAACATGCGTACCATCGCATCGCTGGAAGAACTGGAAGGCCTGCAGGGCCAGGAGGTCGCGGTCAGCGACTGGATCGAGGTGACCCAGCAGCAGGTCAACCAGTTTGCCGATGCCACCGGCGACCACCAGTGGATTCACATCGACGTGGAGCGCGCGAAGAAGGAGTCGCCCTATGGCGGCCCGATCGCGCACGGCTTCCTGACGCTGTCGCTGCTGCCCAAGTTCATGCACAACGCGCTGCACATGCCGTCGAAGATCGGCGTCAACTACGGCCTGAACCGCGTGCGCTTCACGGCACCCGTGCCGGTGGGCAGCAAGCTGCGCGCGCGCATCAAGCTGCTGAAGGTCGAGCGTCTCGATCCGCTGCCGAAGTCGCCCGAACTGGTTGGCGCACAGTCGACCTGGGAAGTCACGGTGGAGCGCGAAGGCAGCGACCGTCCGGTCTGTGTCGCCGAGTCGATCACGCGCCGCTACGGGTGACGGATACGCAGTTTTGACGCGGTGCGACAATATGCCACACAGGCATGTCGCACCCCTGGAGGCCGCCTGATGCGCGGCTTTCTGCATTTTTAGGAACCGATTTGTGACGTTGATGCCGGTCAAATGCTGCTTCGCGGATTTGCGCGTCGATTGTCCGTTCTGCTGAACAGTGTGTTCTGTGCCGTTGGGTTTACCCCTAATGTTGCGTTGCGGTACAGTCGCGCCCACGATGTTTTACGTGTTGCGCTCCCCGGCCGAAAACCGCGCTTGCCATGAAGGCAAGTCCGTCGGGAAGTGCAAAAACCTCGTATTCCAACGCTACCCGGCCGCCGTACTGAGCCGGGACCGTTCGCGGTTTCGGCCAGGTGCCGCAGCGCCGGCAAGGTCCTACAGGGCCTGCAGCGCACGCAGTCAGTTGTCCTTCCGTGTTCATGGCGTTGCAAGGCCGCATGGTCCCCCGGCGTTCGATCCGCCGCCCGACCGCAACGCCAGCTAAGGACACGTCCTTCCGGTTTTCCCTCAGCCCCACGCCTCTTGCGCGAGCATCAGGCGGTTTAGCCGCGCTTTTGCCCGAAGCGCGGTGTAACCAAACCAGTCGTGACATGAAGAAACCCATACTGCCGCGTTGGACGCGGTTCCTGCCTTGCCTTGGCCTGCTCCTGCTCGCCGGCTGCAACATGACGCTGCTCGACCCGAAAGGGCAGGTCGGCGTCGACATCAAGAACATCATCCTGATTGCAACCTGGCTCATGCTGCTGGTGGTGCTGCCGGTGATCGTGCTCACGCTGGTGTTCGCCTGGAAGTACCGCGCGTCCAATACCTCGGCGCGCTATGAGCCGGACTGGTCGCACTCCACGGCGATCGAAGTGGTGGTGTGGCTGATCCCCTGCCTGATCATCATTGCGCTGGGCATCATCACCTGGAAGTCCTCGCACGACCTGGACCCGTACAAGCCGCTTGAATCCAGCAAGAAGCCCGTCACCGTCGAGGTGGTGGCGCTGAACTGGAAGTGGCTGTTCATCTATCCGGAACTGAAGATCGCCACGGTCAACCAGATCGCCTTTCCGGTCGACACCCCGGTGAACTTCAAGATCACCTCGGATTCGATCATGAATTCGTTCTTCATCCCGCAACTGGGCAGCCAGGTGTACGCCATGGCAGGGATGGAGACCAAGCTCCACCTGATCGCCAACGAAGCCGGCTCTTACGACGGCGTATCCGCCAACTACAGCGGCGGCGGCTTCTCGGGCATGAAGTTCAAGGCGGTCGCCATGTCGAACTACGAGTTCGACCAGTGGGTCGCCAAGGTTCGCGCCTCGTCCACCGAACTGGGGGTTGAAGGCTACAAGACGCTGGCACAACCCAGCGAGAAGGAGCCGGTCACGTACTACGGCAAGGTGGAAGACAAGCTCTTCCACAACATCCTGCACAAGTACATGGACCACAGCGGCACGGCGCTCGCCGCCGACGGGTTCAAGGGCGGCCCGATCTGCACGTCGCGCAACACCCTCGGTGAAGAGCAGCTGTCGATGACCACGCCTGTGAAGGCGCTGGGCGCGCAATCCTAGGAGCAATGATGTTTGGCAAGTTGAGTTTGTCGGCGATTCCGTTTCATGAGCCGATCATCATGGTCGTTCTGGCCGGCGTCGCCCTAGGCGGTGCCGCGCTGCTAGGCGCGATCACCTATTTCAAGAAGTGGGGCTACCTCTGGAACGAGTGGTTCACCTCGGTCGACCACAAGAAGATCGGCGTGATGTACTGCCTGGTCGCCCTGATCATGCTGCTGCGCGGCTTCGCCGACGCGGTCATGATGCGCACCCAGCTGGCGCTCGCCACCAATGGCGCGACCGGCGTGCTGCCGCCCGAGCATTACGACCAGATCTTCACCGCCCACGGCGTGATCATGATCTTCTTCGTGGCCATGCCGCTGATGACCGGCCTGATGAATCTGGTCGTGCCGCTGCAGATCGGCGCGCGCGACGTGGCGTTCCCGTTCCTGAACACGCTGTCGTTCTGGCTGTTCGTGTCGGGCGCCATGCTGGTCAATGTCTCGCTGGGCGTCGGTGAATTCGCCAAGACCGGCTGGCTGGCCTACCCGCCGCTGTCGGGACTGGACTTCAGCCCGGGTGTGGGGGTGGACTACTACCTCTGGAGCTTGCAGATCTCGGGCCTGGGCACCTTGCTGACCGGCGTGAACTTCCTGGTGACGATCCTGCGCATGCGCGCGCCGGGCATGACGCTGATGCGCATGCCGGTGTTCACCTGGACCGCGCTGTGCACCAACGTGCTGATCGTGGCCGCTTTCCCGGTGCTGACCGTGACCCTGGCGCTGCTGGGCCTGGACCGCTACGTCGGTACCCACTTCTTCACGAACGACGGTGGCGGCAACGCCATGATGTACGTGAACCTGATCTGGATCTGGGGCCACCCCGAGGTGTACATCCTGATCCTGCCGGCGTTCGGCATCTTCTCTGAAGTGATCGCCACGTTCTCGGGCAAGAAGCTGTTCGGCTACAAGGGCATGGTGTACGCGACCGCCGCGATCATGGTGCTGTCGTTCATCGTGTGGCTGCACCACTTCTTCACGATGGGCTCGGGCGCCAACGTCAACGCGTTCTTCGGCATCACCACCATGATCATCTCCATCCCGACCGGGGTGAAGATCTTCAACTGGCTGTTCACCATGTACCGCGGCCGGGTCCAGATGACCTCGCCGGTGCTGTGGACGCTGGGCTTCATGATCACCTTCGTGATCGGCGGCATGACCGGCGTGCTGATGGCCGTGCCGGCCGCTGACTTCGTGCTGCACAACAGCCTGTTCCTGATCGCCCACTTCCACAACGTGATCATCGGCGGCGTGCTGTTCGGCTACCTGGCCGGCATCACCTACTGGTGGCCGAAGGCGTTCGGCTTCACGCTGAACGAGCGCCTGGGCAAGTGCGCCTTCTGGTGCTGGCTGGTCGGCTTCTACTTCGCCTTCATGCCGCTGTACGTGCTGGGCCTGATGGGCATGACCCGCCGCCTGAACCACACCGACAACCCGGCCTGGACGCCGTGGCTGTACCTGGCCGTCGTGGGCGTGGTGTTCGTGGCGCTGGGCATCTTCTTCCAGGTGCTGCAGATCGTGGTGTCGATCCGCGACCGCAAGAAGCTGGCCGACGTGACCGGCGACCCGTGGGGCGGCCGTACCCTGGAGTGGGCCACCTCGTCGCCGCCGCCGTTCTACAACTTCGCGCACACCCCGGTGGTGCGTGACCTGGACGCGTTCTCCGACATGAAGGCCCGTGGCGAGACGCTGCCGACCGAAGGCTACGAGAAGATCCACATGCCCAAGAACACGGGCGCGGGCTTCATCATCGGCGCCTTCAGCCTGGTGTTCGGCTTTGCCCTGACCTGGCATATCTGGTGGATGGCCATCGTTGGCCTGGTGGGCATGGTGTGGGCGTTTATCCACCGCAGCAACGACGACCATATCGACTACTACGTGCCGGCCACCGAGGTCGAGCAGATCGAAACGCGCCATCTGCAGCGCATTGCTTCGCAAGCCTGAGAACCATGTCGACTCAAGTCCTAGACCGCATCCCCGCGCAGGCCGGCGCACCGGCCAAAGCCGACGCGCATGGCCATGACCATGCGCACCACGATACCAGTGCCAATACGGTGTATGGCTTCTGGATCTATCTGATGAGCGACTGCATCATCTTCGCCGGACTGTTCGCGGCCTTCGCCGTGCTGCGCGGCGAACTGGCAGGCGGCCCGTCGGCGAAGGAGCTGTTCGAGCTCAACTACGTGCTGGTGGAGACCTTCATCCTGCTGTTCTCCTCGATCACGTACGGCATGGCGATGATCTCGCTGCAGAACCGCAGCCTGAGCCGCGTGCAGGTGTGGCTCGGCATCACGTTCCTGCTGGGCGCGGCGTTCATGGCGATGGAAATCAACGAATTCCATCACCTGATCGCCGAAGGCGCCGGCCCGGGCCGCAGCGCTTTCCTGTCGTCGTTCTTCACGCTGGTCGGCACCCACGGCCTGCACGTCGCCAGCGGCATGCTGTGGATGATCGTGCTGATGTGGCAACTGTCGAAGAAGGGCATCACCCCGACCCTGAGCAAGCGCCTGATGTGCCTGTCGCTGTTCTGGCACTTCCTGGACGTGGTCTGGATCGGCGTGTTTACCGTGGTCTACCTGATGGGACATCTGTGATGGCACAACACAACGCACCGGCGGCGCACGGCGCCCACGACTCGCACGACTCGCACGCGGGTCATGACACCCACGCCAGCTTCAAGTCGTACGCAATCGGCTTCATCCTGGCCGTGATCCTGACCGTGATCCCGTTCAAGCTCGTGATGGACGGCAGCATGGACAAGGGCACCATCCTCTGGATCATCCTCGGCATGGCCGCGGTCCAGATCCTGGTCCACCTGAAGTACTTCCTGCACCTGGACACGTCGTCCGAGCAGCGCAGCAACGTGATCGCGCTGCTGTTCACGGCGCTGATCCTGGTGATCGTGGTGGCGGGTTCGCTGTGGATCATGCACAACCTGAATGCCAACATGATGGTGATGTAAGGACCAACGTCCTGGCATCGAGAGCGGGGCCCTGCAAGGGGCCCCGTTTTTTTTGCCCGTCGCCTGCCTTGGGGCGTGGTGCCCGGCCTTGGTGCGGGGACGCGCATCGCCTGGTGCCTTGCGCATGCCGCCCGCACGGAATTGCGCAGATGCACGGGAGTGGTGCGTGCGCCGCCCGCACTGCTCTGGTGCGGATGCGCGATCGCGGGCGGCGGCAGCGCCTGCGCGCCGCGCCAGCACGCCATCTGCCGGGGGTGCGGTGGGTATCAGGCGGCCTGCCTCCATGGCACGCTAGTTGCAGAAGCATCACCCGGGGAGCGTAGTCCCTGACTAACACCATAAACGGGAGCTGCAAATGCAACGACGTGACATGCTGAAGCTGTCGGCGATAGCCGCCGCGGCAATGATCGGTACCAGCCCGCTGGCCATGGCGCAGTCCAAGGAACCGATCAAGGTCGGTATCCTGCACTCGCTGTCCGGCACCATGGCCATTTCGGAGACGTCGCTGAAGGACGTGGCGCTGATGACCATCGACGAGATCAACAAGAGCGGCGGCGTGCTGGGGCGCAAGCTGGAGCCGGTGGTGGTGGATCCCGCCTCGAACTGGCCGCTGTTCGCGGAAAAGGCGCGCCAGCTGATCACCAAGGACAAGGTCGCGGTGACCTTCGGCTGCTGGACCTCGGTGTCGCGCAAATCCGTGCTGCCGGTCTACGAAGAGCTGAACTCGCTGCTGTTCTACCCGGTGCAGTATGAAGGCGAAGAGATGTCGAAGAACGTCTTCTACACCGGTGCAGCGCCCAACCAGCAGGCCATTCCGGCGGTGGAATACCTGATGAGCAAGGAAGGCGGCGGCGCCAAGCGCTTCTTCCTGCTGGGCACGGACTACGTCTACCCGCGCACCACCAACAAGATCCTGCGCGCGTTCCTGAAGAGCAAGGGCGTGGCCGACAAGGACATCGAAGAGGTCTACACCCCGTTTGGCCACAGCGACTACCAGACCATCGTCGCCAATATCAAGAAGTTCTCGCAGGGCGGCAAGACCGCGGTGATCTCCACCATCAACGGCGACTCCAACGTGCCGTTCTACAAGGAACTTGGCAACGCCGGGCTGAAGGCCAAGGACGTGCCGGTGGTGGCGTTCTCGGTGGGTGAGGAGGAACTGCGCGGCATCGATACCAAGCCACTGGTGGGCCACCTGGCCGCATGGAACTACTTCATGTCGGTCAAGAACCCCGAGAACGACGCCTTTCGCAAGCAGTGGGCGGCATGGGTCAAGGCCAACAACCTGCCCGGCGGCGACAAGCGTGTGACCAACGACCCGATGGAAGCCACCTACGTGGGCATCCATATGTGGGCGCAGGCCGTGAAGAAGGCCGGCACCACCGATACCAACAAGGTGCGCGCTGCCATGTACGGCCAGACCTTCAAGGCACCGGACGGCTTCACGCTGACCATGGGCGAGAACCACCACCTGTACAAGCCGGTGATGATCGGCGAAGTGAAGGGCGACGGCCAGTTCTCGGTGGTGTGGAAGACGCCGAAGGCGGTGCGCGCGCAGCCGTGGAGCCCGTTCATCGCGGGTAACGAAGGCAAGCCGGACAAGGTGATGTAAGCCGGGCCACCCGCTGCCGGTTGGCTCCCCTCTCCCGCTTGCGGGAGAGGGGCTGGGGGAGAGGGCTGGCGCTTGCCAGCCAGATGGTACTCGCTTCGTCATGGACACCTGCCTTCTCCCCAAACACTCATTCCGCAACTCGCCAGCACCTATGCGCAATCCCTTATCCGTTTCCATCCTGCCATGGCTGCGCGCCCTGCTGGCGGCGCTGCTGCTGGCGGCTGCGCCGTGGGCCGCGGCGCTGACGCAGGCCGACCTGAGGCCGCTGGCCGAAGACGATTTCGATGCCAAGACCGCGGCGCTGACCGCGCTGGCCAAGGCCCCGCCGGAACAGGCCGGCCCGATCCTGAAGGCCTTGCAGGACGACGCGCTGCAATATGCGCCGTCGGTCGGCATGGTGCGCCAGGATGGCGACAAGACCGTCGATGCCGTCACCGGCAAACCGGTCGCGGTGAAAGCCGACGAGCTCGAATCCCTGACCCTGAACAACAGCCTGCGCGCGCTGGTCGACAGCGCCGCCAGCAGCCTGCTGCTGCAGTCGCCCGATATCGCGGTGCGCGCGCAGGCCATCGCCACGCTGCGCGACCAGCCCGAGAGCGCCTCGCGCGCCGCGGTCGAAGCCGCGCGCAAGAACGAGGCCGATGCCGGACTGCGCACCAGCCTGGACGTGATCTGGGCCAACCTGGTGCTGGCCGAGCCGGCCGATCCCGCAGCGCATGACGCGAGGCTTGAAGCCATCCGCATCCTCGGCAGCGACAGCAACCCGCAGAGCCGCCAGAAGCTGGCGCCGCTGGTGGAGCGCGACAGCGCCGGCAACTACCGCGAGCCCGATGCCGACGTGCGCCTGGCCGCGCAGCAGGCGCTGGACACGCTGCGCAGCGACCAGCGCCGCGCCGAGCTGATCGGCAACCTGTTCGCCGGCCTGAGCCTGGGCAGCGTGCTGCTGCTGGCCGCGCTCGGGCTGGCCATCACCTATGGCCTGATCGGCGTCATCAACATGGCGCACGGTGAATTCCTGATGATCGGCGCCTATGCCACCTACGTGGTGCAGTCGCTGTTCCGCGCCTACGCGCCGGGTGCGTTCGACTGGTACCTGCCGGCGGCGCTGCCGGCCTCGTTCCTGGCCGCCGCGCTGGTGGGCTTCGTGCTCGAGCGGCTGGTGCTGCGCCACCTGTACGGCCGCCCGCTGGAAACGCTGCTGGCCACCTTCGGCGTGAGCCTGCTGCTGATGCAGGCGGTGCGCACGCTGTTCGGCGCGCAGAACGTGGAAGTGGCCAACCCGGCGTGGATGAGCGGCGGCATCGAATGGATGCCGGGCCTGGTGATCCCGTACAACCGCATCGTCATCATCCTGTTCGCGCTGGCGGTGGTGGCGGTGGCGTGGGCGGTGCTGAACCGCACGCGGCTGGGGCTGTTCGTGCGCGCCACCACGCAGAACCGCACCATGGCGGCCTGCGTCGGCGTGCGCACCTGGAAGGTCGACAGCTACGCCTTTGCCTTCGGCGCCGGCATTGCCGGGCTGGGCGGCTGCGCGCTGTCGCAGATCGGCAATGTCGGCCCCGACCTGGGCCAGGCCTACATCATCGATTCGTTCATGGTGGTGGTGCTGGGCGGCGTCGGGCAGCTGGCCGGCACCATCGTCGGCGCCTTCGGGCTGGGCATCATCAACAAGTTCATCGAGCCCTTCTACGGCGCGGTGCTGGCCAAGATCTTTGTCCTGGTGCTGATCGTGCTGTTTATCCAGAAGCGGCCGCAGGGACTTTTCGCGCTCAAGGGGCGCAGCGCGGAGGCATGATGCAGCGAGTCCAATCGAATTCTTCCGCCACCGCGTTCCGGCTAGCGGTGCCGGAGCGGCAGGCACTGTTCTCGCCGCGCGGCTGGCTGGTGCTTGCGGCGCTGGTGGTGATCGTCGGCATCGGCGTGCCGGTGTGCGCGCTGGTGTTGCCGGAGGGGCATCCGCTGCACCTGTCGGCTTATGCGCTGACGCTGGTCGGCAAGATCATGTGCTTTGCGCTGGCGGCGATCGCGCTGGACCTGGTGTGGGGCTACTGCGGCATCCTGAGCCTGGGCCACGGGCTGTTCTTCGCGCTGGGCGGCTATGCCATGGGCATGTACCTGATGCGATCGATCGGGCGCGAGGGCGTGTACAAGAGCGAACTGCCGGACTTCATGGTGTTCCTCGACTGGAAGGAGCTGCCATGGTTCTGGCACGGCACCGAGCACCTCGGCTATGCGCTGCTGCTGGTGGTGCTGGTGCCAGGCGTGCTGGCGTGGCTGTTCGGCTTCTTCGCCTTCCGCTCGCGCATCAAGGGCGTGTACCTGTCGATCATCACGCAGGCGATGACGTATGCGGCGATGCTGCTGTTCTTCCGCAACGAGACCGGTTTCGGCGGCAACAACGGCTTCACGGACTTCAAGCGCATTGCCGGCTTTGCGATTGCGGCGCCGCAGACGCGCACGGCGCTGTTCGTGCTGACCTTCCTGGCGCTGCTGGCGGGCTTCATCGCCTGCCGCTACATCGTCACGTCCAAGCTCGGGCGCGTGGTCACCGCGGTGCGCGATGCCGAGATGCGGGTGATGTTCTCCGGCTACAACCCGCTGGGCTACAAGCTCTTCGTGTGGACCTTTTCGGCGGTGCTGTGCGGCATCGCGGGGGCGCTGTACGTGCCGCAGGTGGGCATCATCAACCCCGGCGAGATGTCGCCCGGCAATTCGATCGAGATGGCGGTGTGGGTCGCCGTGGGCGGGCGCGGCACGCTGATCGGACCGGTGATCGGCGCGTTCCTGGTCAATGGTGCCAAGACCCTGTTCACAGCCCACTTTGCCGAATACTGGCTGTTCCTGCTGGGCGCGATGTTCGTGCTGGTGACCTTGTACCTGCCCGATGGCGTGACCGGGCTGTGGAACCGGCTGCGCGAGCGGCGCGCGGCCGCACCATCAGCCGCTGCAGACCCTGTTTCCGCGCCTGCCGTGGCAGGCCGCACGGGAGGTGAAGCATGAACGCCGCACTCCAGCACGGCCAGGCCGAAAGCGGCGATGCCACCGGCCTGGGCCGCATCGTCGAGCCCGGCACCATCGATGTCTCGCATGGGCCGATCCTGTACCTGGAAGACCTGACGGTGCAGTTCGACGGCTTCCGCGCGCTGAACAAGCTGACCTTGTCGATCGACCATGGCGAGTTGCGCTGCGTGATCGGTCCCAACGGTGCCGGCAAGACCACGATGATGGATGTCATCACCGGCAAGACCGGGCCGCGCAATGCCAATGTCAGCGGGCGCGTGTTCCTGGGCCAGACCATCGACCTGATGCGGATGACCGAGCCGCGCATCGCGCAGGTCGGCATCGGCCGCAAGTTCCAGAAGCCCACGGTGTTCGAGCAGCACGCGGTGTGGGAGAACCTGGAACTGGCGATGAAGGCCGACAAGCGCTGGTGGTCGTCGCTGCGCGCGCGGCTGACGGCGGAGGGGCATCGCCGCATCGAGGAAACGCTGGCGCTGACCGGACTGGAGGCAGAGGCCTACCGGCCCGCCGGGCTGCTGTCGCACGGGCAGAAGCAGCGCCTGGAGATCGGCATGCTGTTGATGCAGCAGCCGCAGCTGCTGTTGCTGGACGAGCCGGTGGCCGGCATGACCGATGAAGAGACCATGCAGCTGGCGGCGCTGCTCAACGGCCTGCGCGGCAGCTGCTCGATGATGGTGGTCGAGCACGACATGGAGTTCGTCGCCGCGCTCGCGGGCGATGCCGGCCAGGTCACGGTGCTGGCCGAGGGCAGCGTGCTGGCCGAAGGCACGCTCGACAGCGTCAAGCGCGATGAGCGCGTGATCGAATCCTACCTGGGAAGATAAGCATGCTGCAGGTCAATGCACTGAACCAGTTCTATGGCGGCAGCCATATCCTGCGCAATGTCAGCTTCGACGTGCCCGCCGGCAAGCTGACCACGCTGCTGGGCCGCAACGGCGTGGGCAAGAGTACGCTGCTCAAGTGCCTGATGGGCGTGGTGCCCACGCGCAGCGGCAGCATCCAATGGCAAGGGCAGGCGCTGGAGAAGAAGGCTCCGTATGAGCGCGTGTCCGCCGGGCTGGCCTATGTGCCGCAGGGCCGGGAGATCTTCCCGCGGCTGACGGTGGAAGAAAACCTGCTGATCGGCGCAGCCAGCCGGGCGCGGCCGTCCGGCGTGCCGGACCGGATCTACCAGTTGTTCCCGGTGCTGCGCACCATGCGCCTGCGCCGCGGCGGCGACCTGTCCGGCGGCCAGCAGCAGCAACTGGCGATCGGGCGCGCGCTGATGAGCGAGCCGGGCCTGCTGATCCTGGACGAGCCCACCGAGGGCATCCAGCCTTCCATCATCCAGGACATCGGCCGGGCGCTGCGCCTGCTGGTCGACGAGTTCGGCATGACGGTGCTGCTGGTCGAGCAGTACTACGAGTTCGCGCGGCATATTGCCGACCACTATGTCGTGATGAGCCGCGGCGAAGTGGTGGCGCGGGGTGCCGGCGCCAGCATGGAGCAGGACGGCGTGCGGGAGCTGATCGCCGTGTAGGGCGGCTGCGCGGCAGCGCCAGGATTTGTGGGTCATACGCTGCTTACGCGAAGCCAGGCAGCGCGCTATGATTGCTTGCAACTCCCGCCATTGCGCGCGCGCCTCCGCCGGCTGTCCTTGCCATGCGCCATCCCGATCTTCCTTCATCGCTCACCGTGCCCGCCGCATGGCAGGCCACCCTGCGGCTGCGCTTTGCGCAGCGCGGCGAACGCACCGCGCTGACCGAGCGGCGCCACCAGGGGCCGCTGCTGGTACAGAAGCCGCTGTACCCGGAAGGCGGCATCTGCCACGCGGTGATCCTGCATCCGCCGGCTGGCGTGGCAGGCGGCGACAGCCTGGATATCGACGTGACGGTCGAGGATGGCGCGCACGCCGTGCTGGCCACGCCGGGTGCCACCAAGTGGTACAAGTCGCTCGGCCGCGAGGCGGCGCAGCATGTGCGCCTGACGGTGGGCGCAGGCGCGCGGCTGGACTGGCTGCCGCAGGAGAACATCGTCTTCGACGACGCCCGTGCGCGGATTTCGACCGTGCTCGACGTCGCGCCCGGCGGCAGCGCGATCGGCTGGGATGCTGTGGTGCTGGGCCGGCAGGCATCCGGCGAGCAGTGGACCCGCGGCGCGCTGTGGCTGGATACCCGCGTCGGCACGGGCGAGCGTGCGTTGTGGATCGAGCAATCGCATCTTGAAGCCGAGTCGCCGCTGCGCACCGCGGTGGCCGGCCTCGATGGACTCAATGTGCTGGGCACGCTGTGGGCGGTAGGCGAGGGCGCGACGCAGGAACTGGCCGAAGCCCTGGCCGAACAGCTGCCTTATACGCCGGAGCTGCGCGCCGGCGTGACCTGCCTGGCCGCCAGCGGCCAGTCGATGCTGCTGCTGCGCGTGCTGGGCCGGCAGATGGAAGCCGTGCGCCACGTCATGGTCGACAGCTGGCAGGCGCTGCGCATGCCGATCCACGGTGTCGCGGCGCGGCCGCTGCGACTGTGGGCCACGTAGGCCGCCAACAGAGACAACCGAACACAAGAAACCAGGAACAAGAGATGGAACTGACGCCGCGAGAGAAAGACAAGCTGCTGATCTTCACCGCCGCGCTGCTGGCCGAGCGGCGCAAGGCACGCGGGCTGAAGCTGAACTACCCGGAAGCGGTGGCGCTGATCACCGCCGCCATCATGGAAGGCGCGCGCGATGGCCGCACCGTGGCCGAGCTGATGCATGAGGGCACCACCGTGCTGGGCCGCGAGGACGTGATGGATGGCGTGGCCGAGATGATCCCCGAGATCCAGGTGGAGGCCACCTTTCCGGATGGCACCAAGCTGGTGACCGTCCACCATCCCATTGTCTGAACATGACCGATTCCGATTCTGGACCGCGATAACAAGACCAACCCGAGAGCCGACATGAACCGTACCGCCTGCCTGCGCCTTGCCCTGGGCACTTCCCTGACCGTTGCCGCCGGCGCCGCGCTGGCGCATCCCGGCCACGATGCCGCCACCGTCAGCGCCAGCCTGTGGGCCGGCCTGGCGCACCCCTTCACCGGCGCCGACCATTTGCTGGCGATGGCGGCGGTGGGCGTGTGGAGCGCATTGATTGCCCGCTCGGCCGCCGACACCCTGCGCCTGCCGCTGGCCTTCGTGGCGCTGATGCTGGTGGGGGCTGCAATCGGCTTGTCCGGTGTGGCGCTGCCCGCAGTCGAACCGATGATCGCGGCCTCGTTGCTGGTGATCGGGTTGCTGCTGGCGCTGCGCGCGAAGCTGCCGGCGTGGGCCGGTACGCTGCTGGTCGGCGGCTTTGCCATCTTCCACGGCTACGCCCACGGGGCCGAACTGCCCGCCACTGCGGGCGCGCTGCCTGCGGTACTCGCATACGTAGGCGGGTTTGCGGCCGCCACCATGGCGCTGCACCTGCTGGGCATCGGCGCTGGCACGTTGCTGCGCCGCCATGCCGGCTGGCTGGCCCGCGCGGCAGGTGCCGGCGTGGCGCTGTATGGCGCCAGCCTGCTGGTGGCCTGAGGAGAATCGCCATGATCCCCGGTGAACTGATGCCCGCCGACGGCGAGATCGAACTGAATGCCGGCCGCGCCACGGTCAGCGTGACGGTGGCCAATACCGGCGACCGGCCGATCCAGGTCGGCTCGCACTTCCATTTCTACGAGACCAATGCGGCGCTGGCCTTTGACCGCGAATCCGCGCGCGGCTTCCGGCTGAATATTGCTGCCGGCACCGCGGTGCGCTTCGAGCCCGGTCAGACGCGCACGGTGGAACTGGTGGCGCTGGACGGCGACCGCATCGTCTATGGCTTCAACGGCAAGATCATGGGAGCGCTGTGATGGCAAAGATCTCCAGGCAGGCCTATGCCGAGATGTTCGGCCCGACCACCGGCGACCGCCTGCGGCTGGCCGATACCGGGCTCATCATCGAAGTCGAGAAAGACTTCACCATCTATGGCGAGGAAGTGAAGTTCGGCGGCGGCAAAGTGATCCGTGACGGCATGGGGCAGAGCCAGCGCATGGCCAGCGATTGCGTCGACACCGTCATCACCAATGCGCTGATCGTTGACCACTGGGGCATCGTCAAGGCCGATATCGGCCTGAAGGGCGGGCGCATCGCGGCGATCGGCAAGGCCGGCAATCCGGATATCCAGCCGGGCGTCACCATCGTGGTCGGGCCGGGCACCGAGGTGATCGCGGGCGAGGGCATGATCGTCACCGCAGGCGGCATCGACAGCCATATCCACTTCATTTGCCCGCAGCAGATCGAAGAGGCGCTGATGAGCGGCGTCACCACCATGATCGGCGGCGGCACCGGGCCGGCCACCGGCACCTTTGCCACCACCGTGACGCCGGGGCCGTGGTACATGGAGCGCATGCTGCAGGCAGCCGATGCCTACCCGATGAATATCGGCCTGCTGGGCAAGGGCAACGCCAGCCAGCAGGGGCCGCTCCTGGAGCAGGTGGAGGCGGGCGCCATCGGCCTGAAGCTGCACGAGGACTGGGGCACCACGCCGGCGGCGATCGACACCTGCCTGTCGGTGGCGGACGCGACCGATACCCAGGTGGCGATCCATACCGACACGCTCAACGAAGCCGGCTTCGTTGAAGCGACCATCGCCGCGTTCAAGGGCCGCACCATCCATACGTACCACACCGAAGGCGCGGGCGGCGGCCATGCGCCCGATATCATCAAGGTGTGCGGCGAGGCCAACGTGCTGCCGTCGTCGACCAACCCGACGCGCCCGTACACGGTCAACACGCTGGACGAGCACCTCGACATGCTGATGGTGTGCCACCACCTGGACCCGTCGATTGCCGAGGACATCGCCTTTGCCGAAAGCCGCATCCGCCGCGAGACCATCGCCGCCGAAGACATCCTGCACGACCTGGGCGCGTTCTCGATGATCTCCAGCGACTCGCAGGCGATGGGGCGCGTCGGCGAGGTCATCATCCGCACCTGGCAGACCGCGCACAAGATGGCGCTGCAGCGCGGCAAGCTGCCGGGCGATCCCAACGATGCGCGCGGCGGGCACGACAACTTCCGCGTCAAGCGCTATGTCGCCAAGTACACCATCAACCCGGCGCTGACGCATGGCATCGCTCATGAGGTGGGCTCGGTTGAAGTCGGCAAGTGGGCCGACCTGGTGTTGTGGCGTCCGGCGTTCTTCGGCGTCAAGCCCAGCCTGATCCTGAAGGGCGGCATGATTGCCGCGGCCGCGATGGGCGATCCCAATGCGTCGATCCCGACGCCGCAGCCGGTGCACTACCGGCCGATGTTTGCTTCGGCCGGCGGGGCGCTGCACCGTTCGTCGCTGACCTTTGTGTCGCAGGCGGCGCTGGCGGCCGGCATCGGCGAGCGCTACGGACTGGCCAAGACGCTGTCGGCGGTGCGCGGCACGCGCACGGTAAGCAAGCGCGACATGGTGCACAATGACTGGCAACCGCATGTCACGGTCGATCCGGAGACCTACCAGGTCGTTGCCGACGGCCAGTTGCTGACCTGCGAGCCCGCCACCGAGCTGCCCATGGCGCAGCGCTATTTCCTGTTCTGACTGGCCGGGGCCCGCGCCCCGCATCGCCCATGCTGAAGATCGACAAACTCCTGAGCGCCCCGCACGGCATCGCGCCCGTGCTGGTGCGCCGCGCGCCCAAGCTGGTCCTGCCCTTCGCCGAACGCAGCAAGAGCCGCCTGCGCGCGGTGCTCGACAACGGCGACGAAGCCGCGCTGTTCCTGGCGCGCGGCACCGTGCTGCGCGGCGGCGACCTGTTGGTGGCCGAAGACGGCAGCTTCGTGGAAGTGCAGGCCGCTGCCGAGGCGGTGCTGGAAGTGCGCGCGGAAGACCCGCATGCGCTGATGCGCGCGGCCTATCACCTCGGCAACCGCCATACGCCGGTGGAGATCGGGCGCGACTACCTGCGGCTGGAATATGACGCGGTGCTGGCGGACATGCTGCAACGGCTGGGCGTGCGCGCCGAACGTGCCGAGCTGCCGTTCGAGCCGGAGGCCGGGGCTTATGGCGGCGGGCACAAGCATGGGCACGATGCGACGTTTGCGGAGGACTATGCGGCGGCGCAGGCGGTGTTTCATGAGCATCATGGGCACTCGCACGATCACGTGCATGACGAGAAGTGTGGACATAAGCACTGAATTTTGCCCTGCAAGGTGGGTGCCGGACCATGCCAACCGATGAAGAACTGAACTCGCCGATACTCCCCTCTCCCGCTTGCGGGAGAGGGGAGCAAGCCATCGCTGAACCGGAGTCCGCGCCATGACGCAACTCCACCAGTTGATCTCACTGCTGCACCTCGCATCGCCATCGCTGCCAATCGGCGGCTTCAGCTATTCGCAAGGCCTGGAAGCTGCGATCGATTGTGGCAGCGTGCACGATGCGGCAAGCGCAGAACGATGGATCCGCGACAACCTGCTGCATGTGCAGGCGCAATGCGAAGCGCCGCTGTGGCTGCTGCTGCATCGCTGCTGGAAAGCGGGCGATGCCGCGCAGGTGCGGACATGGAACGACTGGTTCCGCGCCACGCGCGAGACTTCCGAGTTGCGGCTTGAGACCGAGCAGATGGGCTGGTCGCTGTCCAGGCTGATTGCGCAGATGGAGTGGGGCGCGCCCGTGCTGCGCGAGACGCTGGCGGCGCTGTCGCCGGTGTGCCTGCCGACTGCGTTCACTGCGGCATGCGTGGCGCTGCAGGTCGAGGCGCGCGACGGCCTCGCTGCCTATTGCTTCAACTGGGCCGAGAACCAGGTCGCCGCGGCGATCAAGGCGGTGCCGCTGGGCCAGGTGGCGGGGCAGCACATGCTGCGGCGCCTGCACTGCGCGGTGCTCGACACAGTCGATGAAGCCACGCGCCGCGCCGACACCACGCCGCCGCAACTTTCCACCTTTTCCCCGATGCTGGGCCTGCTTTCCGCGCGCCACGAAACGCAGTACTCCCGGCTGTTCCGATCCTGAACCCATATCGCACCATGACCCAGGCCCGTACCAAGAAGAACCCTCCGCTGCGCGTCGGCGTCGGCGGCCCGGTTGGCTCCGGCAAGACCACGCTGCTGGAAATGCTGTGCAAGGCGATGCGCGACCGCTACGACCTGGTTGCCATCACCAACGACATCTACACGAAGGAAGACCAGCGTCTCCTGACGGTCTCCGGCGCGTTGCCGGCGGAACGCATCATGGGCGTGGAAACGGGCGGATGTCCGCACACCGCGATCCGCGAGGACGCCTCGATTAACCTGGAGGCGGTGGACCGCATGTTGGCGCGCTTCCCGGATGCTGACGTGGTCTTCATCGAGTCCGGCGGCGACAACCTCGCTGCCACCTTCAGCCCAGAACTTTCTGATTTGACGATCTACGTCATCGACGTAGCCGGCGGTGAGAAGATTCCGAGAAAGGGTGGGCCGGGCATTACCAAGTCCGACTTGCTGGTGATCAACAAGACGGACCTGGCGCCATACGTCGGGGCATCGCTGGAAGTGATGGAGAGCGATGCGCGCAAGATGCGCGGCGCCCGGCCGTTCGTGATGGGCAGCGTCAAGTCCGGGCAGGGCCTGGACGAGGTGATCCGCTTTATCGAACGGCAGGGCATGCTGGGCGTCTAGTCTGCGCTGTCGCCCTTGGCATCGGATGCGGCGTTGGTGGCGTGAGTCAGCGACGGGCGGAAGCTGCCCTTGCCCGCCAGCGCCCGCGCCACCGCGGCCACCAGGTTCAGCTCGGGCTCGGTCAGCTCCGCCATATGGCGCACGGTGGCCTCGATCGCCGCGCGCTGGCGGTTGCCGAAGGGCGCGCGCGATTGTTCCACCTGCAGCTGGCTGGCGTCATGGCGGCTGAAGTCGAGCATCTCCGGGGTTGGCACGGCGAGCGTCTCGGCCAGCCTGCAGATGTTGGCGAGCGCCAGGTTGCGCTTGCCGCTTTCGATGCCGCTCAGGTATGAGCGCGACAGCCCGCTCTCAAGCGACAGGGTTTCCTGGGACCAGCCCCGCTGCTTGCGTAGCCAGGCAAGATGCAATCCGAATAGTCTGAGATTTCGAGAAGTCATGGGGTCGTGAAAGGTTCGGAGTGGTCTGAGGCTAAGGGTTTGACCTTGAGGCCACGACAACTTATCCTCTTCCTCACTATCGGTGTCCGACCCGCAAATTGAGGGGTGCGCCAGGCAAAATGGCGCGACACGATGGCATCAACCGGACGGCCTGCATGGCCGAGCCAAACGGGCCACTGCGCAATGCTGCGCGCAACGCTGTCATGCGTGCGCCGCACTGCGCGGACAGCCGCCTTGCGGCCTGTCGCCCTGCAGGGGGATTGCCATGCAGATCTTCACGCTGTTCGAGGCGCGAATGCGCGCCCTCCATGCCGACCGCCACGCGCCGTCGGACTTCATTCCGGGGTTCCAGTCACGCTTGCTTGCCGCTGCAGCCGGCCTCGGCAGCACCTGCGACTACGTCTTTCTCTGCGCCGGCGAGACCCAGGCTGAATTTGCCGCGGACCGCCATGAATGGTGGGGCTGCCTGCGCGGGGGCCTGCGGCTGTGGTCGCCCGGGCGCGGCTGCCTGCTGATGGGCGGCGGCGAGCTGTTTGCGCCGGCGCCAGGCGTACCGATGCAGGTGCAGGCGATGGTCGACACCATCCTGGTGCGCACCGTGCCGCAAGGGCCGGCCGATGCATCGCGGCCGGTGGCGCTGCCTGCGGGGTGGCACTGCGCGCTGGGCGGCATTGCCGCAGTCGGGGCCAATGGCGCCGAGGGGGTGGCGGGCATGCACGTGTTGCCGGCAGAGGTGGTGCGGGCCGAGGGCCCGCAGCCGGAGCAGGGCATGCGGCCGGAGTTCATCCAGCTGGACCAGTCGGGCGATGACTGGGCGCAGCGGCTGCAGGCGCGCGGGCTGCGCTGGGCGCTGTGCTACCGCGGCGCCATCGGCCTGCACTGGCATGGCGCGCTGGTGCGGGCCGGTGGGGACATGGCCTTCCTGCAGCCCGGCACGCTCTACGCGCCGGACCCGCACGAGTCATGCCGGCTCGACGTGCTGTTGCCGGGCACCGGCCTGCTGTGCTGCTTCGGGCCGGGCGATGACGTCGAGATTGGTGTTGCGGCGCGCGGCGGACGGCGCGCGGACGGGTATGCGATTGCGTGCCACGCGCTGGCGCCGACCTGATGCCAGGCGGGTCAGCCGGGGCCAGCGCCCCGGCCGCGGCAGTGCCGTGCTCAGTGCCGCTTGTATTGCGTGGCGCCGAACAGGACCTCGCGCGCCTTGTCGTCCTGCAGCGCCTTGCGCGCGCTGGCCAGCACTTCCACGCCGCGCTTGACCGCGGGGCGCTCGGCGATCTCGTTGAACCAGCGCTTCAGGTTCGGGTAGTCGTCCAGGTCCACGCCCTGGTTCTGCCAGCTGCGCAGCCACGGGAAGGTGGCGATGTCGGCGATGGTGTACTGCTCGCCGGCCAGGCAGGCGTGCTTTGACAACTGCGTGTCGATCACGCCGTACAGGCGCCTGGCCTCGTTGGTGTAGCGGTTGACCGCGTACTCGATCTTCTCGGGCGCGTACATGCGGAAGTGGTGCGCCTGGCCCAGCATCGGGCCCACGCCGCCCATCTGGAACATCAGCCATTGCAGCGCCTCGTACTTGCCGCGCACGTCCTCGGGCAGGAACTTGCCGGTCTTGCCGGCCAGGTAGAGCAGGATGGCGCCCGATTCGAACAGCGAGATCGGCTTGCCGTCCGGGCCGTCGGGGTCGACGATGGCCGGGATCTTGTTGTTGGGGCTGATCTTCAGGAAGTCCTCGCCGAACTGGTCGCCGGCGCCGATGTTGATCGGATGGACCTTGTACTCCAGGCCGCATTCTTCCAGCATGATGTGGACTTTGTGGCCGTTGGGCGTGGCCCAGGTGTAGACGTCGATCATCGCAAAAGATCTCCTGGATGCGATCGTTGGGGATGGCCACATCAACCACCGACGTGGCGAACCGGGCGATTTAAGCACAGAAGAAAAAAACGCGCAGACTGGCTGCGCGTTTTCCATACTGCCGGCAGGGCCGAAGCCCCGCGGCGTTGCCAGGCGGTCAGAACCCGCGTGCCACCGGCATCCTGATGTCGTCCGGGTTCAGGTTCATGTGCTTGGCCAGCTCCAGCTTGGCGATGGCGTTGCGGTGCACCTCGTCCGGGCCGTCGGCCAGGCGCAGCGTGCGCTGGTGCGCCCACCAGTTGGCCAGCGGGAAGTCGCTGGAGACGCCGGCGGCGCCATGGACCTGGATGGCCCAGTCGATCACCTTCAGCGCCACGTTGGGGGCGATCACCTTGATCATGGCGATCTCGGCCTTGGCCACCTTGTTGCCCACGGTGTCCATCATGTACGCGGCCTTGAGCGTCAGCAGGCGCGCCATCTCGATCTCGCAGCGGGCTTCGGCGATACGTTCCTGCGTCACGCCCTGGCTGGACACCGGCTTGCCGAAGGCCACGCGCGACAGCGCGCGCTTGCACATCAGTTCCAGCGCGCGCTCGGCCACGCCGATGCTGCGCATGCAGTGGTGGATGCGGCCCGGGCCCAGGCGGCCCTGCGCGATCTCGAAGCCGCGGCCTTCGCCCAGCAGGATGTTCGAGGCCGGCACGCGCACGTTCTTCAGCTCGATCTCCATATGGCCGTGCGGCGCGTCGTCGTAGCCGAACACCGGCAGGAAGCGCTTGATGGTGATGCCCGGGGTATCGGCCGGCACCACGATCATCGACTGCTGCTCATGGCGGCCGGCGTCGGGATTGGTCTTGCCCATCACGATGTAGACCTTGCAGCGGGGGTCGCCCGCGCCCGACGACCACCACTTGGTGCCGTTGATCACATAGTGGTCGCCGTCGCGCTCGATGCGGCATTCGATATTGGTCGCGTCCGACGAGGCCACGGCCGGCTCGGTCATCAGGAAGGCCGAGCGGATCTCGCCGGCCAGCAGCGGCTCGAGCCACTTGTCCTTCAGTTCCTCGGAGGCATAGCGCTCCAGCGTCTCCATGTTGCCGGTGTCGGGGGCCGCGCAGTTGAAGACCTCGGCCGACCAGGGCACCCGGCCCATGATTTCGCACAGCGTGGCGTATTCCAGGTTCGACAGGCCCTGCGGGGCGCGCGGCGAGCGCGGCAGGAACAGGTTCCACAGGCCGGCCGCGCGTGCCAGCGGCTTCAGCTCCTCGATCACCTTGGTCGGCACCCAGGCATTGCCGGCGCGGCGGTTGGCGTCGATCTCCGCGGCGAAACGCTTTTCGTTCGGGTAGATGTGCTGGTCGAAGAAGGCCAGCAGCTTGGCCTGCATTTCCTTGACCTTCGGGCTGTATTCGAAATCCATGTGGTCTCCTCGCTACGGAATCAGTGGGCGCCGGGGTGGGCGGCGGCGCCTCGTTGGCCTCGGCAGGCCTCGGCATCAGTGCGGCATGGGCCGATGCAATGCACTCTATCTGAAAGCTGGTAATAAGAAAAATGAATTTTCTGGATTTGCCAGTATCAATTCCCTGCATTCCGTGACAGAATCTCCGGCATGCAGCTCTCCCGCATCGACCTGAATCTCTTCGTGGTGTTCGACGCCATCTACAGCGAAGGCAGCATCACCGCGGCCGCGCGCCAGCTCAACCTGACGCAGCCCGCGGTCAGCCATGCGCTGGGCCGGCTGCGCACGCTGTTCGACGACCCGCTATTCGAGCGGCGCGGGCAGGGCATGGCGCCCACGCCGCTGGCGCGCTCGCTGGCCGCCGAGGTGCGCAGCGCGCTGCAATCGTTCGCGCGCACGCTGCAGGATACGCCGCACTTCGATCCCACCAATACCGTGCGGCGTTTCACCATCGGCATGCGCGACGCGCTGGAATCCACGCTGCTGCCGCCGCTGATGGCGCGCGTCACGGCAATGGCGCCGCAGGTGGAGATTGCCGCGATCCGCTTCGACCGCCGCGAGATGGAATCCGAGCTGCTCGCCGGCACGCTGGACGCCGCGCTGGACATCCTGCTGCCGGTCTCGCCCGCCATCCACCACGCGCCGTTCATGGCCGATCCGATGGTGGTGCTGGCGCGGCGCGACCATCCGCTGGTGAAGAAGGAACTGACGCTCGAGCGCTACCTCGCGGCCGAGCATGTGCACGTGTCGTCGCGCCGCCGCGGCGCCGGGCTGGAAGACCAGGCCCTGCACCGCATGGGCCTGACGCGGCGCGTGCGCCTGCGTTGCCAGCACTACGCGGCCGCGTGCCGCGTGGTCAGCTGCACCGACCTGCTGGCCACGCTGCCGCTGCGCTATGCGCGCATCGCCAATGAGCCCTATGCCAACCGCCTGCTGTCGCTGCCGTTCAAGGTGCCGTCGCTGGAACTGCACCTGTACTGGCATGCGGGCGGCGAAAACGACGGTGCCAACCGCTGGCTGCGCGAGCAGCTGATGGCGGTGATGGCCGCGCTCGGCACCGGCATGGCCGACGTGGCCGCCGCCAGCTAAGTGCCCTCGCGCCCGCACGGCGGGCACCGCAAGCGATCCCCGCGGCGCCCCGGTGCGGCGCGCGCGGGTCACACGTAAGGAATTGTTCATGGGCTAGACCCTGCCGGCCCGCGCCCATACCATCGTCCGGTCTTTCTGCCCCCGGCGCCGCCGCCGCGAGCCCGTGTCCACACGGTGCTGGCGATGGTTGCCGCGCCGGCTGTCCGCGCCTGCGGATCCCCCGGGGCAGGTTCCTTCCTCCGATGACCACGACGATTCAGAACGATGACCGGGAAACGCTTGCTTGCTGATCACCAACCCATGCCGCCGCGACGCGCGCGGCGCACCACGCTCGCCCTGACCACCCTTTGCGCTGCTGCGGCGCTGGCACTGTCCGCATGTGGCGGCGGTGGTGGCGATGGCGATGGCGGCGGCGGTACTTCGTCGAACGCATCGCAAGCGAACGGGCAGGCCAGCGCGCCGTCCGGCTCTGGCTCGACCACGCCATCCACCGCAGGTGCCTGCTATACCGTCAGCGGCACGGCGCCGGCACCCGCGGCGGGCGGCGGCGTCTCGCTGCTGCCGGCGCGCGGCAGTGCAGTCAGCAATTACCGCGTGCTGGAAGAGCCGCGCACCGCCGGCCTGTGCTACGCCAACTATCGGCGCGAGCAGGTGGGCCTGCCGCCGCTGGCGGCACGCGATCCGCTCAATACCGTGGCGCAGAACCACACTGCCTACATGCTGGCCAACGCCACGCTGACGCACGACGAGACCAGCGGCAAGCCGGGCTATACCGGCGCCACGCCCAACGAGCGCATCCAGGCCGCCTATCCGACCAATGCCACCGCGGAAGTCGTGGCCGGTGCCAACCGCTGGACTTCGGTTGCCAATGCGCAGCTGTCGATGTCGCCCAAGGACGCGCTGGTGTCGGACCTGGTCAACGCGCCGTTCCACCGCGCCGCGCTGCTGGGCAGCTACGGCTCGGCCGGCAGCGGCTTTGCCGAGCGCGTGGGCCCTGATGGCAGCGGCACCTCGGCCAGCTACTACCAGACCATCGACCTGGCCGATGCATCGAAGGGCGGCAGCGACAGCCAGATGGTGGCCTACCCGTACAACGGCCAGGCCGACGTGCCGGCCAGCTGGGTCAACACCGAAAGCCCCAACCCCGCCCCAGGCTATGAGGGCAAGACCGTGGGCTATCCGGTTTCGCTGCAGGCCATCAACACCTCGCTGCAGTTCGATGCCGACAACTTCGTCATCACCGACGCGCAAGGCAACAATGTGAGCTGCCTCAAGGTCGACAGCCGTTCGTCGGGCCTCTCCAGCGCCGCACGCGGCCTGGCGATCTGCACGCCGGTGGCGCCGCTGGCCAGCCAGCAGCGCTACAGCGTGAGGGTTACCGGCCGGCTGGGTTCGCAGCCGGTGGACCTGAGCTGGTCGTTCACCACACGCTGACCCGCACTCGCCAGAACACCGGCGCGCTCATTGCGGCGCGCCGTGCCGCAGTTCGATGCGCACCTGGCCTGGGGCCAGCGTGCGGTCGGCCTGCACGGCAAATGGCACCGGCGGGCGTTGCGCCGCCGGCATCGACTGCCAGAGCCGTCCTGCCCATTCCCTGATTGCCTCACTGTCCGGTTCGGCCGCCAGCAGCGTGACCGATGCCGCCGCCGGCATGCGCGCAGCCGTGGCGGCGGGGTCGTCCTGGATCGACACGACCATGCTGGATGCGGTGTGCGCCGCAGGGGCGCGCGCGGCCGCCATCGGTGGCCCTGCCTTGCGTGCAAAATCTGCCCGCGGCGCGGCCGCCGGCGGTGCCGCGGGTGCCGGCATTGCCGGCTGCGGGACTGCTTCTGCCATGGCCGGATACGCGGGAGCGGCCGGTGCGGCGGCCACGGCCGGCGCCTGGGCGGACAAGCTTTCGGTCGCTTGCGGCGGTGCTTGCGTGGCGGCCTCGCGTGGCGCCGTGCCCCCGGCCGTTGCCGACGCGCGGCTGCGCTGCCCGGCGTGCGCCGGGGCAGGCCGCTCTTCCCGCTGCGGGGCCGGGGCAGCCTTCGCGGCTGGCGGCGGATTTGCCGGCGTGGCCGTCCCGGGCTCCGCCGCAGCTTGCGGTGCGGGCGCTGCCGCCATCTCTGCGGCGGGTGCAGCGGCCGGGGCGGACACCTGTTCAGGCGCCGACGCCGGCAGCAGTGCGCCATCATCGATCTGCCGCAGCACGATGCTGGTGGTCAGCCCGGCCACCGCCGCGACGCTGGCCACTAGCCCGAGCGAGCGCCACCACCGCCGCGCGCGCGCGGCGCGCGCTGCCATGGATTGCGTTGCGGTCCCTGTGGCCCGTGGTGTTGCCGCCTCAGCTGCCTGTGCCTGCAGCCACGCGCTGGCAGCGGCACCGACCGGGGCACCCAGAATCTCCGCTGCGGGCTCGCCTGACGCCACGCGTGCAAGCAGCGCATCGCGTCGCGCGGCCTGCGCCGCCTGCAGGCGCGCGGCTTCTTCCTGCACCGCCGTGGCCAGCGTTGGCGGCGCGGCGAAGGGCAGGGCCGCCGCGCCGGCCCGCTGGCGATCCTCCTCCTGTTGTGCCGCACGTGCGGCCGCGTGCACCGACTCTGCCAGCGCAGCGGACGGCGCGTAAGCGGGCAGCTCCCGCAGCAGCGCCGAAAGCCGGTCCTTGCCGTCGATAAAGCGGTCGGCCGCGTTCACGACGGCGTCTCCTGCGAGCCCGGCACGTTGCCGGCCAGGTCTGCGCGCAGGCGCGCGAACGCATAGCGCAGCCGGCTCTTCACCGTCTCGAACTTCTCGCCGAGCATCTGCGCAATCTCTTCGACGCTCATGTCGCTGAAGAAGCGCAGCACCACCACCTCGCGCTGGGCGACGGGCAGCTGCAGCAGCGCGCGATGCACGTGGTGCGCGTGCTGGCGCAACTGCAGCTCCGCTTCCGGCGACAGGTCGTCGGCCGGCATCTCCGCTGGCTGGTCGTCCAGCGCTTCGCGCTGGCGCGCATCGGCGCTGCGCACCTGGTCGAGCCAGGTATTGCGCGCAATCTGGAACAGGAAGGTGCGGAACGCCGCGTCCGGCTGGTAGTCGCCGCAGCGGGTCATCAGCTTGACCCAGGTCTTCTGCGCGATGTCTTCCGCTTCGCCGCGGTTGCCCTGGCACAGCCAGGCCACGTAGTTGTAGAGGCCGGCGTTATGGCGGCGGAACAGCTCGGTGACGGGCTGCTCGATGATGCCGCCCGCCACCAGCAGCATCAGGTCATGGTCGGGCAGCGCGGACAACGCGGCGCCGGGCGCGGCGGAAGGGACGGGGTCGGGTGCCTGCATGCGCCGGAGTATAGGAGAGCGCAAGGCGGCGCGACAGTCCGCCGCGCCGCCTTGCGCCGGCTCGCGGCCCGGGCTGGTGTCAGCGTGCCGCACGCTCGGCCGGCCCGCCGCTGGTAGCGCCGGCCGGACTGGCCGTGGCCAGGCTCTGTGCCAGGTCCACCAGCTTGAGGAACTCGCCCCGATAGCCAAAGCGGTCGGTCCCGCGGGCGCCCTGGGCCAGCGCGCGGGCATCGGCGTAGCGCCAGTCGCCGGTGAACTTGCCGCCGCGCAGCACCTGACCGAAACCGGCCACCGCCGCGGCAAAGCGGAAGTCGTCATCGCCTTGCGCCAGCGGACGGATGGCCTGCCGCACGACGGTGATGTCCATCAACTGGCTGGTGCCGGCGGCAGGCAGCTTGTAGCGCAGCTTGATGTGCGCGAGCTCGCCGTCGCGCCCCGGCGCGGGTGCGGCCGGCTGGTAGCGCAGCGGATCGACCAGCCCGGCCTGGCCGGCCAGCGTCAGCTCATACAGCGCCGTCACGGTGTGGCCCGCGCCGATATCGCCGGCATCGACCTTGTCGTTGTTGAAGTCCTCGCGCGCCAGCATGCGGTTCTCATAGCCGATCAGGCGATACTCCTTCACCGTGGCCGGATTGAATTCCACCTGGATCTTCACGTCGCGCGCGATGGTGGCCAGGGTCGAGCTGATCTCGCTGACCAGCACCTTGTTGCCTTCCATCAGGTTGTCGATATACGAATAGGCGCCGTCGCCGGCATCGGCCAGCTGCTCCATCAGCTGCTCGTTGTAGTTGCCGGTGCCGAAACCGAGCGTGGACAGCGATACGCCCGACTTGCGTTTCTCTTCCACCATGCTCTTGAGTTGCCGGAAGTCGGTCACGCCCACATTGAAGTCGCCGTCGGTGGCCAGCAGCACGCGGTTGATGCCGCCGGCGATAAAGCTCTGCTGCGCGGCCTGATAGGCCAGCGCGATGCCGCTGGCGCCGGCGGTGCTGCCCCCGGCCACGAGCTGGTCGATGGCGGCGCTGATGGCGGTCTTGTCGCTGCCCGGCGTGGGTGGCAGCGCCACGCGCGTGCCGCTGGCATAGGTGACCAGCGTGATGCGGTCCTGCGGCCGCAGCTTGTTCACCAGCAGCTTGAGCGAGGACTTCAGCAGCAGCAGCTTGTCCGGCGAATTCATCGAACCCGACACATCCACCAGGAATACCAGGTTGGCGGGCGGCAGCGCGCCGCTGGCCATGTCCTTGCCCTTGATGCCGATGCGCAGCAGCACATTGGCCGGGTGCCAGGGCGCGGGCGCCAGCGCGGCATGCACGGCGAACGGGCGGCCGTCGGCGGGCTGGGCATAGTCATAGGGGAAGTAGTTCAGCAACTCCTCCACGCGCACCGCATCCGCCGTCGGCATGCGTCCGGCATTGAGCATGCGGCGCATATTGCTGTAGCTGCCGGTATCGACATCGATGCTGAAGGTGGATACCGGCGCCTGCGCCACCAGCCTGACGCCGTTTTCCTCGATGGCGCCGTAGCGTTCGCGCTCGGCTGGTACCGGCGGTGGAAGGTGGTAGGGCATCGCCAGCGGGGCGCGCGGGGCGATGGCGTGCATTTCCATGGCGGGTGCCACCTGGCCAGCCTTGGCGGCGTGGTCGTGCGTGGGCGCCGGGGCCGCGGGCGGCGGCACAGGCTGGGCCACTTCCGGGGGAAGCGACGGCGAATGCCCGCCGCAAGCCGACAACACCAGAGCGGCGGCAAAACTGGAAATGATGGCCGGTGCGCGAAGTTGCATATTGTTCTCCTGAGCGGCCGCGGGGCGGGTTCTCGGTCATGACGGCCTGTCGATGAAACGGTGCTGGCGAGAGGTCGGGGTTAAGCCGGGAGAATTTTTTTGCAACTGCATGTGGCTCCCTCATGTGGCGGCAGTCAGACTTTCTTGCCCCAGGATGCTCCGATCGCCACTACAATCGTTTGATCCTTCCCCAGGAGATATCGCATGGCTCACCCTGACCTCTCTTCGATGGCGTGGCGCGGCGCGCTGGCCCTTGCCCTGACTGCGCTGCTCGGTGCTTGTGGTACCCAGGGCGGAGGGACCGCCGCGCCCGCAGCGCCGGCCGCGCCGTCGGCCACGACACCGCCTGCCGCGATGCCGCCGGCCCCGGAAGTTGCCTCCGGGTATCGCCCGGGCATGTCCACCGTCTACGCGCAGCGCCACATGGCTGCCGCGGCCAACCCGTTGGCGAGCGAGGCCGGGCGCGCCATCCTGCGCCAGGGCGGCTCGGCCATCGACGCCGCCATCGCGATGCAGGCCGTGCTGACGCTGGTCGAGCCGCAGGCCACCGGCATCGGCGGCGGTGCCTTCATCATGTACTGGGACGGCAAGAACGTTCAGGCCTTCGACGGCCGCGAGACCGCCCCTGCCGGCGCCACCGAAAACCTGTTCCTGCGCCCCGACGGCAAGCCCATGGAGTTCAGCGAGGCCCAGATCGGGGGACGCTCCGTCGGCACGCCCGGCGTGATGCGCGCGCTGGAAATGGCACACCAGAAGCACGGCCGCCTGCCGTGGGCCAAGCTGTTCCAGCCCGCCATCGACCTGGCCGAGAAGGGCTTCCCGATCTCGCAGCGGCTGTACACGCAGGTGGCTGCCGACAAGTTCCTGGCCAATTCGCCGGAGATGGCCGCGTACTTCCTGGATGCACAGGGCAAGCCCAAGCCGGCCGGCACGGTGCTGAAGAACCCGAAGCTGGCGCAGACCCTGCGCGATGTCGCCCGGCGCGGTGCCGGCGTGCTCTACAACGGGCCGATCGCGCGCGATATCGTCGCCAAGGTCAACGGCGGCAGCAATGCCGGCTCGCTGTCGCTGGCTGACCTGGGCAGCTACCGGGCCAAGCAGCGCGTGCCGGTCTGTACCGACTACAAGCGCTGGAAGATCTGCGGCATGCCGCCGCCGTCGTCGGGCGGCATCGCCATCGCGCAGATCCTGGGCACGTTGCAGGCGCTCGAGACCAAGAATCCCAAGTACGCGCTGGCCGCGCTCAAGCCGCAGGGCGTGAATACGCCGGCGGTGATGGAGGCCAATCCCGACGCGGTCCACGCGATCTCCGAAGCCGACCGCCTGGCCTACGCCGACCGTGGCCTGTACGTGGCCGATGCCGACTTCGTGCCAGTCAACGTGACCGGCCTGGTCAGCCCGTCCTACCTTGCCACGCGCGCGGAGCTGATCGGCGACAAGAGCATGGGCAAGGCCCAGCCGGGGGTGCCGCCGGGCACGGCGATGGCCTACGCGCCCGACCGTTCACCGCCGCGCGTCTCCACCTCGCAGATCGTTGCGGTCGATGGCCGCGGCGGGGCGATTTCAATGACCACCACGATCGAGTCGTACTTCGGCTCCCATCTGATGGTGCGCGGCTTCATGCTGAACAACCAGCTGACCGATTTCTCCTTCGTGCCGAGCGAGAACGGCAAGCCGGTGGCCAACCGCGTGCAGCCGGGCAAGCGCCCGCGCTCGTCGATGGCGCCGACGCTGGTGTTCGACCGCGAGAGCGGCCAGCTGGTCGCCACGGTCGGTTCGCCGGGCGGCTCGCAGATCATCGAGTATGTGTCCAAGACCCTGGTCGGCATGCTGGACTGGAACATGGACGTGCAGGCCGCCATCGGCATGGGCAACTTCGGCAGCCGCAACGGCCCGACCGAGGTGGAGAAGGGGCTGGTCTCGCCGGGCCTGGTGCAGGCACTGCAGCAGCGCGGCCACCAGGTGGCCGAGATCGAGATGACCAGCGGCACGCAGGCGATCATGCGCAAGCAGGGGCCTGACGGCAAGGTGGTGTGGGCCGGTGGTGCGGACCCGCGGCGGGAAGGGGTGGCGCTGGGGGATTGAGCGTCGCGCGATGCAGATGAAAAACGGGCGCCTCGGCGCCCGTCTTCTTTTGCTGCAGCAGTTGCCGCGTCAGCCCTTCGCCTTCTGTGCGTACTGCCACCCCATCTCCGCCATCGGCCGCGCGCGCTTGCCTGCGTCCAGCGCCTGCGCCGACGACGCGGTGCCGTCCACCACGCGCTTCATGATCCCCTGCAGGATGCCGGCGATGCGGAACATGCTGAAGGCCAGATAGAAGTTCCAGTCGCCCGTGATCGGGCGGCCGGTGCGCTGCTCGTACAGGCGGCGGTAGCTGGCTTCGTCGGGGATGCCCAGCGCGGCGAAGTCAACGCCGGCAATGCCGCGGAACTGGCCCGGGGCGATATGCCAGCTCATGCAGTGATAGCTGAAGTCGGCCATCGGGTGGCCCAGCGTGGACAGTTCCCAGTCCAGCACCGCCAGCACGCGCGGCTCGGTCGGGTGGAACATCAGGTTGTCCAGCCGGTAGTCGCCGTGCACGATCGAGGTCAGGTCGGCGTCTTCCTGCGGGATATGCTGCGGCAGCCAGTCCATCAGCGCGTCCATCGACGGGATCGATTCGGTCTCGGACAGCTTGTACTGCTTGGTCCAGCGCTCGATCTGGCGCTGGAAGTAGTTGCCGGGCTTGCCGTAGTCGCCCAGGCCGATGGCGTTGTAGTCGACCGTGTGCAGCGCGGCGATGACGCGGTTCATCTCGTCGTAGATGGCGCTGCGCTCGGCGGTGCTCATGCCCGGCAGCGACTGGTCCCACAGCACGCGGCCGGCGACGAACTCCATGATGTAGAAGGCGCGGCCGATCACGGACTCGTCCTCGCACAGCGCGTACATGCGCGCCACCGGCACGTCGCTGCCGGCCAGCGCGGCCATCACGCGGTATTCGCGCTCGATCGCGTGCGCCGAAGGCAGCAGCTTGCTCTTGGGGCCGGGCTTGGCGCGCATCACGTAGGTCTGGCCCGGCGTGACCAGCTTGAAGGTCGGGTTGGACTGGCCGCCCTTGAACTGCTCCACGGTCAGCGGGCCGGCAAAGCCCTCCACGTGCTGGCGCATCCAGGCTTCCAGCGCGTCGGTGTCGAAGCGCTGCTGGTCCGCCACCGGGCGCGTGCCCTCGAAGTGCGATACGTTGCTGGTCATGCTGTCTCCGTTGGTTTTCTGTTCGGTATCGGTTGGGATTCGATCAAGTCCGCGGCGCGCTCAGCCCTGCGGCTGGCGTCCGCGCAAATACTGGTGCAGCAGCACTTCCATGGTGGTGTGGCGCGTGCCGCTGTGCACGGGCGTGGGCGGCGAGTAGTTGGTCATGCGCACCACCCAGTCGAGCGGGCCGTCGCCCATGTCGAGCACATTGATGCAGCCCGCGGTCTGCAGCAGCGAGCCGAAGAACACGCGCCGCCCGCAGGTGATGGCCTGCGACAGGATGGCGCGGTTGGTGCCGCCGTGCAGCACCATCAGCGCGGTGTCCCAGTCGGGATCGGCGCGCAGGCGCTCCAGCGCGGGCAGCACGCGGTCGAGGAACTGGCCGATGGTCTCGCCGTTGAGGAAGCGCTTGTCTTCCGGGACTTCGCCTTCGAAGGCGCCGACGAAGGCGTCGCGCAGGTCCTGGTCGGCAATCGCGGACAGGTCGCCGCCGCGGATCTCCTGCAGCGCGGGCCAGACTTCAGGCACGATGCCGTCCATCTCCGGCAGCTCGGCCAGCACGCGCTCCGCGGTCTCCACCGTGCGCGGCAGTCCGCTGACGATGACGCGGTCGAAGCGGATCTGTTCGGCGGCAAAGGCGCGGCCGGCGGCGGTCGCCTGCATGCGACCGGTCTCGTTCAGCGGCACCATCTCGGGCAGGGCAGGGCGCCCGGCCTCGTCGAAATATGAAACGGCACCATGCCGCATCAGGTAGATGCGGCGACGCGAGGGCGGCGGCAGTTCCATGCGTTGTCTCCTTGCATTGTGCGGCATGCCCGTCTGTCGCGGGCTGGCCGTTCGGGTAAAGCCAGGCGTCCGGCGCCCGGCTTCAGAGGTACTGCGGCTTGCGCTTTTCCAGGAAGGCGCTGATGCCTTCGCCGCCGTCGGGGTGGTGCAGCGCGGCGACGAAGCTGTCGCGCTCGGCCAGCAGGTGTTCGGCGCGCGATGCGGTGGCTGCGTGGTTGATCAGGGCCTTGATGCGGCCCACGGCGTGCGGCGACTGGCGGGCAAGGCCAGCGGCCAGGCGCAGGGCCTCGTCCAGGGCCTGGCCCGGCTCGGTGACGCGGTTGACCAGCCCGAACTGCGCCAGCCGCGCCGCGTCCACCGGTTTGCCTTCCATCATCAGCTCGCTGGCCAGCGGGCGCGGCAGCGCGCGTGCGATCTCATACGAGCCGCCGCCGTCGGGCGTGAGCCCCACGGAGACATAGGCCATCACGAACTTGGCATTGCTGGCCGCCACCACGAAATCGCACGCCAGCACCACCGAAAAGCCCGCGCCCGCGGCCGCGCCTTCCACTGCCGCGATGATCGGCTTGGGAAAGGCGTGCAGCGACTCGACCCAGCCGTTCAGCAGGGCGATGCTGGCGGCCTGCACCTCCTGCGGCTGGCTGCGGTTGCCGAGCAGCCGGTTCAGGTTGCCGCCGGCGCAGAAAATGCCGTCGGCGCCGGTGATGATGACCGCGCGCACCGAGTCATCGGCGGCGGCCTGATCCAGCGCCTGCTGCGAGGCCGCGTAGATGTCCGGGTGCAGCGCATTGCGTGCCTCGGGGTTCGAGATGGTCAGCACCAGGGTCGAATCGACGCGGTGGGAAAGCAGCTGTGCGGGCATGGGCGTGGCTCGGTCGGTGGGGCGGTGGCGGGCTTACTGCTCTTCGGCCAGCAGCGACAGGCCCAGGCCGGCACGGCGCCACAGCCACGGGCTCGGGCGGTAGCGCATGTCGCCGGTCAGCGCTTCCATGTTGCGCAGCGTCTCCAGCACCAGTTGCGGGCCGACCGCATCGCCCAGCGCCAGCGGGCCCTTGGGATAACCCAGGCCCAGGTTGACGGCGAGGTCGATGTCCGACGGCGTGGCGATGCGCTGCTGCGCGATATCGCTGGCGATATTGATGATGCAGCAGAGCACGCGCTGCGCGACGAAGCCGGCCGAATCACGGATCACCGTGACCGGCACGCCGTCGCTGGCGAACAGGCCGTGCGCGGCATCGCGGGCGGCGGCGCTGGTGGCCGGCGTGGTCATCAGCGTGCGGCGCTTGGTGGCCTCGAACGGCAGCAGCGTGTCGATGGCAACCGTGCGGGCCGGGTCCAGGCCCTGTTGCAGCGCGCTGGTGGTGGCGTCCAGGCCCAGCGGGGTGACGATGATCAGCGCGTCGGCCGACGGCTTGTTGCCGCCTTCCGGGGTCACGCCCAGCGCGCCCAGCAGCTTGGTCACCATGGCGTGGCCGCGCTCGCTGGCGTGGCTGACCCACACGCTCGACGGACGTGCGCCCGGCACCGCGGCGGCTGCCGGCACCTGCTTCTGGCCATCGGCATACGAATAGAAACCAGCACCCGCCTTGCGGCCGATCAGCCCGCCGACCGCGCGGATCGCGGTGATCGGCGAGGGACGGTAGCGCGGTTCCTGGTAGAACTGGTTGTAGATCGATTCCATCACCGGGTGCGACACGTCCAGCCCGGTCAGGTCCATCAGCTCGAACGGGCCCATGCGGAAGCCGGCCTGCTCGCGCATGATGTTGTCGATGTCGGCAAATCCGGCCACGCCTTCCTGCGCGACCTTCAGGCCTTCGATATTCATGCCGCGGCCGGCATGGTTGACGATAAAGCCTGGCATGTCCTTGCAGCGCACCGGCGTATGGCCCATGCGGCGCGACAGCGCCATCAGCGCGTCGCCCACCGCGGGGTTGCCCGACAGGCCGTCGATGACCTCGACCACCTTCATCAGCGGCACCGGGTTGAAGAAGTGGTAGCCGGCGATGCGGCCCGGGTGCCTTGAACCCACGGCGATCGCGGTGATCGACAGCGACGACGTGTTGGAGGCAATGACGGCGTCTTCACGCAGGACCGCTTCGAGCTTGGCGATCAGGTCGCGCTTGACCTCCAGCTTCTCGACGATGGCTTCCAGCACCATGTCGCAGCCGGCCAGGTCTTCCAGCGTGCCGCAGGGCTTGACGCGGGCCAGCGTGGCCTCTGCGTCGGCGGCGCTGATCTTGCCCTTGTCGGCGAGCTTGGCCAGCGTGTCCTGCAGGTACTGGCGCGCGGCGGCCACGGCTTGCGGGTTGGCGTCGTACAGGTTGACGGTCAGGCCCGCCTGCGCGGCGATCTGCGCGATGCCCCGGCCCATGGCGCCGGTGCCGACGATACCCAGCGTATCGATGGTGAAAGTGCTCATCAGTTGCCCCAAAAGTTGTGGTTAAATTAGCACGATCGTACGTTTTTTGCACCTTCCGCAACAGTCCGGCGGGGCAGGCGGCGTGCGCTGATCGGCCAGCCGGTACACTGCAGACCCCGGATGGTCCACAATCACCCGACATCCGCACCGTGCGATGCGGGGATCATTCCAATAACGGAGAGAGACGACATGCTGAAGCTCTGCGGTTTTGCCGCCAGCAACTACTACAACAAAGTGAAGCTGGCGCTGCTGGAAAAGAACGTGCCGTTCGAAGAGGTGCTGGCCTGGATCGGCCAGACCGACCTGGCGGCCACGCCCGCGGGCAAGGTGCCCTACATCATCACCGAATCCGGCCCGCTGTGCGAGTCCGAAGCCATCGTCGACTACGTCGAGGCGGCCTATCCGCAGACGCCGCTGCTGCCGCTCGACCCGTACCAGGCCGCCAAGGTGCGCGAGATCGTCGTCTTCATGGAACTGTACCTGGAGCTGACCGCGCGCGAGCTGTACCCCGAGGCATTCTTCGGCGGCAAGGTCAGCGATGGCGTCAAGGACCGCCAGCACAAGCTGCTGACGCGCTATGTCCCCGCCTTCGCCAAGCTGGCGAAGTTCTCGCCGTATATCGCCGGCGACACCTTCACGCTGGCCGACTGCGCCGCCGCGGCGCACCTGCCGCTGGTGTCGTCGTGCACCAAGATCATCTACGGCACCGACCTGCTGGCCGACCTGCCGGTCAAGGACTACCTGAAGACGCTGTCGGCGCGTGAATCGGTGCAGAAGGTCAATGCCGACCGCAAGGCCAATCTTGAGCTGATGGCGAGCCGCAGCAAGTAGTAAGCGAAGCGGCGTGAACTGCCGCATGTGTAAAAAACGCCCGCGAATTCATCGCGGGCGTTTTTGTTTTCATCACAGCCTGGCCAGCCGCTCCAGCGCCAGCGCCAGCGTCTCTTCCTTCTTGGCAAAGCAGAAACGCACCACGCCCGATTCACGCGGCTGCGTGTAGAAGGCCGAGACCGGGATCGCGGCCACGCCGATCTCGCGCGTCAGCCACATGGCGAAGTCGGCCTCGCTCAGGTCGGAAATGGCCGAGTAGTCGACGCACTGGAAGTAGGTGCCGTCCGACGGCAGCAGCTTGAAGCGGCTGTTGGCCAGCCCGGCGCGGAAGAAGTCGCGCTTGGCCTGGTAGAACGCCGACAGCTGCAGGTAGGGCGCGGGATCGGCCATGTAGTCGGCCAGGCCATGCTGCACCGGCGTGTTCACCGTGAACACGTTGAACTGGTGCACCTTGCGGAACTCGGCCATCAGCGCGGCCGGCGCGGCCACGTAGCCGACCTTCCAACCGGTCACGTGATAGGTCTTGCCGAAGCTGGAGATCACGAAGCTGCGGCGCGCAAGCTCAGGATGGCGCGAGACCGAGGCGTGCTGCTGGCCGTCGTAGACCATGTGCTCGTAGACCTCGTCCGAGAGCAGCAGGATGTCGGTGCCGGCCAGGATCTGCGCCAGCTGGTCCATGTCGGCCGCGCGCAGGATCGTGCCGGTGGGGTTGTGCGGCGTGTTGATCAGGATCATGCGCGTGCGCGGCGTGATCGCGGCGGCCAGCTTGTCGAAGGGCACGCGGAATTCCGGCGCTTCCAGCGTGACCGGCACGGCGGTGGCGCCGGCCAGCTCGATCGCGGGCAGGTAGCTGTCGTAGCACGGCTCCAGCACGATCACCTCGTCGCCCGGATGCACCGCGCACAGGATCGCGGTCAGGATGCCCTGGGTGGCCCCGGCGGTGACGGTGATCTCGGTGTCCCAGCTGTACTGGTGGCCATAGAGGCTGGCGATCTTGGCGGCGACGGCCTGGCGCAGGCGCGGCACGCCCGCCATCGGCGGGTACTGGTTATGGCCGGCGCGCATGGCGGCGGTCACGGCATCGACGATCCTGGGGTCGCAGTCGAAGTCCGGGAAGCCCTGGCCCAGGTTGACGGCGTTCTTCTCGGTGGCCAGCGCGGACATCACGGTGAAGATGGTGGTGCCGACTGCGGGCAGGCGCGAGGGCGGCGGGGTCAGCGGCGTCAACTGGGTGTGGGTGGTGTCTGCGGACATGATGCGAACGTGTCGATGCGGTGGGGACGGGATGCGATCAGGCGTGCGGCGCCACCACGTAGGCGGCGCCGGGAGCCGACATTCTAAAGCGGATCGGCGGCGCTGGCGGCGCCAAGCGTGGCCAGCCAGGCGCCGAAGGCCGGCGGCGTCATCACTTCCACGCCGCTGCTGCGGCGCAGGCGGGTGCGCAGCTTGAGCACGGCCTTGTCCTTCGATACCAGGCAGGCGGCGCCGGCAAAGTGCGCCAGCTCAACGAACTTCTGGTCGTCGGTGTCCTTGCAGCGGGGCAGGCGGATGGCGTCGTAGTCGGCCTGCGGCGGCGCGGCTTCCAGGCTGGCGAGGCGGTCGACGGTGGCCAGCGCGGCATCGATATCGATGTCAAAGCGGGCAAATTGCGGATAGGCCAGCACCCGCCGCAGTTCCTCGCGGCAGTCGGCGCGGATCACCGGGGCGATGGTGCCGGCCTCAAGCGCGGTGCGGATCGGCTCCACATGCGGGTCGCGGAAGACCAGCAGGTCCACCCAGATGTTGGAGTCCAGCACCACGCGCGGCGCAGATGTGACGCCGGCGGGGCTGGCGAAGAGGGTGGTTGCGGTGGTGTCGAGGCGCATTCGCTACAATCTTGGCTTGTTTGTCCTTGGCTACTGCCGCGATTTTGCCATGCTCATCGTTTTGTCTCCCGCCAAGTCGCTGGACTACGAGACTCCGCCGCGCCTCAAGACCCATACGCTGCCGCGCTTTATCGACCGTTCCGCCACGCTGATCGAGCGCCTGCGCAAGCTGGCGCCGCAGGATGTGGGCGCGCTGATGGACATCTCCGACAAGCTCGCGGTGCTCAATGTGACGCGCTACGGAGACTGGTCGCCGGAGTTCACCGCGGCCAACAGCAAGCAGGCGGTGCTGGCCTTCAATGGCGACGTCTACGACGGCCTCGACGCGAAAACGCTGTCGGCCGACGACCTCGGCTTTGCGCAGAAGCACCTGCGCATCCTGTCCGGCCTGTACGGCGTGCTGCGCCCGCTGGACTGGATGCAGCCCTACCGGCTGGAGATGGGCACGCGCCTCGACAACGTTGCCGGCAAGGACCTGTACGCGTTCTGGGGCGACGATGTCACGCAGATGATCAACGCCGACATGGCCGCGCTTAGGCAGGAAGGCGCGCCGGTGCTGGTCAACCTGGCCTCGGAAGAATATTTCAAGGTGGTGCGGCCCAAGGTGCTGCAGGCCAGGATCGTCACGCCGGTGTTCGAGGACTGGAAGGGCGGCCGCTACAAGATCATTTCGTTCCACGCCAAGCGCGCGCGCGGCACCATGGCGCGCTACGCCGTGACGCAGCGCGTGACCGAGCCGGAAAAGCTCAAGCGCTTTGCCGAAGACGGCTACGCCTTCGACGCCGCGGCCTCGGATACCACCCGCTGGGTGTTCCGCCGCCGCCTGGAAGACTGAAACCCATCGCCACGAGACTGCCAGCCATGCCTGCCGCCTTGCACATCTCTTCGCAATTCGACTCCGGCGCCATCGAGGTCGAGGCGCTCGACCGCGCCGACGATATCCGCCTGCGCATCCGCGCCGATTCGCACGCCGACTTCCGCCAATGGTTCCATTTCCGCCTGCAGGGCGCGGCGGGGCAGGCGTGCCGGATGCACTTCCTGAACGCCGGCGACTGCACCTACCCGGACGGATGGCGCGACTACCGCGCGGTGGCTTCGTACGACCGCGCCAACTGGTTCCGCGTGCCGACGCGCTTTGACGGCCAGGTGATGACGGTGGAATTCACGCCCGAGCACGACAGCATCTGGTTTGCGTATTTCGAGCCGTATCCGGATGAGCGCCACCTGTCGCTGCTCGCCAGCTGCCAGCGCTCGCCGCTGGCGCGGCTGTCGCACCTGGGCAGCACCGTGGACGGGCGCGACATGACCCGCGTCACGCTGGGCCAGCCCGGCCCCGGCAAGAAGACCATCTGGATGATCGCGCGCCAGCACCCGGGCGAGAGCATGGCCGAATGGTTTGTCGAAGGCGTGCTGCAGCGCCTGACCGGCACCGGCATGTGGGCGGGCGACCCGGTTGCGCGCAAGCTGCTGGAGCGCGCGGTGTTCCATATCGTGCCGAACATGAACCCGGACGGCTCGGCGCGCGGCAACCTGCGCACCAACGCCGCCGGCGCCAACCTGAACCGCGAGTGGATGGCGCCGAGCCCGGATACCAGCCCCGAGGTCTACCACGTGCGCCGCGCCATCGAGGCCAGCGGCTGCGACATGTTCTTCGACATCCATGGCGACGAGGGACTGCCGTACAACTTCGTCGCCGGCAGCGAGATGCTGCCGGGCTTTACCGAGGCGCGCCGGCGCGAGCAGCAGCGCTTTATCGAGGCCTTCAAGCGGGTCTCGCCGGATTTCCAGGATGTGCACGGCTACGCGGCCAGCAAGTACAACGCGGATGCGCTCAAGCTGGCGTCCAAGTACATCGGGCATACCTTCGGCTGCCTGGCGCTGACGCTGGAGATGCCGTTCAAGGACAATGCCGACCTGCCGGATCCGGCGGTCGGCTGGAACGGCGCGCGCAGCGCGCTGCTGGGGACGGCGATGCTGCAGGCGATCCTGGACTACCTGGGCTGAGCCAACGCAAACGGCCCAACCGGACGAAACCGGGTGCGCCGGAACGGCGTTGGCGCGGACGCGGTGCGCCCGCTTTGCGCCTATTGCTTCTTCCTGGCCTTGCTGGTCGTCTTGGCCGAGCCGGAGGTGGACTTGGCGCTCGTTGACTTCGACGACCTGGACGCCGTCGCCTTGCTTGACTTCGATGCCGTGCTCTTGCCCTTGGCCCCCTTGCGGCTCTTGCTTGCCGAAGCTTGCGTAGCAGCAGGCACGGCCGGCGCGGCAGCCGGTTCGCTGATGGTGGCGCCGCCGCTGTCCAGCAGCTCATACGCCAGCATCATCCCGTCGTCATAACCGCAGCGCACCTTCACCGGCTGCCAGTCGTCGCTGCCGCGGCGCTTGTGCGCGGTGGCGGCGAAGGTGACCACCGAGCTGACCGGTACGGCCTGCTTGCCGGGCGAGAAGCGTCCGCTCCATGGCTCGGTCGTGGCCTGTCCCGCGGCGAGCGCGCCGGTGGGGATCTTCAATGCATCGTAGCTGGCCGAGCGCGGCACCACCCAGCTGGCGTGGGCGGCGCAGTCCGCCACGTCGCTGGTGGCGTTCTCGGTCTTCATCAGTTGTTCGCGCATGCGGGTCCGGTACTCGGACAGGCTGACGCGGCCGCGGTCGGGCAGGGTGACGGTCTTGGTGGGTGGCGTGGGAGTGGCGGGTGCCGGGGCGGCGGCGGCAGGTCGGGCG